>JBGCGI010000039.1:0-10027 GCA_045110715.1 Rubripirellula sp.
CAATGCGACTTCGGAACGAATCAGCATGGTCAGTTTCGCGAACGGTTTCTCCGGCGGTGCGGGTGGCGTGGTGCATTTGCTGGCGTCGTCATCGGTGGATGACTCACTTGCCCCCGCCGACTGGCTGATGTTGTCTCGGCGCATCCCAACAGTTATCCCCAACCCGTCGTTCCGAGATGTGCACCGCTGGTATCGAGTGACATCGGTTTCCGGCCGTGACAGTTCTGGTGATGCCGAACGATTCACCTTGAACGGTTCCAGCACCACTCAAGACAGCAATCTGTTCTGCAATGTCCCTGACAACTCCACCGGACAATTGGTTTGGCGGCTAAAAGTCTTGTTGGATGGATCGGATTGGGGCTTTGGTTTCAACAATGCTGGCGGACTAGCGGTCAATTACGCCGACGCCAGCTTCGGTGACAACACATTTGCCACGTTGGTCGAAAACGTCGTTTCGGTCACGGAACGTTCAGTTCGACTTGATGAGCTTTGATGGATCGGCACGAGTGCATGATTGGTCCCGGATGAGGCTAGCCAAAGTCATCCAACCTTCTCTTGAGTCTTTTCTTCGATGCCTGGCGTCACCATGAAACGTTCAATCAATACTCGCAACAATCGGCACGGCATTTTATTGCTGGTCGTGCTTAGCGCACTGACATTCTTTAGTCTGCTCATCGCGGCTTACATGGTCTTCAGTACGGAGTCACGGCAGACGGCCTTCGCAATGTCCAACCGCACCACGCGTGCGCCAGACATCGACTGGGTCATGGACGAAGCCTTGATGACGCTGATCCGTGGTACGGACGATGTCAACAACCCGTTCTACGGCGAGTCCATTCTGGCGGACTACTACGGGATCACCGACGGCACCCAAGCCGGGCAGCCCATGAAGGTCGTTGCCCTCCAAGGGACCAATTATCAATCGGCCGGCCCGTTGTTGATGGGCGATGGTTTTGTGCGGTTCCCCGCCTATCACCACGACAACATGCGGTTCATTGATGCAGCCGATGGTTCGTTGAACATCGATGACCTGTACTCCAATCGCGTGATCACGTTCACTCAAGGTCCGCTTCGCAACCGCAGCTTTCGTGTCATCCGGTCCACGTACGTGGTCGCTTCCACCGGTGAATGGTTGGAACATGACAGTCTTTATGTCGATCTTCCCGAAGACCTGATCGATGCCAATGCCGGCATCCAGGAAGTCTTTGCGTTGTTCTACCGGGACACCGATGGCGATGGTGACGTTGACGCAACCGACACGGCCGCGGGCGGTTACGAATTCGTCCTCAATGGTGCGCCTCGCAATTCACGCGGGATCGGATTGAGTGGAACCCAGATCGACCAAGACGTTGGCGACAACCCGACGCAAACGCAGTTCGGAGTGAATCCTTCATTACCCACCAGCACTAATACGGGTCCCAACCCTCCGGTCGGCTACGATGCCGTCGCCGTTTCGCTGCAACCCAATCATCTTGGCAGCGAGGTCGACAAGTCTCAGCTTGGCGGCGATTTCGACGAGTCATACGACGCAGCTGACTACAACAACTGGTTCTTGTCGCACACGACGCGAACATTTGACGCCTCCGGTACTCTGCGAACGGTCACGATCCCGTCATTTCACCGTCCGTCGATTATCAACTACTTGTTGAATGAAGAAACGGATTGGAGCAGTGCGGGCAATGCTGAGTTTTCGAATATCGTTGCAAGCTTGCAACGATCAACGTTCCGTCCCCTTCCGTTGGCCAACAACGCGCTGAGCGGCGGCTCCGGAATACTATCCCCGAGTTTCAACAGCCGGTTCACTGGCGGCATCGCGAATTATGCGTTGAGGTCACCGATCTCGTTGCCGACGAATACAACGGAATTGGCAGGACGGCTGGATCAACTCGCCAAGGCTCTGACCGAAGGCCCCTTCGACGTCGACAACGATCTGGATGGCTTCGCAGAAAGCATCTGGATCGACCTCCGCCTACCGATGATGACCGCACCGGACGGCCGGCTGATTCGACCGTTGATCGCTCCCATGATCGAAGACTTGGGCGGTCGTTTGAATGTGAACGCCCACCACAGCCCGGCCGTCAGCTCAATTGAAACGGGCGTTAGCAGCACAAACGCACGCTACGCGCAAACGCGTCGCCTGAACGAAATTCGCCGGACGTTTCGCGGACTTGGTCATGGCCCTGCCGAGATTTCAATCCTCGCGAAGGACGCTTTGGGTAATGACCTGCTCCCTGCTGTCATCACAGAAACAAACCAATTCATCACATCGCGGTACCAGACCACTGGTGAAGTCATGGGCGGGATGGGTGGTCGAGCGGTCCGCGATGCATTGGACGCGATCCGCAATGGTGCCCGACCGGCAACGCACACAAGCAGCGGAATGACCGGTTATGCAGAAGACACCCTTGGTCGTGGCGGGTACGGATTGGGACACGGAGGTGAACTGATCGCCGCTGAATCGGGAACGGTGTACGCGAACAACGGTGGCTTCGTGATCGACGAAGCTCAGAACGACCCCTACGAATCGGACCCCAGTGGCGATGCAAGTGGCGACAACCACTTCAGCTACGCTGACTTGGAAGCATTGCTTCGCTATGACGAGTTTGGAAACGAGCTGCTTTCCCAAGAGTTGCAGGGACGACTACGAACGCTACTCAACAACAATGAAGTCTTGGCAAAGGCTTTGACCACGGCCAGCCGCAGCGACGATACTCCGACATTCAATGGCGAACAGTCAGCGTTGATCGCACTGGTTCGACTGATGAATCGGATCGATGGTTCGTCGGGCCCACTGACAGATACGCAGGTCGCACGCCTTATTGCACCGGAGCTACGCCTGGGACGCAAACTGGACGTCAATCGACCCTTCGGCAATGGAATCGATGACAATGGAAATGGCATCATTGACGAACCGAATGAAGTCTTGACCGCCGTTCCTAATCAAGCACAACCTCTCGTTCCGGATGTCCCGCGTTTGGAGACGCAAAGCTTCGTTGTTGGCCCCGGCGTCAGTGGAACGATTCCGTCGTCATTCTTGGGATGGACGCCGAACTACTTGGGCGACGATAAGGCTCGCTACATCCGCCAATTCGGCAACTGGACCAACGGCCAGGACGCACTCACCGACCCATTCGGAACCGCCCCCGCTCAGCCCGTCATCACCGGACGGCAAATGCTCGCCCGCCACTTGTATGTGTTGATGATGGCGGTCAGCCGCGACTTGCAATCTCCGACGCAGCGATTGGCCATGCCGGTCGCGTCATTGACCGACGCCACCGACATCCGAAACCTCGAGGCACGTCGCTTGGCACAGTGGGCCGTCAACGTCGTCGACTATCGTGACCAAGACGGCATCATGACCAGGTTTGTTTTCGACGAAACTCCGTTTGGCATGTCTGGATGGAGCCCACCGGCCGAACCGGCCCCCATTTACAACGTTGTCTGGGGCGCCGAACGTCCCGAGCTGATCATGACCGAAAACTTGGCTCTGCACGACGTCCGTCTTGATGACACTGATCTGGACAGCGGTGACGGCACGGACAAGGTGGCAGCCATGATGCCCGATGACGACTCGGATCAGGTCCGGATGCCTCAGGGTTCCTTCATGCTGGAACTGATGTGCCCCCGGCCGGTCGTTAACGGCGACGAGACCACCAAACCAGGCATTGACCAAGCACTGTTCTCGCTAAATACGAGCACGAACGAATTTGAACTGAACCTCGCCGCGACCGCACCGGCTCGTACCGGAGCGATGGGCGCGCCAGTGTGGCGTGTCGCAATTTCCGAGCCACACTACGCAATGGTAGGCGCGGCCACCGGCAGTGGGAACGAAGCACTGGATCCCGAAACGCTACGGAATGTATCGGGGCAGGACACTGTCACGTTCCAACCCGAGTCCATCGAGATTCCACTCAGCCGTACAGCCACGCCTACCCCGCTAAGCTACGACCGATTCATTACGTTCGTACCGTTCGACGATGCCGCGTCAAATCCGAACCAAGTCTACAACGAAATCACGACGTGGCTGAACAACAATGCCATCACGGACATGCAGCCCGACCAGGTGTTTTTCGCACCTGACTTGGGCGGCTGGGTCAATCAAGACCTAACCTTGGAACCGGGACAGTATGCAACGCTGGCTCCACGTTTCGTCACCAACCTGGGCTCGAAAACGTTCGGCGGTGCCGTCCCAGGTGTGCCCAGTGAACAGCGATTCGAATTGATTCAAAACGAGGGATTGGTGCAATTTGATCCTGATGGAAATCGAATGACACCTCCGCTTGGTCCTGCCGCTGGTTACACCGGCGCCCTGCCGATCATGATAGGAACGGTTCGTCCCAATGGCTGGCCGCTCGACATCTTCCCAAACGACATCGTGGGGCTGAACGTTAGCGAACCGCTGCCGCGACGGACTTACTACCGACAACCGGGAACTCGATACAATACAGCTGATGTGGACAGTGCTAATGGCGACGACTATCCACTGACGGATGCGTACGTCGATATGGACACCGGTGCTTCCACCGCGTTGGACGAACCAGAAGACATTCGCATCGCCACGGCAACCGGCGTTGCTCGGGTACCAGTAGACAGCTCAGGCACCGGGGCTGAACCGTTCTTGGGAACAGTGCCGCAGCATTGCAGCGTATTCCTTCAGCGTTTGGCTGATCCCACACGACCCTATGACCGTGTCTTGAATCCTTATCGCACCGTCGACTACATGCCCGTAGATTTGTCGGTCATCAGCGGCGAGGGAATCCCCACCGACATCAACCCGATTGTCGATTCGTATGCACGTGGCACACGTCAAAAAAATGGCGGCATGAAAGACGCTTCGGGAACCGTGCAATCGCGGGCATCGATCTTCAGTTACGAAACGCAGGCACCCGCCTTAGAGACGGCATCACCGCCGACCAGGGAGGACTTTTTCTCGTTCACGGGTGGGACCGGCGCCGGTGGCGCCGTTGACAATGGGCACATCAAAAACTCATTCAGCTTCCTGAACACGTCGGATCGCCTTCCGGTCGGAACCGCGGGGATCGTCACCGTCAATGAAGGGTTCGCCGGATTCGGCCGTAGCCTTGGCACAACTCGTTTTACCAGCTTCGTCGGCAACGAACGTAATTTTCCGTTCGCGACCTTCGCACGTCATCCTTGGCTCGATCGTCCCTTTGCATCGTCACTGGAATTGATGATGGTTCCGGCGTCTTCATCTGGTCGATTGTTCGAAGACTTCTCGCTAGCGGGAATCGGAAACGACCCGATGTATCCCGATAGCGGAAACGGAAACGATCCCGTTCGTTTCAACTCTCCCGCCCGCCACTTGATCAATTTCTTTTTCGGAAACGAAGCCGAGGACGAAGGAACGAACTACCACCGACTTTTCGATCTGGTGCATACGCTTCCACGGTTCCGTGGCGAGGTCGAGATGATTGACCCGAATCGGCTGAACGGTGCAAACGGTGGCGAGCAGAATCAGATCAACGAATTCACGTCTTTGCTACGGCCACCGTTCAACCTTCGCTACGACAACCAACGCGAAGCCACCATCAACATGAACACGATCGGTGAGTTCCCGGTCTGGGCAGGCTTGATTGCCGGACACGCTAGCGATGACGAACTTGATTCCTACAACGGTGGTACAAATCAAACGCAACTGGCCTACAGCAGCTTCCAAAACAACCGTCGTGGTTATCCGGCCGCGTTAGGAAACACGCCTGTGACGGGTGCCAGCGGATTGAATGGCTATCACTACGGATTCGGTCTGGACCCACGATACCCAACCCAGTTCGCGGGCGTCTACAAACGCCAGTTCGATGGAACATTTGCTCCCGAATTAGCATCACGCAGCTTCGGATCGACGGACCAGTTGCAGCGACGCGAGGTTCATACCGGTCTGCTACGCGGCGTTGACGCGCTGGCCAACGGCGACGTCATCGAACAATATCGATCGAATCCCAACAGCATGCATCCGTTCTTCGTTCGTGAGAACAGCCAAGCAGTGTCTTCAGCACGTGACCGAACAAAGAATCCGTTCTTGGCTTACCAGACCCTGATGCGAATGCCCAACTTGGTCGCCGACAACTCGCAGGTGTTCCTCATCCGAATGACCGTTGGGTTCTTCGAGGTCGATCCGAATGACACAGCCAGCGTCGGCGCCGAGTACCTTTCCGATACGGGACAGAATCAGAGGTACCGAGGTTTATTCATCGTCGACCGATCCATTCCGGTCGGCTTTCAACCGGGCGAGGATTTGAATGCTCGGGATGTTGTTGTTTTCGAAAGTCGTGACTGAGGCCAAACCCATGTTGAAAATGAATGTCATGACTTTCATCCCACCAAGCCTTCGTTCGACTCGCATCCAACGACGACAATCGGCAAAGCACGCTGCCTTTACCTTGGTCGAGATGCTGGTCGCAATGACGGTCACGTTGCTGATCATGGCTGCGCTAACTCGATCATTCGGGTACGTGGGACGACAGATTAAGGAAAGCCGCAGCGACGTTTCACTTTCCAACCAACTGCGCGACGTCCAGGTGCGTTTGCAAACTGATTTGGCGGGGTGCACGGTCACCATGAACCCGTCGGCAGATGACGCCGAGAAACGGGGGTACTTCATGTACTACGAAGGTCCGGTGACTGATGCGACGTCATCGCTATTTCGAACCGCGATCGACTCTGATTCGGGTAATTTAGAACTTCCGGACGTTCGTTATGGTGACTTCGATGACTACATTGCGTTCACCGCCGTCGCGACCGGCGACAACTGGTTCACGGGAAAGGTCCCTCGCTACATTCTTGATCAAGCAACCAGCGGAGGCGGTGCATACACTGTCAACGCGAACTCATTTGATCCGGTTGTGATCCGATCGAAGTACGCCGAGATTATCTACTTCGCCAGTCCTGAATACGACGTCAGTACGCTACCAGCATCGCCCGCATACGTTGATACAGATGGCGACACCGATTTGGGCAGCGGAACCACGACAGAAAATGGGTTTCCTGACCGGTTGAAACTGCACCGCCGTGTATTGCTGATCCGTCCTGACTTGAACTTGATGGGCACCGCCGGTCCAGCGTTGCCGATCCAGTCGAACGGCGCCCTGAATTTCATGCAGGCAGACGAATGGCCGGTAGCTGCAACAACGACGGTGAACGGAGGCGTCAATCGCAACTTCGGATGGCTATTCGGAATGGCGGGCGTTCATCAGCAGTGTGACCTATCGGTCCGTCGTGTTTACGACAGCGCAGGGAATGACACAGCCTTTGTGGCCGCAAACTCGGTAATCGATTTGGCCAAACCCGAGAATCGCTTTGCCCATGTCAGGGTGCCCGCCAGCTTGATTGGCGGGACGGGAGAGCTTCCGACGTCGATGCCGGTCCTCGCACTCAGCGGCCAAGCGACCGTCCTGAATTCTGTCGCATCTGATGGCACGCGGGTCGGACCACCGTTGTCACCCAATGCTGGTCCCATCGTTACTCCATCGAGCCTTTCTGGTTTCCTGCGTCCGGAGTTCGTGTTGGGGTACGATTACGCGCACATTGAATTACCCGGCGATCAATGGGGGCTCGATCGCAGGGGCGAAGATGTACTGACTAATCATGCGTTGGGATTTGATGTTCGTGTCTTTGATCGGACTGCGTCAGTCATATCTACAGCAGCTGGATTGGCTGTATCGCCCAGTGATCCCGCCTACCGACAAGTGGTGCAAGCGGAATCGGCGAGTATCGCATCCAACACTTCCTATCAGATTTCTCGCACTCGAGGTGACTATGTCGACCTTGCTTATGCGACATTGGCGGGTGGCTCGCTTCGCGGTTGGCAGGCCCGTTACATTGACCGACTGAGCACGGCTGGCGACGGCGGGATTCCGATCAGCAACGCCGCTTTGGTCGGTCGTCGGCAAGCCGGTCCGTTGCTTTCTCAGTACTCCGGACTGATAGAAACAAGCGAGATCCCGTTTGCAATCGGGTACCAACCGAGTCTATTTCGATCCGGAAAACTGCTTTCGGTTTCAGGTACCGTGCGGATTTACCAACCAACGTTTGATACGTATTCAAACCACTTCGAGAGGGACGGATATGTACAAGGCAACATAGGAACGCTCGGGACAGTTTGGGGCCCGATCAACTCGGCAACGGCCGATCTAGGTGCGAATGCGCTTGACGACGATGGACGGCATGGCGTAGACGACCCCGGCGAAAAGGAAACATCACCTCCCTTTTTAAGCCAGCCAGAATCAATTCAGGTAACGATTCGTGTTGAAGACCCCAACACGCGTCTGATTCAGCAACTTTCAGTTTCCCACGGCGATCGATGAAACGCACCGCCCTCGCCAGTTGGTTTCGCACCGCCGCGGTCGTTGGGGCAACGCTCCTATCTATCTATCGTGGATCCAGCCTTGTCAGCGGAAGGCTCACCAACAGCTTGGACCACCTCCCAGAGTCGTTAGCCATAACACGGATGGTTTATGACGAGGAAGCCGTTGCTTGGCTAACGGTCGGCGGTGACGGGCAGCCCGGCATCGCACGCTGGGACGACAACGCCGACGGACTGGTAGACAACGCCAACGAATTGGGCGCTGTCCACAGCGACGACTTGCTAGTCGTGACAGAAACGAATGCCGAAGATGATGGAATGACGAAACGCAAGATGTTCACGGGCGGGTACGTGTCAGTCCGACCGAGCACAGCGGAAACTAGAACAACCACCACCGTAGGTACCCCTGATCGATCCCGACTAAAGTTTCTTGATGGCACTGGTGAACCACGACACTGGTTAACCATTATCGAAAAATGGGCGCATGTACACCACTAATATATACCGATCAATCAACTCAAATGTTGAACCCCCCGGCTAGCGCATCTATCCTAGAACTGCCGCTCGGCCTAATCTTTCCACCGAAAAACGAGACCACTTTGATGCGTTGCTTTCTCACTCTGATGCTACTGCTTGGCACGGCGTATCACACCTCCGCTCAAGAAACCGTTGGGGAATTCACTTTCGAGTTCGATACCCCGGACGATTTCGACATCTTCGAGTCGGATGATTTGTTCGTAAACACAAGCTCTTATTTCGATGTTTTGGATCAAGGCGACCCGGGTGTCGCGACATCCTTGTTGATGTTCAACAACAACGATTCGATTTTCTTTGCCGCGCGAGACATCGACGCAAATGCGACGACGCCGGAAGCACAGATCACGTTCGACAGCTTGAATATCACCGGTCTTCAGAACATCGCCTTCGCGGGGCTCTTTGCAGAGGACGCAGCATCTGATGGCAACTCCGACTGGGACACGGACGATTTTTTCCGACTCGAGTACAGCATCGACGGTGGCGCGTTCGCACCACTGCTTTCTTTCATTTCCACAACAGCCGACGGCGCTGCACTGTTTGATCGATTTGATGACGGATCCCTTGATGGCGGCAGCCTGAACCCCACGTTCACTAGCTACACGGCACCAATTTCAGGTACCGGCGACGAGCTACTTCTTCGTGCAACGATGAGTCTGGATGAGCTGGAGGAGGACATTGCGTTCGACAACTTTGTCGTCACCGCTGTCGCGGTACCAGAGCCCGGAAGCTTGCTTGCCTTGACGTGCTTGACGACTGGAGCAGGCATTGTTCGCCGACGCCGCAAGACTAAATCAGCCCGTCGCTAACGCGTTTGGCGGATTGCTCTGTGGGTTCTACATTCACCGTAAGCTATTTGTTTGCGGTCGATTTCCCCAAGGAGCAATCCCGATGCTGACCACCTCGACTCGCCTCGGCTCGCTGTTCGTTCTTCTGCTTTGCTGCGACGCCATTCTGAGCGTTCGCACTGCGCAGGCAACACCGACCGCGGCCACCTCGGCGGCACCGATTGTTGAACCGGTGTTGCTGCAAATGGTTCGCGACGCTGCGGTTCAGCGTGAATTGAAGCTGACCAGCGCTCAGGTGGATCAAGTCCGTGAAGCGACTTCAAAGGTTGATGGGGATTGGTTCCGTAGCCGGAACCTTCCGACCGAAAAGCAGTTGCCTGTGATC
>JBGCGI010000040.1:0-33138 GCA_045110715.1 Rubripirellula sp.
TATCGCTTATATTTCACGCGATTGTTCTGCTGCTCGAGATACCCAGCAGGCGGTTTTCTAATCTGAAGCTCTCTAAGTCGACCAGCCGCGATACTCCGGCAGTTCCGTTCGGTGATTCCGGAAAGTGAACCCACCAAGAGCCGACCTAAACCGTCCGCCGGGGTTGGGTTTTCTCGGACGCTTGACCGAGGCCCGCAAACATTTCATGAAATCTCAAACTCTATTCATCGCCTTTGTTGTTTCACTTGGAGGCTTTCTGTTTGGCTTTGACGCCGGAATCATCTCTGGAGTCATGGAATACGCTGGGCCGTTTTTTCAGCTCAGCGATGCGCAAAACGGTTGGGCCACGAGTTGCCCGACCTTTGTCGCGATGTTTGCGATGCTCGTTTCAGGGAAACTGAGCGATGTGATCGGTCGCAAGCCCATACTTATTGTTGTGGCATTCCTGTACGCGTTGTCTGCCCTGCTCTCAGCCTACGCGACTTCGTACGAGATGCTGTGTGTGGCGAGAATGATTGGTGGTTTCGCCTTTGGTGCCGCGTTGATTTTGGCTCCGACCTACATTGCCGAGATTTCCAATGCCGCCAATCGTGGGAAGTTGGTGTCGATTCAACAGCTGAATATTGTGCTTGGTTTTTTCGCGGCCTTTTTAAGCAATCTGCTTTTCAATAACTGGTACAAGGCTGGAACTGAACTTTTGACGGACGAGAATGTGTGGCGTTGGATGCTCGGCATCGAGCTCTTGCCAGCGTTGTTCTATTTTGTGTTTCTGTTCTTCGTTCCAAGAAGCCCTCGATGGCTGTTTGCAAATCAAAGGATCGAGGAAGGCAAGAAAGTACTCGTCCGTTTGCATGGTGATGCAATCGCTGAACAAGAAGCGGAGGGGATTCAGGCCAACTTGGATGCTGAGAAGAGCATTGAAAAAGCCTCCGTCAGCGAGCTATTCAAACCCTCTCTGCGGTTCATCGTTTTCGTCGGAATTGTGATCGGGATTTTGCAGCAGGCAACCGGGATCAACGCAGTTTACTTCTACGCGACCTCGATCTTCAAACAGACAGGCATTGGGGTCGACGCGTCTTTCTTCTCAGGCGTCTTGCTAAGTTTCACCTCGGTCGTGTTCACGCTTGTGGCCATGGTCACGATCGATCGATTTGGTCGGCGGATTCTGCTGCTGCTTGGCATCGCTGGGATTGCGATCAGCATGTTGACCTGTGCGTATGGGTTCCATCAAGCCAAATACCAACTGACGGCTGAAAAGATCGCGACTTTGGAAGGTGTGGATCAAGCAAAGCTATTGACCGTTGCTGACACTGCGTTCGAGTCGGATGTTGAGTTCAAGAACAAGATGAAAGAACTCTTGGGTGCTCAGCAGTACGCCAGGAATGAGGGCGCGATTCTTGGCGAAGCGATTGAGATGAATGCAATGCTGGTGTTGTTTGGCGTGCTTGGATTCATTGCCTGCTTTGCCTTTTCGCTCGGCCCGGTCATGTGGGTTTTGCTGTCGGAACTCTATCCAAGCCGGATTCGCGGACTGGCGATTGGTTGCATCGGATTCATCAATTCGTTCACCGCCTGGGTTGTGACGCAAATTTTTCCGTGGGAATTGTCGAACTTGGGCAATGCGGGCAGTTTCTTGATCTTTGGTGCTATCGCTGTGTTTGGATTCCTGGTCTTGCTCAAGATTTTGCCCGAGACCAAAGGGAAATCGTTGGAAGAGTTGGAGGCTCAGATGGTGAAGTCCTAGCATGCTTTGACGGGCAACGGCGGTGGCCAATGGCGTCCGGTTGCCGCCACTCGGTGGCATGGCAGTGTCGATTTGATCATGCATGGCGGGGAGGAGGTTGGTTGCACGGTCGGCGTCTTCTGCTGGACGATCAGACGTGCTTTTATGTGCAGTCGGGATCCGCAGGTGGATGCGTTGGCAAAGAAAACCTCTAAAATGAGATTTCGAGGCGGCGGTTCTGAACCGGCGTCGCAACCATTTCTAGGATGCCCATCAACCGCCAGCAGGAATCGTTTTGGAATTGACGAATATGAATCGCCAGCCAATCCAAGATTTGCTGGACGCTGCTCGCAGCGGTGATGGGGAAGCGCTCGGCGAGTTGTTGCTGAGCTACCGGAAGTACGTTGTCTTTCTCGCGCGCACAGGCCTGCATCATCACATGCAGGGAAAAGCCGATCCGTCGGACTTGGCGCAGGAGGTTTGTTTGGCAGCCTACGCAAGCATTAGTGATTTTCGTGGGCGGACAGCCGAAGAATTCGCGGGTTGGTTGCGCGGCATCTTGTCGAATATCTTGGCGATGCACATTCGCAAGTTTTTGGGGACACAGAAGCGAGACCTGCGTCTTGAACAAAATCTCAACGCAAGCATTGCGGGCGCGTCTGGGTTTCTGCATTCGAAGGTTGCCGGTGATCTGACTTCACCGAGTCAGCACTTTGCCCGCAACGAAGCTTTTTTGCAGTTAGCCGAGGCGTTGGAGGGGCTTCCCCAAGACTATCGCCAAGTGATCGTGCTACGTCACGTCGAAGGTTTGCCTTTCGCGGAGGTAGCATGTTTGATGGATCGCAGCGTCGATAGCGTCGAGAAACTCTGGGTGCGTGGATTGCGAAAGCTGAAAATGGCGATGGGAGAAGAGTGATGCGTGTTGGCGATCATCCCCGAGACTTTTCGGAAGTAGACGGGCAAGACATGGAAGCCCTGGTGATTGATGCCGTGAAACGGTACATGCGACTGTTGGAAGATGGGCAGTCTGTTAGCATCGACGAATACTTAACGCAGCATGGCGAGATCGCTGACGAACTTCGTCCCGCTCTTGAGGGCTTGGCGATCATTCACGGAGTGGGCGAACCGAAACTATCGGGGATGGTAGCCCCGGATGAGGAGTTCACAGCGAAGCCGATCGGCGATTTCAAAATTGTTGGAGAGCTTGGACGAGGCGGAATGGGCGTCGTGTATGAAGCGATTCAACTTTCTCTGGGGCGGCGTGTCGCATTGAAGGTGCTGCCGTTTGCCAGCGGTCTAGACGAAATGCGTTTGCAGCGTTTTCGCAATGAGGCGCATGCGGCGGCCGCGCTGCACCATACCAACATCGTTCCCGTGCACGCCGTCGGTAGTGATCGTGGCGTTCATTACTACGCGATGCAATTGATTGACGGCCAAACCTTGGCAAGCTTGATTGAGCAGTGCGCCGCGGAACGCGCTGCGGTCGGTTCGTCATCGAATCACAGCAGCGGGTCGCGAAGCGATCCATCGTTATTGGAGGTGGCTGTTCAGTCCAGCAGCCAGTCGAATCGCCTGCGATACTTTCGTTCCATGGTGCAAATGATTGTGCCAGTAGCTCAGGCTCTGTCCTATGCGCACGGCTATGGCGTTGTCCATCGCGACGTCAAGCCCGCGAACCTACTCTTGGATTCCTCGGGGAAAATTTGGGTGACAGACTTTGGCCTGGCGCAGGTCCAGGCCGGTGAGTCACTGCTGACACGAACGGGCGACCCGATGGGAACGCTGAGGTACATGAGCCCGGAACAGGCGTCAGGTCACAAGACCGTGATGGACCATCGAACCGACATCTACTCGCTGGGTGTGACCTTGTACGAAATGCTGACCCTGAGGCCAGCGATTCGTGGGGAAGGCTACCGCGAGATGCTGAATCAAATCGCCGAACAGGAGCCGCTGCCTCCCAACTTGGTTGATCCGTCGCTCCCTATCGAGCTCGATACGATTATCCGCAAAGCAATATCGAAATCGCCGAGTGAACGGTATGCGAGTGCCAGTGCGCTAGCGGAAGACTTGCAGAGATGGTTGGATGACAAGCCGATCAAGGCAAAGCCGCCGACTCCATGGGAGCGACTTTCCAAGTGGCGAAGGCGGAACAGCGGTTTGGTAGCGGCGGTAGGCATGCTGCTGCTGATTGCAACGCTGGCTCTAGCGGCGACGACTTTGATCGTGATGCGAGAACATCAGAAGACGCAAGAGGCGCTTCAACGGGAAACCCAGCAGCGACAACTGGCGGAGGAGAGCTTTCAGCAAGCTCGGTTAGCGGTGGAAACGTTCAGCAATCTGAGCGAAAGCGAACTGGCGTTTGACCGAAGACAGCAAAACCTAAGGCGTATCTTCATGGAAACGTCGTTGGGATTCTATCGCGAATTTCTTGAGAAACGAGCGGATGATCCAACGCTGGTGAGAGAGTTGGCAAACACGACTGCTCGTGCGGAGAAGATGGTCCATGAGATTCGCGTGCTTGACAGTGTTTCCCCGCTGAAGCAATTGAGTGACCAGGCGGTCCGGAATGAACTGGCGGTCTCACTCCAGAACGCAAAGGAAATTCAAACGGAGATCGAAGCCTTTGAAGCGAGACGTCGGATGATGGCCAATCAGAATGTCGGCGGATTGGCGTCTGACAACGACGAGATGACTCGGTCGCTAAGATCGTTTGAGGGGTTCATTGCCGAACGCTTGACGGACGCTCAGTTGAAGAGACTTCGCGAAATCACTCGACAGCGGCAAGTGCCATTCACATTCAAAATGTCCGAAGTCATCACGGCATTGAAATTGAGTCGGGAGCAATGCACCGAGATCAGTCGCATCATTGAAGAGACTCGTCCTAGACGCAAACCCACCGAAGGCCACGCTCATCGGACGTCGCCTACCTTTTCTGGCGACAGAGAATTTGGAATTGGCCTTTCGCCATTCATGTTGGCCGTCACATCGAACACGCTCAAACACATTTTGAAGATCTTAACTGAAGAGCAAAGAAGAGAGTGGGACGAAATGGTCGGCGAACCGTTCGATCCATAACGCAGATGTGTCTTTTGACCATCGCTTTGTCTTCCCTGGCGGCAACGCATCGCAGATTTCAGAACTTCGTGCGCCCTTGGGGCGTTGGTAGCGGTTGATTCTCTTTCCTTGCCGGTCGGTCGCAGAGTTTTTTTCATAATTCGCGGCGGGTTTCAGATCGTTCCGCAACGGATTGATGGAAGACGGGAAGTTCGTACCGTCGGAAGAATTTTCTCGCGGTCCAACGAGTGAGGCTAAAGCCATCGGTATCAAGGAAATGCATGAATCGGTTCTTAAGAGGTTATCCAAGACAACTGATCAGAGGCGGGTGCTGGATAGGATGCTGTTGACGAAATGAACACGCAATCGTTGGTGTGTATTGTCGGAAAAGATCCAGTGAGTCGACAAGAAATGGTACAGGTGATTCAGTCGCTGGGCCTTCGTGCGCTCGTGGTTGAATCGCTCGGAAAACTTGCAACTCACGAACAGAAAGCAAAAGTCGAATGCATTCTGTTCGACACCGTTGGAGACGGGAAAGACGGAATCAACGGGTTGTTGCGAACGGGCGATCTCGCTTTGGATGTTCCGTATGTGATCATTGCTTCGCGTCTTAGTGTTTCGTTGGCTGTGGGATTCATGAAGAATGGCGCGACTTGGGTGTTGCAAAAGCCGTTCCACTTGCCGGAGTTGATCGATTCCCTTCAAGCGGCTATCGCAACTTATCGTGAGCGAGCGGAACACTCGAGAAAGATGGAGGCGTTCGAGGAAATCGACAGGAGTTTGTCGACCAGGGAGCGGCAAGTGATCGAACATGTCGTCAACGGATATACGAATGTTCGAATTGCGAATGCCTTGGATGTAAGCCTAAGAACTGTCGAAGCGACTCGTGCGAGACTGGTGGAAAAGTATCGCGTCGCTTCCGTCGCCGAGATGGTAGCAGCGCACGTCGAGTCTCAGATTCTGAGATTCGGCAGCGCCCAAATTGAGCATTGCGATCGTAAAGTGGTGCCGAAATCCAAGGGAGTGTGCTGAAATGAGCGGGTTTGCCTTGGTCGTCGGGGAGATGGTTTTGGCTTGAATATTGGCCAACGCTGTGCGATTATTGGGGGACTAGCCGAAGTTGACCCATGCATTGCAAAAAGCGAGGCGATGCTCTCTCTCGTCACTTTTCCAGTGCAAAATCATCCGCGATGACGCTGACCCAATTGATTCGTTCCTCCCTTCGAAGTTTTCTTCAGGTTCAGCAACGCTCCGATCGCCAGATTCGTGTCGGCTCGACACGGCAATCGAAAGCCCGACGGCAAGCGCGTCGTCTTCGCGGCGAGGCTCTCGAAGTTCGTCGACTGCTGGCGGCTGACTTCGATGGATTCCGACACAATGTGTTTGATGCCGAGGACGTGAATGACGACGGAGCGGTGTCGGCCATTGATGCGTTGATGATTATCAATGCGATGAACAGAGATGAAAGCCGTGAATCGGAGATGTTCACGGACGTCAACAACGACGGCCAACGCACTTCGCTAGATGCGTTGCGAGTCATCAATCGAATGAACCGAGATGGCATTGGCGGCAATGATTCTTCTCCCGGCGGTGACAGCGGAAACCAAGCAGAAGTGATCCCTTCACTGCCCGATGAGATTCGGTCGATCGACGGCGTCGGGAATCATCTCGAGAATCCGGAACTTGGCAGCACGGGAGAAGCGTTGCGGCGAGTCGCGAGCGCGGATTATGGCGACGGTATCTCGACGCCGGCGGGGGCTGATCGTCCGAGCGCTCGTGAAATCAGCAATCGGTTGTCGAACGTCGAGGGCGATGGAGTGAAGAACGAGCGTGGACTGTCCGTGTTCGTGTCTGTGTGGGGGCAGTTCATTGACCATGACATGGACTTGAGCGAACCGCAGGGTGATGACGGTGAGTCTTTTGGGATTGTTGTTCCGACGGGCGATCCGTTGTTTGATCCGACTGCCAGTGGTGAGGTAACGATCCCGTTGATCAGGTCGGAGTTCGATGAGTCGACAGGCACTTCGGTCGACAATCCTCGTCAGCAGGTCAACCGTATCACGGCGTTTCTAGATGGTTCGCAGATCTACGGAAGTGACCAAGCGACGGCCGCTGGCCTGCGGACGTTCGAGGGAGGTCGATTGGCAATCACGGACTCTGGTTTGCTTCCGCTTGATAGTGAAGGCGAGGTGATCGCAGGGGACATCCGCGCGAGTGAAAATATATCGCTGACCGCGATTCAAACGCTGTTTGTTCGTGAACACAATCGTTTGGCCCAAGAAATCTCGGTGTCGGGTGTGGATTTGTCGGATGAAGAGATCTATCAGCAAGCACGTGCCATCGTGATCGGGCAGACTCAGGCCATCACTTACAACGAGTTTCTCCCCGCGTTGTTGGGCAATCGAGCAATCGGTACTTACAACGGATATGATGCAACCGTTGACCCATCGATCGCGACCGAATTCTCAACTGCCGCGTTCCGGTTTGGGCACAGCACGTTGAACGAAGGCATCGAGTTCTTCGGCAATGAAGGCCGATCGGTCCGCGAAGCAATTGAGCTCAAGGATGCGTTCTTCAATGCTTCGCTGTTGGAGGAAACGGGCATCGACGCGCTCTTGAAATACGACGCGTCATCGCAAGCGCAGGAGATCGACTTGGAAGTGGTCGGTAGTTTGCGAAACTTCCTGTTTGGTTCTCCTGGTTCCGGTGGATTCGACTTGGTTGCGCTCAACATTCAACGTGGTCGGGATCACGGATTGAACGACTACAACTCGACTCGCGTCGCCTACGGCCTCGACTCGATGGAGTCATTCGATGAAATTACCAGCAATTTAGAGCTTCGATGGAAGCTCGAATCGCTTTACGGCAACGTCGACAATATTGATTTGTGGGTCGGGTTGATGGCCGAGGATCACGCCCACGGCGCTTCCGTTGGTGAATTGACTCACGCGATCGTGACGGATCAGTTCACGCGATTGCGAGATGGCGATCGGCTTTTCTACGAAAACGTGTTCGAAGGCCAGGAACTAGACGCGATCAACAGCACTTCGCTTGCCGACCTGATTGAACGCAACACGACCGTCGAAGGGTTGCAAGACAACGTGTTCTTCATGTTGTCAGAAGTCCGCGGAACGGTGACTGCATCGTCGCTGATTGAGTCTGCAGCGATGGGATCCGCTCGTTTCGCTTCCCGTGATTCCGATTTTGCGAGAGCGGTTGAGGGCGTAGCAGTGGAGCTACTCGATGATGCGGGTGATGTGATCGATACGACTTCGACCGACTGGCGAGGCAACTATCGCTTCCGATCTTTCGCGGAAACCGGCCTCTATCAGGTCCGCTTGACCGGTTCGATGGAAACGCTCGATGTCCTGATTGCCAATGGCAGCGAGCGCATTCGTGGTTTGGATTTTGAGGTGGCTGAGGTTTCCAGCCTGTCCAGTCGCAGCATCGCTCTGTAGGCTTCCCAGACGCAGACTTACCGCTGGTAGTCGGAATTACCTGGCTCGCGGCCGAACTTGGACAAAATTCACAACACGGCCAACGCCTGCCACGTTCATGACCGTTTCTTGGGCGAGTTGCTTAAGGAAATAGCTACTGACGGAGCCGCGTAGAATCGTTAGCTCCTGCCCCTGCTGCTCGCATCGAACACGATGCAATTCCGAATACGGTGACTCGTCGAGAGAGGTTTGCACCGCCTCTTCGGTCGAAAAGGCTGGTTGTGGGGTGACAATCTCGGGAGGACCCGAGTTCGTCCTGAGTGGAGTACTGATCATCATTGCCATAGAAATTCGTCCGTTGCAAGTGTCGAGAAAAAACGCTGCGAATGCTAAGATCTAGAGGGTGCAAAGTATGTACCAAACCCGACATGTGGTGCTTGGTGGTTTGCAGTGACGCGTTGTACGGAGCACATGTGTGGTACAGATGTGCAGACTTCACAACGAACCGCTGAGCGGATGCCGGTCCCGCAGAAATTGGACTTGAACGCATGACAATCAGAATTGGTGAAGCTGCTGCCCCGATCGAGCTGGTTGATACTGCGGGAAAGACTCACCACCTCGCCGACGGATTCGGACATTGGCAGTTGCTGGTTTTCCACCGACATCTTGGCTGACTGACCTGCCGAGAGCATCTGGCGCAGTTGCGGCAGCAAAAAGAGGCATTGGACAAGCTAGGATTGATGGTCAAGGTGATCACGTTTGATGCCGGCGTTCTTGCCCTGGCGTATGTCAAGGAAACCGACATGCAATGGCCGCTGATCGAAGATTCGGAGCAATTGCTTTATGCCAAGTACGGCCTGACGCGGGCAGGTTGGTGGAACATCTATGGCTTGCCGTCCATCTGCCAATACCTTGCGGCGATGTTCCGTGGATTCCTACCTGGGAAGCCAGGCAAGGATTGGCGGCAGCTGGGGGGGGATGTATTGATCGACCCGCAAGGAATCGTGCGGCTGCTTCATGTCAGTCGCAGCCCCCACGATCGTCCATCGGTGGAGTCGATCCTGGCAATGATTCAAGACGAAGTCACCCTCAAGTGAAGTCGCCCCCAAGAGCGTTTACTTTTTGCGGCAGCCGGGGATCAATCGCAAATCAAATTGCCCGCCTTCGATCAGATCGTGAGCGTGACCGCACACCTGGGCGGATGCGTCTCGCATCATCAGCTTCGCTGCGACCGCGCCCCCGCGATCGATGACTCTCTACCTAGGTTGCGGCTTCCAGGGGATTCGGCGGCAGTTTCGCTCTGCAATGCGCTCGAAACCGCAGCCACGCGAATGTGGCACGCTAGTTGCGATTCTTCGTCATCGTCGACACCACAGTTGGTATGTTTTGGATCCAGCTAGAAGCCCCCCATGACACCAAATTCAGAGCAGACCCGATGAAACGCGTTCCCCAATCGATCGGCGACAATCGTGCGATGCAAACGGCGCACTTCTTCGATGAAGTCGAAGACATGATTGTCAATCGACTTCATCGTGAAGCGGATTCTCCCGAAGGGCGAGCGGAACTGGTGCGTAGCACGGGCATTGTCGATCAACAGTTGATCGATGAATTCGCACAGCTTGGCGTGACCGCAGATGGAGTGATCGCGATACGTTTGTTTCCCCTCGTGATGGTCGCTTGGGCGGAAGACTCTTCCGATCTGAAGGAGCGCACAGCAGTCATGGGCGAGGCATTGCGACTTGGAATTATCGAAGACTCCACCGCATGGATACTGCTTGACACCTGGTTGAAAGAACGGCCTCGCGGAATCAATCTGGACGCATGGAAGCGCTATACGAAAGTGATGTTTCGGTCGATGTCTGCAGTCGCCAGAAAGCGATTGATCGAGTTTACGGAGAAAGAAATGACGGCGATCGCAAAATCCAGCGGAGGGCTGCTGGGAATCGGCACAGTCTCGCGAAGAGAACGGGAGATGATCCACAAACTCGTTTTGATGATGAACAAACTGTCCGACGCTATCTCTGAATGAATAGCGAGTCGTGAGGCGGCGACACTTTGTCTGCCTTGCTGGTTCAAGACTCCGGCTGAATGCCAAGACTCTTGATCCGAGAGGCTAGCGTGGTCGGCTTGATGTCGAGTAGTTCTGCTGCTCCGCCAACTCCGTAAACTTTTCCGCCCGTTCGGCGAAGGGCGCGACGAATGTTGTTTGCCTCGAATTCTCGAAGCTCGGTGCCGGTCAGGATATTGTCGGACTGCGTATTCTCGGACTGCGTATTCTCGGGCGTCTTAACGCCGGGTTCATTCCGTTTGATTGGACCAAGGTTGAATCGGAGCTTGCCAGATTTTGCGGTGATCAAGGCTCGCTCCAATACATGCTGCAATTCACGAATATTGCCGGGCCAATCGTAGCTCTGAAGTTCTCGTACGTTGGCTAGGGTGAGTCGTGGCATTGGCCTGCCAAGCTTGCGCGCGAGATGCGAAAGTAGATGTTCTGCGAGTAACGGGATGTCTTCCTTGCGCTGCGCGAGGGTCGGTAATTCGATTGGGAAGACACTTAACCGATAGTAGAGATCGCTGCGAAACCGCCCCGCTTCCGTTTCTGCTTTCAGATCGCGGTTGGTCGCAGCGATGATGCGTACATCCACTCTGCGCGTGTTCTCTTCACCCACTCGCTCCAGTTCGCCTTCCTGCAGTACTCGTAGCAATTTGCTTTGCAGGTCCAACGGGATCTCTCCGATTTCGTCCAAGAACAGCGTGCCGCCATCGGCCAACTCGAAGCGACCGATTCGATCACGCACAGCACCGGTGAAGCTACCCTTGGTATGACCAAAGAACTCGCTATCGTAAAGTTCGCGTGGAATCGCGGCGCAATTGACTTTGATCAGCGGGCGGTCACTGCGCGTCGAGCGAAGATGGATCTCTCGAGCGACGAGTTCCTTGCCTGTGCCGCTTTCCCCGGTGACCAACACGGTCGAGCCGGTCGGTGCGACCAGTTCGATCTGCTCTCCGACTTTCTGCAACGCAGAACTTTGTCCGATCATTTCGCCAAACGAATCTCGCTGGCGTACTTCTTCTTGCAGGTAGTCGTTTTCAAGTTCCAGTCGTTCACGAAGCGCTTCGACCTCCTCCCAGGCGGCAGCGTTTGCGAGGGATGCGGCGGCGTGGTCGGCAATCATCCGCAACCAGTCCATGCAGTTGTCTCCAATGGTCGATCGGCTGAAGACAGCGAGCACCCCAAGCACTTTGTCTTGATGTGCCAATGGTTGCCCAGCGAATCCGCGAATGCCTTCGGCACGCGCCCACTCGGGTTGGGCGAGCCAGTCGGGTTCGCCGGCGATGTTGGCGACTTCCAGCGGTTCACCGGTTGCCGCGATGCGACCGACCTTGCGGTGTCCGATTGGAAAACGTCGAAACGCTCCATCGGTGTGGGTGAGGTTTCGGTTTGGCTCACTAATCGACTTACCGGCACTTGCAACAAGGTGAAGGCAATTTGCTTGATTGTCGCATTCGGACGGCAGCGTGCAGAAAGAGCATCCTTCGCTCGATCGAACCAACCAGATTCTTGCCAACGCGACCGCCTGTGACGTCGCCAGGCGGTCAACGATCAATGTCAGAACGTCGTCGACCTGTCGATGTTGAGCCATCTCCAACAGCAGCGTCTTGGGGTCGGCAATCAGCGTGATCTGGTTCTCTAGCATCGCCTTACGATAACGACATGTCGTGAACAGGACACGAAATTTCAAGAATCACGAAAAATCGTTGTGTGGGCGGTTGTCGTGGTCTTGCTTTAAGTGCTTTCTGAGAAAGGGCTTGTGGCTTTGGACTGTGTTTGGCACGGGTCGTGCTTAACGATCCTTCAGCAAACGCGAATGTCGCCGATGCAAAACGATCACCACCAAACTGTGAGTTCAACGATGTCCCGAATCCCAACCATCGATCCCAAACAAGCGACTGGCGAAGCCCAAGCACTGCTGAGCGGCGTCCAGGCCAAGCTTGGGATGACACCCAATCTGATGCGAGTCATGGCGAACTCGCCAGTTGTACTCGACGCGTATCTGAAATTCAGTGCATCGCTTGGACGTGGCGATCTGCCAGCGAAGACGCGTGAGCTGATTGCCTTGGCCGTGGCTCAGGAAAGCGCATGCGAATACTGCCTGAGTGCTCACTCGGCGATTGGCAGGACGGTCGGACTGACGCCCGATCAGGTTCGTGACGCCCGTTTCGGTTCAGCGGTCGACAGCAAGTCAGATGGGATCCTGAAGTTGGCGACGCAGATTGTGAAGAAACGCGGATGGGTTTCAGACGCAGCGCTCACCGCGGCCCGCGATGCCGGCGTCACGGATGCCGAGATCGCGGAAGTCGTCGCGAACACATCGCTCAACCTGTTCACGAATTACTTCAATCACGTTGCCGAAACGGAAATCGACTTTCCCGTTGCGGAGAAGCTGGAAACCGGAGTTCCTGTCGACTCGAACACGATTTCCTGAACGTGTTCGAAAGATCAAACGATCTCGCCAGGCAATTCGCTGAAGCTTGGCATTGGGCTCCGCTGCGGAGGCCACTCTTCACATTCACTCAACCAAATTCCCATTCAATCCCTCAAGGTCCAAGCATGTCAATTCAGAAATTTCCCGCGATTGCGATAGCGATCGTCTCCGTCACGCTCAGTTCTCTCGCCGCGAGCGCAGCGGAGCCCACTGCAAGGTTGGCGGCTTCGCAGGTGATGCATCGTACCGTGAAGGTACAAGGTCTCGATATCTTCTATCGTGAAGCCGGACCGAAAGATGCGCCGACGGTCCTGTTGCTGCATGGCTTTCCGACGTCGTCGCATATGTTTCGCAACTTGATTCCTGCGTTGTCCGACAAGTACCACGTCGTCGCACCGGACTACCCCGGATACGGAAACAGTTCCGCGCCCTCGGTCGATGATTTCGAGTACACGTTCGACAACATCGCGAACATCGTCGAGAAGTTCACCGAGCAAGTAGGGTTGACCAAGTATTCGATCTATCTGATGGACTACGGTGCGCCGGTCGGCTTACGCATGGCGGCCAAGCACCCAGAGCGTGTGGAGGCACTGATCGTTCAGAACGGTAACGCTTACGCTGAAGGAATCAACAATGAATTCTGGGCTCCCATCAAGAGATACTGGAGCAGCAGAAGCAAGGAAGACGGTGATGGATTGCGTTCTTTGTTGACACTTGGCGCTACCAAGTGGCAGTACACTGAAGGCGTTCGTAACGTCGAAGCGATCAGTCCGGACACCTGGGGGCACGTGCAACCGCTGTTGGATCGCTTGGGCAACCAAGAGATTCAACTGGCAATGTTTTACAGCTACGGGAGCAATCCACCGCTGTACGCACAGTGGCAAGAGTACTTCCGCACTCATCAACCACCGACACTGGTGGTGTGGGGAAAGAACGACAAGATCTTTCCGGCAGCCGGAGCGCATCCCTACAGGCGTGACTTGAAGAATCTCGAGTTCCACTTGTTGGACACAGGCCACTTCGCACTCGAGGAAGACGGTGATGCGATTGCCAAGCACATTCGTGGCTTCCTCGGCAAGAACGTTGGTGGCCCAGCACGTCAAGTTGCTGCCAAGTAGTCGATTCGTGTCGACCAGAGTGCTTGGGGGGCTCACGCCCAGTGCAGGTCGCCCGGTGGCTGATTTGCGGCTTCACGGCCAGCGGCTCGCAAGGGCTGCGGCCGGGCCGGGGCTTTGCTGCGGTCGTTAAGAAGCTTCTGTTGCAATTGACTTGGCGGTGGTCGATAATGAGCGTCCTTCCCCAGCTACGTTCTCAGACGCTGCCCGCCTTGCGTCGCTTGGAATGCCCGCCCCCCGCTTTGTTGCGAACGCACTGTTTCGTCAGCGAAGCGTTTGATGGAGTTTTCTGTCTTGAATCCTCGTTATGCACTGGATCGTCGAGGGATGTTACGCGCTGCGGCCGCTGGCGTCGTGGCGTCGACGTTGCCAGGGCGCAGGGTTTTGGCTGATGCGAACGTTGCGAAACCAGTGGGCTTTGGGAAAGCGAAGTCGGTTCTGATCGTGATGCTCAGCGGTGGTCCCAGCCAACTGGACATGTGGGACCCGAAACCGGATGCGCCGGCGGAGGTGCGGGGTGAGTTTTCGCCGATCCCGACGACGATTCCCGGTGTGAATGTTTGTGAGCATTTGCCAAAGTTGGCGCAGCAATCCGACCGTTGGGCAATGGTGCGCACGCTGGCCCATCGCGAGCACAATCATTTGTTGGCAACTCACGTGGCGCTCACGGGCAGGCCGACTCCGGTACCGCGTGGCGGTTCGGATTTGGATCGTGTTGAAACTCGCAATGATTTTCCGAACTATGCCGCGGCCCTCGATTTTGTTCGTCCGCGAAACGATGGGATACCAACAGGGGTATCGCTGCCAAATTACTTGATCGAAGGTCCCTTAACATGGCCCGGTCAGCACTCGGGGTTCCTGGGGGCAAAGCATGATCCGTGGCAGATCAATGGTGATCCCAACGACAAAAAATTTCGGATGAACGCGCTGGCAATGCGAGAGGGCGTTAACGCAGGTCGTCTGCAATCGCGAAGGCAGCTACTGGAGAAACTTAACAGCGGTCGAAGTCAGCTGACGGGTTTGGAAACCGACTCACTGCGAGACCAACAAGAGATGGCTTACAACTTGCTGACATCTGGAAAGTTGACGGAGTCGTTTGAAATCAGTCGCGAGTCGGAGGAAACCCGCGATCGTTACGGCCGGAACAAGTTCGGTCAGTCGCTATTGTTGTCCAAGCGAATGGTGGAAGCCGGTGTGCCGGTGGTGCAGGCGACGATGGGGATCGTGCAGACCTGGGATACTCACACGGACAATTGGGGCAAACTGAAGAACACCCTCTTGCCGCGGTTGGATCAAGGCTTGGCCGCACTGACGGACGATCTGATGGCATCCGGTTTGCTCGACGAAACGTTGTTGATCGTCATGGGCGAATTCGGGCGGACGCCCAAAGTATCAACCTTGCCAGGCCAAACCCTCCCCGGTCGCGACCATTGGGCTCACGCCTATTCGGGCCTGTTCGCAGGCGCTGGAGTCGCGGGCGGACAAGTGATCGGCAAGACGGATGCTCAGGCAGCCTACCCCGTGACGAATTCGTGGTCGCCCGCTGATATCTGCAGCACGGTCTTCAACTCGCTCGGTGTTGATTCGGAAGCAGTGATCGTCGATCCGCTCGAACGCCCGCATCATTTGTTAAACGGCAACGTCATCTCGAACCTCTATACCGGGGCGAGTGCATGAGTAACGGGTCCCACCGAAATGAGGCAAATCCTTGGAAACACGTGAATCTCTCGCGGCGCGAGTCTTTGCAGGCCGGCGCGATAGGAATCCTTGGCCTGGGGATGAACCACCTGGCCGGACTGCGCGAAGCGTCCGCTGCAGAAGATCAGCGTCCACTTGGTAAAGCAAAGTCATGCATCTTCATTTTCTTGTCAGGCGGATTGTCACAGCACGACAGTTTCGACATGAAGCCGACGGCGCCCGACAACATACGGGGTGAGTTCCAACCCAAGCCGACCAAGACGCCGGGACTGCAAATCTGCGAGCACCTGCCGAAGTTGGCTCAGCGGAGTCAAATGTGGTCGCTGTGTCGTTCATTGACGCATGGTTCGAACGAGCATTCGGCTGCACATCAAATCATGCTGTCGGGACATTCTGAATTGCCGACCGGGTTCAAACCGAATAGTCCCAGTCGCTCGGATCATGCATCCATTGCATCTGTGGCCGGATATGCGACTCGATCGCGTCAGGACAACAATCTGCCGACGGCCGTCGTGTTGCCCGAACGGTTGGTTCACAACAGTGGTCGTGTGATTCCCGGTCAACACGCAGGTCGGATGGGGCCGCAACATGATCCTTGGATGATTGAAGCGTCGCCGTTCCACAACACATCATACGGTGCATTCCCCCAATACGCATTTGACCATCAAGATCGTGGAAAGCCAGACAGCCGCATTTTTCAAGCACCGCAACTTTCATTGCCCGAAGGGTTGGGGATGCGGGAGGTGAACGGTCGCTTGACGTTGCTGGAGACTTTGAAGAAGCAGCGTCAGAACCTCGCAACCCATGCTCAAGTCGAAAACTTTGATCGGCTGCGACAGGGTGCCGTTTCGCTGTTGACCGAGTCTGCAGTTCATCAGGCCATGGACGTCACCAACGCAGACGAAAAACACCTTGATCGTTACGGACGCAATTCATTCGGCTGGTCCCTGCTGATGGCCAGGCGATTGGTCGGTGCCGGCGTCAGTTTGGTGCAGGTGAACTTGGGCAATGACGAAACCTGGGACACTCACGGCAACGCATTTCCTCACTTGAAGAACAACCTGTTTCCGCCGACCGACCAAGCCGTGTCCGCGTTGTTGGATGATTTGCACGCCAGCGGTGAACTTGATGAAACGTTGATCGTGATGGCGGGTGAGTTTGGCCGGACGCCGCTGATCACGCTGTTGGAAAAGAGCTACAAGCTGCCTGGACGAGATCATTGGGGGGCGGTGCAATCGGTGCTGTTTGCCGGCGGCGGAGTTCAAGGCGGCAACGTGGTTGGCAAGTCGGATGCTCAGGGTGCCTACCCGGATCAGCAACCGGTGAAGCCAGAAAATTTCGCAGCAACGATCTATAACGCGCTGGGCATCCCAGCTACCGCAGCATGGCATGACGCCGAAAACCGGCCTCACCACATCTATCGCGGCGAACCAATCGCGGGCCTGACTTAGCAGAAGCATAGATGACTTAGCAGTAGGTCGATCGGAAAACCACTTGAACACGACAACTTTCTACACGACAACTTTCTTTTTGCGAGTCGAGCAATGTCATTGATCGGACGCGGCCAGCCTTTGGGTTGTCGTGATTTTCGAAATTCGACTCAGTTTAGTCGTCGGCAATTGCTGCAGGCAGGATCCCTTTCAGCACTAGGGCTGGGGATGGGAGATCTGCAATCGCGATTGGTTCAAGCGGAACAGGCTGGTTTGAAGCTACCTGCGAAACGCGCCAAGGCGTGCATCTTTCTGTTCATGTGGGGAGGTCCCAGTCAGCTTGATACGTTCGACATGAAGCCGAACGCGCCGGCGGAAGTGCGCGGTGAATTCAAGCCGATTGCGACGAAGGTTCCGGGCATCCAGATTTGCGAGCACTTTTCGCAACTTGCAACGATGACCGATAAGTTGTCGATTGTTCGTTCGCTAACGCACGACGATCCGGCTCACTTGTCCAGCGGGCACGCGACGTTGACGGGACAGTTGGCTCCTGTCTTGAAGAGTGACGCTGATCCGCCGAGCGCGAAGGACTCACCTCACCTAGGTTCGTTGGTGTCGAAACTCAGGCCGAATGCAAACGGCTTGCCTTCGTTTGTTGCCATGCCGTGGAAGGCATTTCATCCCGCCGCGCCCGGTGGCGAAGCTCCAGGTCAACACGGTGGCTGGTTGGGCGCTGCTCACGATGGCATGTTGTTGGGTGGCGATTTGAACGCGCCCGACTGGCGTCCTCAAGGGTTGTCGTTGCCGTCCGACATTGGGCTCGACCGTTTGGAGTCACGGGTTGAACTGTTGAGGATGCTGGATACTCAACGGGCACGGCTGCAGCAATCGCTTGGTGCGACCGCGTACGAAAGTCATCAGGCTCGCGCGATGCAGATGATTGGTTCGGGGAAAGTTCGCACCGCCTTCGATCTCTCGCAAGAAAGCGACAAAACGCGTGAGCGATACGGTCGCAATATCCACGGCCAGTGTGTGCTGATGGCTCGACGCCTTGTCGAGCATGGTGTGCCGTTGGTCAGCGTGAATTGGCATAACGACGGGAAGAACTTTTGGGACACGCACGGGAACAATTTCAATCGTTTGAAGAACGACTTGATTCCACCAGCTGATCAGGCACTCTCGGCATTGCTACAGGACTTGGACGAACGCGGGCTGCTTGACGAGACAATCGTTGCCTGGGTGGGAGAATTCGGTCGCAAGCCAGAGATTGCACAAAAGAACGCAGGCCGTGAACATTGGCCATTTTGTTACAGCGGACTGTTGGCCGGCGGCGGCATTCAGCCAGGCATGGTTTACGGTTCGAGCGACAAACATGCGGCGTACCCTCATTCCGATCCTGTCAGTCCACAGGATTTCGCGACTACGATTCTGCATGCGATGGGGCTTCCCACGGAAAGCATGTTGCCAGATCGAGAAAATCGCCCTCATCGGATTACGTCTGGAAGAGTCCTTCACGAACTGTTGGTAGGCTAGCTTGGGAATCGCCGGCCCCCTGTGCCCGACGCCAAACTAAGATGGACGCAGAATGAAATGATTTGAGTGTTGATTTTTTCGCGAATGAACGATGCAGGAGAACCGCAGTCGCCAGGCTCACGGTCATCCGATAAACCCAGCCGCTTACGCGTCGCGGCCCACTACATTGAGTCCCTCCCTCCCCTCCCCGCAATCCCACCAAATTGATGCCATGCGACGTCAAGCCATTGCGATTTGTACAGCAGGCCTTTTGTGGATTCTATTTGATCCACTTGCGCATGCTCAAACCGTCACTTCAATCGGTCCGCGAACATGCAAGCCGGGGCAGACAACCCAACTGAATGTTTCCGGGAAAGGCTTCGACAGCTCGTTGCGATTTGCAACCGTTTCGGGCGGCGTCGATTGGCAGCTAGGCAAAGTTGAACCAACGCATGCCGTGGTTGCCGTTTCTTTGCCCGACGACCAGCCGCTGGGGCCGCTCAGTGTATGGCTGACGTCTGCAAGTGGTTCGATCAAGCAGCAAACGCTGTGGGTTGATGACCTGGATTTGGTGTTGGACAACGGAAAGAATCACTCGATGGAAACGGCACAGCTGTTGCCGACGCTTTGCACTGTCGATGGATTTTGCAACGCATCGTTGAGTGATATCTATCAGATTCGTGCAGTATCCGGCCAGCAAATCTCCTTCGAGGTTCACACTCAGCAATTGCGTTCTGCGATGGACCCGGTGGTGCGGTTGCTGGATGCGTCCGGAGTGACCTTGTACGAGGCAGACGACGACCACGTTGGGCCGGATTGCAAATTCAGTTACGAGTTCGCAACCGAAGGCGATTTCTACTTAGAGATTCAAGACAGTCGGAACTCGTCAGCGGGATCGCCCTATCAATTGCGGATCGGCGATTTTCCTCTGGTCAATCAATGTTATCCGCTGGCAGTCCGTGTTGGCGAAAAAACGAAAGTTGGCTTCACTGGTCCTGATGCCGGAAAACTGGTTCCGCAAGAAGTCGAGTTTCCAGAGTCTGCCGTTGGTGCAACCACGATCAGCGTCCAGTTTGATGAGGGGAAATCGTCGACTTGGGCATCGCTGCTGGTAAGTGAGTTTCCTCAGTTCGTTGAGGGAGAGACGGACGATGTCCTGACTTTTCCGATTGGCATCAGTGGTCGCTTGAGCGAGACGAAAGAGGTTGACAGCTATTTGGTGCAGGGGGTCAAGGGGCAATCGATCCGCGTGTCTTCCAAGACGCGGAGTCTCGGTAGTCCCACTTTGTTGCAAATGAAGTTGTTCAACGCTGCTGGAAAACCGATCGCAGAGACCAAGGTGACCGATGCTGATGAATGGAGTTTCGATGCGACGTTTCCGGATGACGGCGAGTACCGGTTGGAGCTGACGGATCTCTTGAGACGTGGTGGCGATGAATTTAGCTACTGGGTTCAGGTGGCGCCCGCGAGATCGTTCACGGTTGCTTTGAAGGCGGATGCCAAGGCTCGAGAAGAGTTTGCGATTGAACTGGAGCATGGTGCCTGTGCACTGGATTTGCAAATCTCACGCGTCGGGTTTGATGGTGAGATTGATCTTTCGCAGGAGAATCCGGATTGCGGCATTCGTGTTTTGAATCCGCGAATCGCTGCCAAAGCCAAGACTGCTCGAATCTACCTCAGAGCTGATGCGTCCTGGAAACCGGATAGCTTCCAGGTCTTGAGACTTGTCGCTACAGCCGCAAGCGAACCGGAACTGCATTGTTTTGTTGATAGTCATGCACTGCACCGCGTGAAGGAACCGTTCATTCTTCGTCCAGCTGCGGAAAGCGATGGCGCAATAGTGCTTGCCGCTGGCAAGAAGACGGATTCGCCGTTTGCGATGAAATCTGCGGCACCCGTGCAATTTGCTCGCCCGCTGAATTCCTACACGGCTGTGATGACGCTCAGCAGAATTGAAAAGAAGTTCAAGGCAGGCGTTGAGGTCTTGCCCGTGGGTTTGCCGAGCGGATGGAGCGTCAGTTCAAAGGCGAGCAAGGAAACTTACACGCTGACGATGAAACGCAAGGCGTCGACTGCAGGCGAACCCGAACAATTGCCGCTGCTGGTATACGGCGATTTCAATGGTCGTGGACGAATCGAAACGCACAGCTTGCCAGTTCAGTGGATCGATCCAGTAAAAGTTTCGTTCGAGTTCTCGCAGCCCTTGCTGCGGGGCGGTCAAGCTCGAGGGCGAGTGAGGCTGGTCCGTCAGGGAAACGATCCGCAGCCGGTAACCATTACGTTTGCCGATCTACCGGCTGGTATCACGGGCCCGAAAACGATTGCGATTGCAGCCGATCAAACCGAAGTAGAGTTTGTCCTGCAGATTGGCAGTGACGCGGTGCTGGATGCCGAGCAGCAGATCACGATGAAGGCAGCCAGCAAATTCACAGCGCAGGATTTCACTGTCGCATCGACACACCCGTTGCCCGCGATCGTAGAAAGCCCGCAACAGCTCGAAATCTATCCCAACGAAATCAAGTTGCATGATCCTCGTGGTCGACAGCAGTTCGTTGTCACTGGCGTCGATGGGCAGCAGTCAGCGAGAGACTGGAGTCGTCATGCCTCGTTCGTTTCGTCGAATCCAAAGATCGCTGAAGTTCGTAACGGCGTCGTCTATCCAATCGCTAACGGTACGGCGGAAATTGTGGTTCAGGTTGGCAGCCGAAAACAGACGATTCCGGTGTCTGTGTCTCACATGGCAGCCAAGCGATCTGTCGAGTTCGAATCGGAAGTTCTGGTTGCTCTGTCAAAACAGGGTTGCAACTCGGGTGCCTGCCATGGATCTCCGAGCGGAAAAGGTGGGTTTCGTCTATCGCTGCGAGCCTTTGACAAGAAACTTGATCAGCTAACGTTGATACGTGAGGATTTCGGTCGCCGCGTCAATACGCTCGATCCCGAGCAAAGCCTGCTGCTGCTGAAACCAACGATGAAACTCTCGCATGGTGGTGGAAAGCAATTGCGAAAGAGCGACGCCGCCTACGGGATTCTTCGCGATTGGATCGCGGGTGGCGCGGGAGCGGATCCGGATGAGATTCCGCGCGTCACCAGACTTGAGGTTTATCCGAGTCGAAAACAGATTCTGGCCTTGGCAGATGGCGGACAACAACTTGCTGTTACCGCCCACTTTGCGGACGGCAGGCAGCGCGATGTTACGCATTTGGTGGCTTACGAGACTTCGGACACATCCGTTGCCACGGTTGACGTGCACGGATTTGTGACGCCGCATGATCGCGGGGAAGTCGCGGTCTTGGTTCGCCTTCTGGAGTACATCGAGTCCGTTCCGCTGATGTTCGTTGAAAACTTGGATGAATTCCAGTGGAAGTCGCCGCCTCCGAACAACTACGTTGACGAATTGGTCAATGCAAAGTTGCAGCAGCTGCAGTACTTGCCCGCGGAGACTTGCTCGGACGAAGAGTTTCTTCGGCGAGTGAACTTGGACCTACTTGGGATTCTTCCCACGGTGGAAGAAACGAAAGCATTTTTGGCCGAGCAAAGCAAGGGAAAACGATCTCGGTTGATTGATTTGTTGCTGCAGCGAAATGAGTACTCCAAATTCTGGGCCCTCAAGTGGGGCGATTTGCTGAAGATGACAGGCAAGTTGGTCGGCGACGAAGGTGTTTACAAATACCATCGTTGGGTCGAGCAGTCGTTGCACAACAACATGCCCTACGACGAATTTGCGAGGCAGTTACTCACAGGGACCGGCAGTACATTGGCTAACCCGCCTGCCAATTTCTATCGCACCTCGACGGACATGAACGAATGCGTGGAAACGATCTCGCAAGTCTTCTTGGGTGCCCGATTGCAATGTGCCAAGTGCCATAACCATCCGTTTGAACGCTGGACACAAGACAACTACTACGGACTTGGTGCGTTCTTCCATCGTGTGCAGCGACGGAAGACGGGGCGTCCCGGCGAGATGTTCATTTACACCAACGCGGACGGTGATGTCAGGCAACCGAGGACTGGTCAGGTCATGTCGCCGTGGCTGCCCGTCGTTGGAACGATTGAGCCGAAGGATGGAGCCGACCAGCGGGAAGATTTTGCAGATTGGTTAGTCAATCCCGACAATCCGTATTTTGCGAGGATCGAAGCCAATCGAATCTGGAGTCAATTGTTCGCTCGCGGAATCGTCGATCCGATTGATGATTTCCGAGATTCGAATCCACCCACCAATGGGCCGCTGTTGGATGCGTTGGCCAAGGACTTTGTAGAAAGCGGTTATGACCGCAAGCACCTCTTGCGAGTGATCTTGAATAGTCGAACATATCAGGCGAGTTACCAGACCACTGAGTTCAATCGCGAAGATGCGAAGTACTGTTCGCATCAAGAGCCTCGTCTGCTGGGAGCCGAGCAGTTGCTTGACGCGATCAATCGTACCCTGGATCTCAAACAGAAGTTTGGCACGCTTCCCGCAGGCACGCTGGCGACTCAATTGCCGGCGCCGGATCTGGTCAAAGTGGATTTCTTGAAAGTCTTTGGTCAACCCGAGCGAAGTACCGTCTGCGCTTGCGAACGGGCGGATGACTCGAATCTTGGCATGGCGATCGAGTTGTTCAATGGGCCAATGATTCACGAAAAGATTCGCGATGCCAACAATCGTTTTCGCAAGTCATTGGCTGCAGGGAAATCGGTTGAAGAAATCGTTCGAGAAATTTATCTCGCGGCAGTTTGTCGACAGCCGGTCGAAATCGAATTGAAAACCGCAGTCGATCACTGTGCCAAAAATCCAGATCCGGCCCGTGGAATCGAAGACATCTGCTGGGCCTTGTTCAACACCGATGAGTTTCTGTTTCAGCATTAGTATGCAGCCCGAATTGTTTTTTGCATCATGTTCATCCACCGAACCGTTTTATGAAATACCTTGTCAACGTCGCGCTGCTAATCCTTTTGTTGCCGGCTGGCTTTTTGCCTGCCGCAGACACGGTTAGTTTTCGCAATCAGATTGCTCCCATTTTGCGGGACAGCTGTTTGGCTTGCCACGGTGCCAAGAAGGCCGAAGGCGGCTATCGGGTGGACAGCTACGAGGAACTGCGAAAGGCTGGCGACTCCGGTGAAATGCCCATCGCTACGACAGCCGATCAAGAGAGTGAGTTGCTCAGGCGGATCATTTGCGAGGACGAGTCGGAACGCATGCCCGCTGAAACGGAGCCGCTTTCGCAATCGCAAATGGAGTTGTTTAAAAAATGGATTGCAGGTGGCGCGAAGTTCGATGGGGAACAGCCCGCCCAACTGCTGTCCATGGTCATTCCTCCGCCCAAGTTCGCAGACCCGCCGGATACGTATGATCGGCCGATTCCGATTGTCGCCCTTTTGGTTTCGCCAGATGGTAAACAGGTCATTGCAGGTGGCTATCACGAAGTGACGGTTTGGAATGTTGGGGACGGCAAACTCGTTCGCCGTATCAAGAACTTGGGGCAACGCATCTTTGCTCTCGCTTTTTCGGCTGACGGGAAAACGTTGGCGGTCGGATGTGGTGAACCGGGTCGAAATGGAGAGGTTCGCTTGGTTGATTATCAAGCCGGAGAAGTCACAGCCGTTGTCGCTCGATCAAACGATGTCGTCTTGGACGTCGCATTTCGACCTGGAACAAATGAAATCGCTGTCGCTGGATCGGACAGCGCGATTCGAATCGTCAACGCCGAGACGCGTGAGGACGTCCGGACGATTGCAAGTCACGCTGACTGGGTGACAGCTGTCGTGTGGAGCGATGATGGAATGCGTCTCGCGTCTGCCAGTCGCGATAAGTCGGCAAAGGTCTACGACGGAAATTCCGGCGAACTGCTTTCCAGCTATCTGGGTCACGGCGCGGCAGTGCGTGGCGTATCGATTCTGGCGGATGGTTTGCAAGTCGTCTCGGTTGGTGATGACAACAAGGCACATCGCTGGAACATTGAAGACGCGAAGAAGGTCGCGGAAATCGGTCTCGGCGCACAAGGGCATCGATTGATTCGCGAGGGCAGTCATTTGTTTGTGCCTTGCGCAGACAGCCGTCTGCTGCGGATTGACCTAGGCAACAATCAGATTTTGCAAGAATGCAAGGGTCACACCGATTGGGTTCTCTGTGCCGCACGTGCAACGGATGTTTCGGGAAAGGCAAGCGACGGGTTGTTGTTCAGCGGTTCATTTGACGGCGAAGTTCGCGTCTGGGACATCGCTGACGGATCACTCGTGCGTGGGTGGATTGCAAAGCCGTAGGGCTACCGCCGAAAGTCGAACAAGAAGTGAGCCGTGATCGCGTAAGCGGTCGGGCCGGGATCTTGACGTGAACGTTCAACGCGAGCCGACGCGTGCGGCAACCATTCCCACGGTCGCTGTTCAGAAGATTTGCTCGATCGGTTGGCCTTTGTCGAGCAAATTGTAGGGACGGCCTTGAGTGTCTTTTGCCTGCAGATCTTTGATGCCTGTCGCAAAGTAAACCGTCTTGGCAATGTCGGCTGGAGTCAGCGGATGTTCCGCAGGATATTCGCCCAATCGATCGCTGGTTCCGAACGTTTGTCCGCCTTGGACTCCTCCACCGGCCATCAGAACACTTTGGCAATGGGTCCAGTGATCGCGGCCCGCTCCACTGACGCCCCCGGAACGGGGATCTCCGATCTTCGGTGTTCGCCCCATTTCGCTGTTAACAATCAAGAGGGTTTGGTCCAGCAAGTTTCGTTGCTGGAGATCCTGAATCAGAGCCGAGAATGCTTGATCGAATTCGGGCAGCAGGTGTTTCTTAAGACATTCGAAGTTGTTCCCGTGCGTGTCCCAGCCGCCCGCGCTCTTGCACTGGTTCTTGATCGCTGCGTTCTCTTTCCAAAACACGGTGACAAACGGCACTTCGGCTTCGACCATTCGTCGAGCGAGCAGCAGACTCATGGCGTTGACACTGTTGCCGTATCTTGTACGTAGCGATTCAGGTTCGCTGGCGACATCAAACATGTTTGTGGTGCTGGATGACAGCAGCAGGTCAAGCGTTCGTTGTTGATGCTGCTTCCAAACTCGTTCGACCGGCGAATGTTCAAATTGACTTCTGGCGGTATCCAGACGCCCCAGCAATTGCTGCCTGGATTGCAGATGTTCGGGAGTCACGTCGCCGGATAGCACCAGCGACGGAACTTGGAATTTCAGTGGATCAGCAGTCGTGCCTTGAACGTAAAGCGGATCGAATTCAACGCCTAGCCGCGCGGCGAATTGACCAGGGCGAGTGTAGGGAAGTCTGCTGGGCTTATGAGGCAATGAAAGGGCATTGGGCAAGCCATGTTGGTTGGGCCGCCGCGAACCGACGACGGAACCAATGAACGGCCAGTCGCTGGTGTAGGGCCGGCGATCATTTCCAAGCGTCTTGAATGTCGTATCCGGTTCATGACCTGTCAGATTGTAGTAGTAGCCCGCGTGGTGATCGTTCGTGTTGACTGTTCCGCAGACCGATCGAATCACTGCCAGATGATGAGCTTGTTTAGCAAGCAACGGAAGATGCTCGCAGAGCTGGACACCGGCCGCAGAAGTCGAGATCGGATTGAACGGGCCCCGATACTCACTCGGTGCCTCCGGCTTCATATCCCAGGTGTCGACGTGCGAGGCGCCGCCACACAAGAAGAAAAGAATCACCGACTTTGCTTTTCCGCCGCGATGATCGCTTGCCGGTGGAAACGATTCGGCACCAGCCAGTTCATTCCCGCTTAGTTTGCGAGGCAAGCCAAATTGCAGTCCCGCGAATCCCGATGCGGAGGCAACAAGAAATGCACGACGGTCGGCGGTGTTCCGAAATTTCTTTGTCATGGATTGCTCCGTCGTTTTCGCCGCCAAACGATTTGATCGTTTCAAAAGATCACGGTGAGCCCCGAGTTCATTCTGGATTCGCAGCACAAAATTGAGGTCGATATTCGGTCGCTCAGATTGATCCCAGTATAACTGCAGGCGTATCCGTTTGGGGCATCGCCTCGTCGAACCGCAAGACGCAAAAAGAAAGACAGGTTCAATTGAATTGAACCTGTCTTGTTTTGATGCATTGGCTGAGCATGTCAGCTGCCGCTCTTCTTTTCCTTGTGCACTTTTCGTTTTTCTTTGGGACTTAGCTTCGCTTTCTTCTGCTTCCTTTTTTGCCCTTGTCCTTGCTGCCGCCCTTGTCACCCATCCTTCTTCTCGAGAATCGAGAGAGTTGAAAATCGAACGAATGGCTTCAAGGTCGCTACGCGACTGCGACGTTCTCGGCACATGGGCCTTTTTGTCCGCGTGCTTCTGTGAATGTGACTCGCTGACCTTCGCGAAGTTGGTCGTAGCTCACGCCCTCAAGGCTAGACGAATGAAAGAACAAGTCCTTCTCGCTGCCAACGTCAATGAATCCAAAACCCTTGTCAGTAAGTCGCTTAATCGTGCCTTCAGCCATCTCAAATCCTAGAAAGTGTTGAGCAGTAATCGCCTGAATCGAAAGACCCAATCCGAGCTACCGCGGCGACATCGTACCAGAAGAACCCCAATTTTGATGGAATAAGTGGCGAATTGCAGCACACCTTTACCAACTGAACGTCGCTGGGGCGTTCAATTTCGGGCAAATGGTCGTGAAAGAGGGTTTCAGTTTTTTGAATCTGTTAAACCCGCCAGGAGCTTGTTGTTCGACTTGGGCGGTCGATTTGGCGAGGAGTCTGACAGATTTGCAGGATCACCGATCGCGATGAGCGTGCGTTCAGTGCTCCTCCGGAATCAATTTCAGCTGCTGCCCGAAGTAGCCAGCGAGGGCTTCAACGGTCGCCAAGTTCCTCTCGATTACCGTCGCAGCTCGAATCGGCCGTTGACGGTATTGAACGAGTCGTTGTCCTTCCCGTTGCCGGCACCAGTGAAGTTGAGCGTGAAGGAATCCTGATCAAACCACTTGCATTTCGGGAGCAAGCGTCTCCTCGGCGAGCGATGGAGTCGTCAGGAGACAAAACACGGCGGCAAGGATTTTCATGGAATGATTCATGGTTGTGATGCTGAGTCGTTTGGTTGCGTGTCTTCTTGCAGGTTCAGAACTTTTCCAACGAGATTGCCGAGCCACTGCTCATCCGCGACCGTCTGTTTTCCGTTCACTAGGACGCTTTCGATTCCTTCGCTGAATTGGTGCGGATTGAACGCGTCAGCTTTGTCGCGGATCCGTAGCGGGTCAAAGATGACGATGTCGGCGAACGCGCCCTCGCGGACAACGCCTCGATCTTTCAGGCGAAGGATCTCGGCTGGGAGTGATGTCGAGACACGAACGGCCTCTTCGATCGTCAGCAATTCGCGATCGATTGCATAGTGTCGAATCTTTCGCGGGAAGGCTCCGTAGAACCGAGGGTGAACCGGGCCGTCGGAGGGCAATGCGATTCGAGCATCGCTGGAGGTTGCTGTCCACGGAGTCTTGGCAAAGGCTTCGACGTCTGCCTCTGACATCGAGAACGCGCGCAGGCGACATCCACCGGGCCGAGTCGAATCGCCTTCGAGCTGCAGTTTGATAGCCGCTTCGACCGGAGTCGCTTTCATGCTGGCCGCCAAATCGGCAAGCGATTTTCCGACGATGTTTTTGTCTGGATGTTCAAGAATCAGAATGCTCGTGGCACCGCCCCGTCGAGTGATCTCATAGTCGATGTCTTGCCGAAGTTTCGCGGAATTCGATTCGTCTCCGAGTGTGCGTTTCAAACGGGCGGCATAGTCCGTGGGGGCATCCGAGTCTGGCTCTGTTTTGTCAGTTGCGGTGGCCCAGCCTGGGATCAGTACAATTCTGCCGTCGGTTCCACTTGTGTTGTAGGGATATTGGTCGGCATAAAAACGTAGCCCCTTGTCGCGCGCCCGCTTGATCAACGCATTCATCGCGTCGCTCGATCCCCAGAAGTCCGTGCCACGCGCTTTGATGTGTGTTGCAACGGTGGTCACCTTCGTGATGTCCGCAATCAGCACCAGTTCACGAAGGTTATCAAGCATCGAAGGTTGATCGGCAGCGTCGCGGCTCGGGAGGAACCACATTGGCCGACTCCCAGAGCTTCGTTCGTGAACAATGTAAACACCGTCGAACTCGGCAACCGTTGACGCGAGCGACTGCATCTCACGCGGAGTACTCCAACGCCCTGGGACGTATTCCAGGCCAGCTGACATCCCGAAGGCTCCGCTTTTCATTGCCGAACGAAGCAACGTCTGCATCTTAGCGATCTCATTGGGCGAGGCCGGGCGTTGGTGGTCGGTGCCCATGACCTCGCGGCGGATCGTTCCGTGACCGAGTGTCTGAATGACGTTCATGCCGATGCCAAGTCGTTGCATCGCATGACGCTGTTGTTTTAGATCGAGAGGCCCTCCACCATCCTGATTGACGACGACCGTGGTGATGCCTTGTGTGATCAGATTCGGAGCGCTGCGACGGGCCGGGTCAGTGCTGGTGAGTCCTTTCTCGGCGTGACTGTGCAAGTCAATGAAGCCTGGGCAAACCAACTTTCCCGTCGCGTCAAGGATTCGTTTCGCGTCGATATCTGCGATCTCTCCGATCTTCACGATGCGTCCATTCCTCACCGCAACGTCAGCTCGAATACGCTTGCCACCGGTACCGTCGATTACGTGACCGCCACGAATGACGATATCGGCTTGGAGACGATCGTTTTGGCTGTCGATCGGTTGGTTCAAGTTTTCCGTCGCTGCGCTGGGAGAGCTTCGCTGTGCGTCTGGGCAGGCGTCAAGAATCAACGCGAGTAGTTTTCCGAAGTCGGACTTGCCAACGGATGTACCTTTTTGAAAGGAGTTGACGCGGTGGCAAACCACTAGGTCGCGATCGGGAATGACGACAAGGTATTGCCCTCGATAGCCGCGCGCCGAAAAACTTCCCCCGGGCAACGTCACGCCGGGAAAGTGACTCCCGTCAGCAGCGATCCACCACATGTATCCGTAGCCACCGGATTGTCCCGCGTCGGAATACGACGTCGTGCTTTCTTTGACCCATGCCTCAGGAATCAGTTGCTGATTTCCCCAGCGACCATTCTGCAGCATGAGTTGTCCAAACTGCGCGAGATCACGCGTGCTGAGTTGGAACGGGTAGGCCGGGTGAACCGAATCAGCTCCCGTCACGTACTGAGTGTCTCGATCACGGCGAAAGTCACGCATGCCCAAAGGCTGTGCGATCCGCGTTTCAAAATCCTCGAAGATGCTGCGTCCGGAGAGGTTTTCAAAGATGGAACAGGCGGCGTTGAAGTCCCAGTTGTTGTAATACCAAAACGTATTCGGTGAGTGCGCACCACGCTTTGGACGTTTTGCTGCCATGCTTGCGGTTTCATAGAGTGCAGGATGAAAGACGCCCGACCGAGCCTTCAGGAGATCGCGGATCGTGGCGGTCTGTTCTTCTCCTGTCAGCGACGGTTCATTGTCGTTGATCCCCAACTGCTGAAGAGTCGCGTCGAGATCAATCGCGCCGTTTGCGACGTGAGGTCCGTACAATGCGCTGAGAATGCTCTTGCGAATGGAGTGGCAATTCAGCGGCATCGCAGTCGCTCCCCATTGATCGACGACCTCGCCGTGTTGCAGGATGACAACAGCGGCCGTGTCGAGCGTCTTGGAGAAGTCGCGAGCTTCTTGAAGCAGGTCTTTCGACCAAGAAACTCCGGATTGCGCCACCTCGTTGAATAAGACGCGACGCACTTTTTCAGTCGCCAACATTTGCGTGCTGCTGTGCCCCACTGCCTCGATCGCTGTAAACTTAGAGTTGTCGCGCCAACGTTTGTCTTGGTATGCAGCGACATAGCGTCTGTAGCCCTCGAACCTCGTGAATCGGTTTCTCCCCTGCGCCATCGCTCCAGGCGACATGTCCAGATATTTGTCTTTCGTGTCCTCGGTGCCACCAAAGTAGAAACATCGACGAGTCGCTATGTTTTCTTTGATTTGGTTCAAACCGATTCGTCGCATGGCCGTGTTGAGTTCGGTCACGCCATAGCGGAACTGGTCGTAGTCGGGAAACCGATCGGAGAGTTCTTCAGACGATCGGAATCCGTTCTCGCTGGGACGGCGATCGTCAAGGTACATGTAGGACGATGGATTCATCACGACAAACTTGACGTTGACGTCTCCACAGCCCGAAAGGTCTGCAGCCGATGCATATCGATTGACAAACTGCCCCCCTGCCGAATGTCCAACGATGGAAAGGTTCTTCAGTTGGGGGAACTTGCGCTCATCTACGATCTTCTTGATCAGCAGATCGATCACATCGAACGAAGATACTTTTGTTTCACCGCGACCGTTTTGGGCCAAATCGCCCTGTTTCCAGCCACCGCTGCTCCAGAAGTATTCACCCTCTTCGACTTCGTCAACGGTGTGAAAACCGGGGGCAACGATCAGAGTCTTACCGTCAGACTTGGAGAGTTCGGCTGCACGGAGGATGCGGTCAAAATACGAATCCGGGTTGCGAAGCGTTCCGTGCACGACGACGACGGCGTGCTCGATTTGTTCGTGCCGCTCGGAGAGCCGATGAGACACATGAAAGCCAGCGTGCTTTTCGCCGATCGACAGTTTGGCCACATCGCCGGCCAGCGTTGATGAGAGGCACAGCAGTGTTGCTGCAAGGCCTGCAGCGAGATTGTTTCTTGGGGGCATTTGCAGCACTGTGTAACTCTGACTGTTTCTTGAATGGACAACGTGAATTCTACTGCGATCAAACGCCCGGCAACGATTGGAAGCGCAGATTCGCAGTAGACACGACGATGGTCTTCGGTCCAAGCGTCAGCTGGTAATGGCTGTTCGATGAACTCGACGCCGAGTCCCTGTAACGCGATTGAACTCGAAATGGCCTCTTCGGCCGTCCAGCCACAGTTGGCATCCACGCGAAAGACTGCGTCCGTTTCATTTCGCAACTGTTGGACAATGTCCACGTCGTGCGCCGTGCCGAGTTTGATCTTGTAAATGCTCCAGTTGGCGCGTTCGTGCAATTTGGCAACCATCTTTTCAATCGTATCAATGCCGATCGTGAAGCTCGATTCGGGAACCTTGCCCCAATTCAATCCAAGCATCTCATGGATTTCGAGGCGATCAAGCGGAAGGTTCTTGCGACGAGGATTCTGCAAATTCTAACGTTCGCCAAGCGCAATGCAGTGCGCAACCGCGCAGTTCATGTACAATACTGCGCACGATCCTTTGGAACCAAATTGAGCTCATGGTAGGCAAACCAGTTACGAACCGGCACGTCGGTATCCTTGTTGAAACAGACGATACTTGGGGGCGCGACGTCGTCGAAGCCGTTTGTCGAATCGGGCAAGATGCAGGCTGGTCGGTTCTGATTGCGCCACGTGATGAGCAGGGGCGATTGCGCTTGCCAAGAGTTTGGGCCGGTCACGGTGTCATTGCGTCGCTACGACATCGCTCGATGGTGCGACATCTAAAGAACTTGAAACTGCCGACCGTTGACGTTTCGCTGATGGTCAAAGATGAGGATTGGTTCGCGCGCGTTGCGACCGACGATCAAGCACGCGCTAAAATGGCTCTGGATCATCTTCGCAGTCGTGGACTCAAGCATTTCGCTTGCTATGCGCCGCCGATCGGGCGCTATTCCGATGTTCGCTCTCGAGCGTTTCAAGACGCAGTCGAATCCGCAGGATTCACGTGCGCAACCTATTCAAGTGGCGACGAAGACGCGGTGGGTTGGCTAACGAACTACACCAAAGCCCGACAGTGGCTCGCGGATTTGCCAAAGCCGCTGGGGGTATTCGCCGCTGATCCTTATCCAGCGCGTCAATTGGTCGAAATCTGCGCTGCTGCCTCGATTCGCGTGCCAGATGACGTGGCGGTGCTGTCGGGAGATGATGACGACCTGCTGTGTAACGTGGCGATGCCAAAAATATCCAGCATCGAGTTGGCGAGTCACCGGATCGGCGAGACCGCGGCGCAGTTGCTTCAGCAAATGATGAGCGGAACCAAGACTCCTCAAAAGACGACGCTGATCGCTCCGCTGCGGATTCGGGCGCGTCATTCAACCGACATTTTGGCGATCGACGACGCGGAGGTTGCGGGCGTGCTCAAGTTCATTCGTGAACGCGCCAAAGACGGGATCTCTGTCGCCGACATACTGCGTGCGTTTCCCATCTCTCGACGCTCGCTTGAACAGCGTTTTCGCGAGAAAATCAATCGTAGCCCAGCCGAGGAAATCCGCCGAGCACGATTTGAGCATGTCTGTCGCTTGTTGCTCGACACCGATAAGTCCATCGCAACGATTGCACACGAATCCGGGTTCGCCAGTGGAGCCGGGCTATCACAGGCTTTTCAGCAACACTTTAAGATCAGGCCTGGGCAATTCCGAGAATCGCGACATTGAACCGAAAAGTGAAAACCGAAAAGTGAACTTCGGCCTTGTCATTGACATGATGGGGAAACAGCAACTCCGATGTTGCTAGATCCCACGACGGCGCGAAACTTGCTGACTCAAGGGATCACGACAATCAACGCGGGGGAAGGTGGCTCAGCGACTCCGGTCAGTGAGCAGGAAGCCAAATCGCTCGATTGGCAGACAATGGCCGATTACTTTCAGTTGCTCGAACTCAGAGGGATGCCGGTCAACGTCGTGTAGACTGTTAGGTGATGTGATTGAATGCCGCCGTCACGCTCGCTGGCCGTTGGTCAATCTGCGAGAATCGCGGTTTCGAATCTTGTTGGAGTAACGGACGAATGAGCGATGCATTG
>JBGCGI010000041.1:0-8014 GCA_045110715.1 Rubripirellula sp.
TAACCCTCAGGTAGGAGGGGGAAGAGGCCCGGATCCTACAAACGTCAGCGGTATTGACGATTGTCCGGTGCTTCAGAAGAGATGCGTTTGAGATACAAACGCTTGTAAAAATGACGGAGTTGAGGGCAGCCCCAATTTGCCCCACAAATTGATATGCCCTCAACCCGTCACTTGGTTGTTGCCCCAATGCTCAAATCTAACACGTAAATTGAAACGCGATGCTCAAATTTCCGATTTCATGCGAAATGATACGTCCTCTCTTTTCGAGGGAGGCGGCGAATGGACAACTGCATTGAGCTTGAGGACCTTGATGATCCACGACTAGCCGCTTACGCAAATTTGAAACATTCGAACTCTGCGAGGCAACGGAATTCGTTTGTCGTTGAGGGCAGGTGGTGTGTCGAACGACTGCTCGCCAGTTCCTTTCAGACGGAATCGATCTTGTTGCCGCGCGGAAAGGAGAGCGAGTTCGCGGGAAGGTTACCCGATCAAACGACGATTTATTCGCTTCGGTCCGAGGCGATCAATGATCTTGTTGGGTACAAGTTTCATCGCGGTGTTCTGGCGTGCGGAAGACGCCAAGCTTTGTTGCCGGTTGACCAGTTGCGTTTCTCACAGCAGGATCCGGCAATCGCCCTCGCAGTGATCGGAGTGAGTGAGCACGAGAATTTGGGCAGCATCATCCGCTCTGCATCGGCCCTAGGGATAGGCGATATTCTGATTGGGCCTGGTACGATCGATCCGTTCTCGCGACGCGTGATCCGCGTCAGCATGGCAACGGTGTTCTCGCAGCGACTGTTTGACCTTCGAGACCCCATTCAGCAATTGCCGGGGCTCACGGCAGACGGCACCATCCGGACGATCGTTACAACGCTCGATTCGGACGCGACGTGCTTGGAACACCTATCACCGGACAACCGCAATTGTCTGTTGGTGGTGGGAAATGAGGCTACCGGTGTGCCCGTCGAAATTCAGCAACTTGCGGCGGATCGAGTGACGATTCCGATGCATCTGGGCACTGACAGTTTGAATGTCGCTGTCGCAGCGGCGATATTTATGCACGAGCTGTGTCGGTGGACCCGCTCAATCTCATGACGCCAACGAAGATCGGCGTTTCCGACCGAGATCGGAAACGCTGAGGTTTTGGCGGAAACTACAGAGCTTCGCTACCTTCCATGATCGCCAGTTCGGCACCATCAAGGAAGCTGACCAGCGATTTTGCTCGGTAGGGCTGCTGCAGTTTACGCACAGCCTTGCTTTCGATCTGGCGGACACGTTCACGAGTGACTTGGAAGATTCGACCGACTTCTTCCAGAGTGTAGGTGTATCCGTCAGCGAGGCCGTAGCGAAGACGTAGGATCTCTCGCTCGCGATAGTTCAGCGTTTCCATGGCCAGATCGATCTGCGCCTTGAGGGCTTCACGATTGGTTTCCAGCAATGGATCGTCGTCGCGATGATCTTCCAGGAATTCGCCGAACACACTTTCCTCGTGATCACCAATCGGTTGGTCCAGCGAGAGTGGCTGGCGGCTCATCTTGAGGATCACGCGAGTGTCATCCAATGAGAGTCCGCTGCGTTGGCAAACTTCTTCGGCCGAAGGCTCCCGGCCAATCTCTTGCACTAGGTCACGGGTGATCTGACGGATTTTGTTCATCGTATCGATCATGTGGACCGGAACGCGAATGGTTCGGCTCTGGTCGGCAATCGCACGTGTGATCGCTTGGCGAATCCACCAAGTCGCATACGTGCTGAATTTGTAGCCTCGAGCATGCTCAAACTTATCAACCGCGCGCATCAATCCGGTGTTTCCTTCTTGAATCAAGTCCAAGAACGACAAGCCACGGTTGCGATACTTCTTGGCGATTGAGACGACCAGTCGAAGGTTGCCTGCTGAAAGAACTCGTTTCGCGGCATCGTAGTCTTCACGGAACTGATCACACCTGAACACACGTCGCTCCAGCGTAACCGGAGTTTCGTAGGTCAATTTCATCAGATAGCGAAGTTCACTCTTCAGCTCATCCACGGTTTGCATTCCGGGCAGGGCGAGGGCTTCTTTGTCGCCGAGCAGGTTTTGGATCTCTTGCATCCGCTCTGATGCGCGTCGCAGTTTCTCGAACAGTGGCTGTAGTTTGCCAGTTCGGAGGTTCATTTCCTCTACCAGGCGAACAGCTTTGTTACGTCGAATGACTAGGTTTTTCCAAGCCGCACGGCGTTGTCGCATCGGCAGTCGTTTGTTGATGGCGGTCAGGTAATCACCGCGGTTCTGGCTCAAGAGGTGTTGCAGCGTTCGCACGTTGGGCACGATTCGCAACATGATGGCCTTCTTCTCAGCCGCGTTGGTCACGCTAACCTCGATCGTTCGATCCAAACGCAGTTGCTTGTCACGGACTTGCTCGAGTAGCTTCAGAGCACCTTGCAGCAAAAAATCTGTCGCCAGCATGGTGTGGCGGTATCGATCGCGAGTTTTCTCGATCTGCTTCGCTGCCGAGACCTCTTGATCACGTGTCAGCAACGGGATCTGGCCCATTTGCATCAAGTACATTCGGACAGGATCCTCGGTCGGATCGGCGCTCGAGTCGTCACGCCGCTGAGGACGTTCGTCATCGGAGCTGTCTTCCTGATGAGCATCGGCAAAAGTCTGTCCCATGACGCGAGAGCGTCGGCTGACAGATTCTTCGGCATCGAAGGCGTCGTCCTGTAGACTGCGTTGGCTAAATTTCTTTCCCACTAGCGGCTCCTCGAAACCCAAGTCAAATTGGTCGGTCTGGTTCGGGAGATACCAAGCAGGAGTAGTGCCGTAACCCCAAGAGGGAAGTGCAAGAATCATGGCAAAGCGTTATGGGAGAATAGGTTGCGCGAATAGAGACCGAGAAACACGCCCCCCGCGCGTTGCGAAATCACCACAACATGATGTTTCCTAAAGTCAACATCTGTCGCATGGAATCCTCGCTGCGGCCTCATGGTGACCCATAGAAGCCGCCTCAGTGCTCAAGCGTAGGTCACTTTGACGCTCTACACGGTTCACTCAAAGGGATTTACACTTTAGTTTCCCTCTGACACTTTCTCCCAATCGTAAATCACCAGCCCGCTGCACTCCTCATGATGTCGATCAACTTCACGTGATTGTCCAATGAACGGTTAAGATGCAGTGACCGATCGAATGGTTCCCTCACAAGTTCCACTTGCTTCCTGCTCGTCTCAACAAGTACCGCCAGCGGTTCAAAACCTCTACTGATCCATGGAAGCTATGCCAGCACCCGATTCGCCAGATGACGCGACTTTCGCTTGGCTAGAAGGACTTTCCCTACAAGATCCAGTTCAGGCGCGGGAGCGGTTGCAATCGATCAGCAAGATCGAGATGGATGTCTCATCGCTTCAGAAGTTCTTCGCGTGTCTGCCCAAGTATCTTGGTGAGCTCGAGGACCCAGACGCGGCGATCTCTCATCTGAGCAAGTTTGTTTCTGAACGCGACGATCCTGCTGGGACCTTGGTGGTGCTCCAGCAAGATCAGGATCTGTTGTCGGGGATTCTCAAAATCTTTGCGACGAGCCCATCCCTCGCAAGCTTTCTGATCAGCGATGGAGAGTCCTTTCATCAACTCAGCTCGCGGGCAGTGCATGACCCCAAGGTTTCGCTTGAGATTTTGAGCCAATCATTGGAGAGCGTGGATTCGCTCAGTCATGCGTCCATGCTCCTGCGGCATTCTTATTCACGCGAGGTCGTGCGGATTGCTTACGAGGAGTTTGTGGGTGGACTGGCTCCTGAGAAAGTTGGCCGACAGTTGGCGGACTGCGCTAGCGCCGTTATCGAGGCGGCGCTACAGTATGTGACCAAACGGCTGGGGCAACGTCGGGGACTGCCGCAGCGGCCCGACGGCACAACACCGGAAGTCACGGTCATCGGGCTGGGGAATCTAGGTGGCGAGGAGATGGGGTACGCGTCGCCATCGAAGTTGGTGTTCCTTTACGACACCATCGATCAGAAGAATGTGTGGCATCGTGATTTTTATAAGAATTTGGTCGACGATGTTGTTCGACTGCTGCGCGGTGATCAAGCGAGGTCTCATGGATTGGACATCGATCTTCGCGAAGGTCCCCGCTTCGAGGTAGGCGTCAATATCTGCAGTTTTCGTGAAGCGGCAAGGATCTACGAAACGAGCGGACGGACTTGGCAACGGCTTAGCTTTGTGAAAGCGCGAACGGTCGCTGGTTCACCGACGGTTGGTAAAGCGTTCCTGAAACGAATGGAGCCGTGGGTCTTTCAGAGCTATCTCAGTCGCGTCGAACTGGCAGAAGTACGCACGCTCCGCCACAAACTGGAGAAGCGTGCAGAGCTGCAACCCGAGGCGATGTCTGAGATCTCGCAGGTGCCAGGTGGGCGTGATGACATTGAACTGACAATCCAGTTTCTGCAGTTGTTGCATGGAGGTGACTTGGTTTCGGTGCGTTGCACCAACACCTACGACGCGATCGTATCGCTGGAGCATGCGGGTTGCCTGACTCACCAGGAAGCGGCCTTGCTCTCGGATAACTACGCGCGCCTGTGTCGTTTGGAGCATTTGGTCGCAGTGATGTTCGATCGGCATCGTGGAAGGCTTCCTGAGGAGAACGAGTCACGGCAGCGTCTCGCCTGGCATTTGGGAATTCGCGATGCGAACCAGGCTGGCGATCTTGAGAAATTCCAGCAGTTGCTGCGAGAGACTTTCGAGAAGAATCGGCGGATGATCAATCATCTGATGTTGGACGCGCCTGGGGATGGCGATGCCGTGGCGGTCGAGACAGAACTATTGCTAGACCCTGAGCCTGATCCCGCGGTCGTCGAAGCCACCATGACGAGGCACGGTCTGACTGATCCACGACGGGCAATGGAGGATCTCGCGTCGCTCAGTACGGAAACGGTTCCCTTTCTTTCTCCTCATCGATGCCGACACTTTTTCTCCTCCATCGCCCCGGCTTTGTTAGAAGAAATCTCTCAAGCGCCCGATCCTTCTGCAGCACTCTCTTCCTTGGTCGCGGTCACGGACTCGTTGGGCGCCAAAGCGACGTTGTGGGAGCTGCTTGGAAACAGCCGTCCCACCATGCAGTTGATGGTTCGCCTGTGTGCCACAACGCCGTACCTCTCAGGAATTCTGATCGATAACCCAGGCATGGTCGACGAGTTGATCGATTCACTGTTGATGAATCGATTGCCTTCTGCTCAGAGACTGGATGCACACTCGGTCGAGTTGTGTCGCGGAGCAGCGGACATCGATCGAATTTTGCACAGCTTCAAAAACAGCGCTCATTTGACGATCGGCGTCCGAGACATGTTGGGCAAGGAATCGTTGGAAGCCACCCACCAAGCCATCGGAGATACGGCCGAAGCGATCTTGCGCCGGACGATCGAGCACGAACAGGAAACGCTTGCCGAGAGGTATGGCGATCCTGTCGACAGTGACGACAACCCAGCCGAACTGCTGACATTGGCGCTTGGGAAGCTCGGTGGACGTGAACCCAACTATCACAGCGATTTGGATGCGATTTTCCTTTACTCTGCCGATGGAGAAACCAAACGAAGGGTTGGTGGACACCGGCAGACACTCTCGAACCAGTTGTTCTTCAACCAACTCGCTCAACGCGTTCTGACGCGGACCAACCATTCCAGTCCTGCTGGTCGTCTGTACGAGCTCGATTCGCGACTTCGACAAAGCGATGACGAGAGTGTTTGGGCGATGACAATCGATGAATTCTTAAAACGGTTCGAGCAAGGAACTGCTCCGCTATGGCAACGGTTGGCACTTTGCCGGGCTCGCACGATCTCTGGATCTCGGACAAGTCGAGCGGAAACCGATGCCAGGGTCGCCGAGGTGATCGAATGCACGCAGCTCACGCCTGCCATGGTGGCTGAGATACGAGAGCTGCGGTATCGCATGCAGCAAACCGCGCGCGAAGAGAACTTGAAACGCGGTGAGGGCGGTACAGTCGACGTCGAAACGATTTCACAGATGTTGACGCTGCGGTACGCCAAAGAGTCCCCCCAAATCATCCAGCAGGGAACCACGGCGTCGCTCGCCGCACTCACGGAGGCTGGGCACCTCGATGAAAAAGAGTCCATTCAGTTGACGCGAAACTATCTGACGCTGCGTCGTATTGAAGCCAGCCTTCGACTGATGAATACACTTGCCCGTCATGAGTTGCCAGAAGACGATGCGTTGATGCGCAACTTGGCGTTTTTGATGAATGAGTCCGATCCAGCGATGATCGTGGCTCAGTGCAGACAAGCCAGACACAGTAACCGCGTGATCTTTGATCAAATTTTCGATCGTTATTCCAAAGCATGAGTTGAGCACACCTGATATGCCGCGTTTCCAGATGATCGCCTTCTTCGCGTTGTTGAGCGGCTTATCGCAGTTGGCAGTTCTCGCTGCCGAACCGCATCCTCACATCGTCTACATCATGGTGGACGACATGGGGTATGGGGATCCGCATTGTTACAACCCGGACTCCAAGATTCGGACTCCTCACATTGATTCCCTTGCGCGTGAAGGAATGAAATTCTTGGATGCTCATGCGCCGGGGCCGCTTTGCCACATGTCACGTTACGGCTTGCTGACCGGACGCTATCCCTTTCGAACGAATGTCAATCGATGGCGTACCGAGCCTCTGATCGAACCAGGCCAAATGACAATCGCTTCCTTGCTGAAAGACCATCAGTACCGAACCGCGATGGTTGGAAAGTGGCATGTTGGCTTTGCCGAGAACGGCTACGAGAATGTTCTGCCCGGTGGTCCAGTTGACCGGGGCTTCGACTCCTTTTTTGGAATTCGCGCCTCCACGGACATTCCGCCTTACTTCTACATATCGGGCGATCGTGCTGTCGCACCACCGACCGACCACATCGAAGCGCGGAGTTCAGACGGTTGGTCTCCGATTCAGGGGGCGTTTTCCCGAGCTGGCGGAATCGCGCCTGACTTGAAACTGAAAGATGTTCTTCCGCGATTCACCGACGAGGCGATTGAAGTCATCGATGGCCACGCGAAGTCGGGGGATGAGAAGCCATTGTTTCTTTACTTGGCCTACCCTGCTCCTCATACGCCCTGGTTGCCAGCGCCTGAGTTTCAAGGCAAGAGTCGCGCCGGAATGTACGGTGATTTTGCTGAGATGGTCGATAGTATGATCGGTCGGGTGCTGAACGCGATTGCCCGGGCGGGCATGAAGGACGACACACTGGTGATCTTTACCTCCGACAATGGGCCGGTTTGGTACGAGGAGGATGTGACACGGTTAGGGCACGACAGTTCGGGTGGCCTGAGAGGCATGAAGGCTGACGCCTGGGAATGCGGTCATCGAATGCCGTTCATCGTTCGCTGGCCAGGAAAAGTCGCTGAGAACTCGTCGAGCGATCAGCTGATTTCCTTCACCGATGTGTTGGCGACGTTCTCCCAGATTGTTGGCCAAGAGTTGCCAGCGAATGCGGGACCCGACAGCATTGGTTTTCTCCCCGCTCTGATCGGTCGGCCGTCTGATACACTTCGTGAATCCCTCGTGCTTCGATCGAGCGGCGGTAGTTTTGCTGTTCGCAAAGGTAGCTGGAAGCTGATCACGGCGCTCGGTTCGGGCGGCTTCTCAAAGCCCAAACGTGTCAATCCGGGCCCCGGCGATCCTCAGGGACAGCTCTATCACCTCGCCACAGATCTGGGTGAAACGAACAATCTCTATTCAAAGAATCCAAGCAAAGTCCAAGAGTTGCAGGCAGAGCTCGCGCGAATTCAAAAGACCGAGATCAGTCGGACACTTCCCTGACGCCAGCCAGCTATTGGATTTTCAATGACGAGCAGAAACAAACGGGGAGTCGTTCACTTCTCAGGCTCGATGGCTTCCTCCTCGTGGTTCCGACGAATGTTTACGTCGGGGGCGATGGTTCGTATTTCCATCCGCTCCCAGACCGCCGATGGATGGATGCGACCTGTCGAGTGGACCCCGAATTGCATTAAGTTGACGAATGCCATCGGATCCGGAATCAACTCTGAGGAAAT
>JBGCGI010000042.1:0-11202 GCA_045110715.1 Rubripirellula sp.
CGATCATGCTCAAGCAGAAGCTATCCTCTGGCGAGACCTTGCGTTCTTTGACCGTCATGGTCGACCAATCGTCCTGGAACCAACGTCCAGTCACGCCGGTGTAGCAAGCGATGTTCAACGCGACGGTCCCGGATAAATCGAGCTGGTCGACTTTTTCTAGGCGATGACTTCGGAGATCACCTGGCCGCCTTCCGGTCCCGTCAGACGGTGATCGCGGCCTGCGTGATGGAAGGTCAATCGGTTTGCATCCAACCCAAGCAGGTGCAGGATCGTTGCGTGCAGATCACGGAAGTGTGCCTTGCCCTCGACCGCTCGCGCCCCCGTTGCGTCGGTTGCACCATGGACGTAACCCGCCTTGGCACCGCCACCGGCCAGCCAATAGGTGAAGCCCTTGAATCCATGCCCGGTTTCGTCTTTCCCGTCGTCAGGAGTCAGCCCCGGTCGGCCAAATTCGCCGCCCCAGACCAACAGCGTCTCTTCCAGTAGTCCGCGCGCCGCGAGGTCTTCCAACAACGCTGCGATCGGTGCGTCAACCGTTTCACAATTCGCCTTTAGGTCACGGCGATGATTCTTGTGTTGATCCCAACCGCCGTGCTGGACTTCAATGAATCGGACTCCTGCTTCGGCAAAACGGCGAGCCAACAAACACTGCCGACCAAAGTCGGTCGGTCGGCAAGTTCCAACGGACAACTTCTTGCCAACTCGATAGCGATCAAGCGTGCGCTGTGTCTCGCCCGATAAGTCCAGCAATTCCGGTGCAGAGGCTTGCATCCGAAAGGCCAATTCCATCGACTCAATCACGCCATTCAACCTGGCATCGTTGCGTGTTGCTGCGTGATGACGGTTCATCGACTGAACGAAGTCAATCTGGTCTCGTTTGGCGACCCGCGAAAGATGCTTGCTGGAAATGTTGGCGATCGTCGCCGCCGACATGTTCTCGCCATTGGTGCCGATCGGCGTTCCTTCGTGCTGGGTTGGCAAAAAGGAGCTGGAATACACCGACGGCTTGGCCGCATTCAAACTGATGAAGCCAGGCAGGTTTTCGTTCTGGCTGCCCAAGCCGTAATTGATCCAGGACCCCATGCTAGGTCGACTACGCAATCGCTCGCCGGTGTGCATTTGCAAGAAGGATTGGGCGTGATTGCCCGTGTCGCAGAACATTCCGTTCAGGATGCACAAACGATCGACATGCTTCGCTGTTTCCGGCAGCAACTCAGAAACCCGTGTCCCCGATTCGCCATGCTGCGAGAATGAAAAGACCGAACCGGGATGCTTCTTCTTGCCGGTCTGTGGTTTGTAGTCGAAGGTATCCAGCTGCGCAGGACCACCGCTCATGCATAGAAAAATCACCCGCTTGGCACGCGGCTGAATCATTGGTGAGCTGGTCGCCGCATTCAACTGCGATTGACACAGCGCCTCCAGCGCGAGGTAGCCAAACCCACAAGAGGCTGACTGCAGCATTTGTCTTCGTGATAGGCTCATGCGTCGCTAATCCACATATCGGAATTCATTGGTCGAAATCAGGCCCTGGCAAAGACTTGCCCACGCTTTGACGACTCGTTGGTCACGCCTGTCGATTGACTTCGCGAGTGTCGCTTGGACGCGTTCAACGTGCGCAAGCGCGCCGCTGAGTTCCGTTTCGGTCGGTGATCGACGAAGGATTGCTTCAAACGCAACCCTCACTCGCTGAACATCGTCGATCTCTGATCGCGAGCACAAGGCCGTTGCAAAAAGCACGGATTGGTTCACCACGAATCGGCTGTTCAGCATGAACAAAGACTGCGTGGGAAGCGTTGTTTCATCGCGTATCCCGGTGACCGCCACGCCAACTGGCAAGTCGAATGCCGCCAGTTCATCCGGCGGATCGTGCCGAAGGAAACACAAGTAAATGCTACGGTGATTGTTCTCGCGATGCAGTTTGGTTGCTTCACCGGGCGGCCAGTTGATCAATTGATCGATCTGATCGATCGCCGAGCCGCATCCAACGGAGGAGTCCAATGTGCCAGTCGCGGACAGGATGCTGTCGCGTAGCGATTCCGCGTCCAGCCGGCGAATTTCGTGACGCCCAAACAAACGATTCTCTGGATCTTGATTGACGTTCGCGTTGTTAGTTTTGGAGCTCAGTCCATAAGTCCGCGTCAACACGATCGCCCGAATCAGTTTCTTGATGGACCACTCCTCGCGGATCAGTCGCTCGGCCAGATGGTCCAGCAGTAGCGGATGGGTTGGCCTCGCTCCATAGACACCAAAGTCATCGGGTGTCTCCACAATCGCTTTGCCCATCAAGTGCATCCAAACACGATTGACGATCACGCGGGCCGTTTGGGGATGCTGAGGATCCGTCAACCAATTCGCCAACTCAAGTCGACCGCTGCTCTTGCTGTCGATCGCGTGCGTCTCTTCGATCGCCACCGGTCGGTGACTGACCAACTGATAGGCGGACAAGTATCCACGAGGAACCTCGGGGCCCTTTTTGGCACCGTCACCATTGATGTGAATTTTGCTGTGAACAGGTTTCGATTTTTCCCGAACGCCCATTGCCAGCGGATAAGCCGCCGGAGGCTTCGCTCGCGGCCATCCCGATGCGTCGTAAATCGCCAACGCTTCGTCGTCGGAGATCGCACAAGAGAACACCGCAAACTCACCAATGTTTCCGTTCAACGGAGCAAACTGATCGCTGCGCCGCGCCAGGCAGAACTGAACATTCCCCCCAAAGCTGGACTCAAGTTGGCCTTCGATTTCCTTCTGTCCATTCAGGAAGACTCGGATGTCATTCTTTTCTCGAACGACCGTGACGTGGTTCCATGTGCCGGTGGGAATGACCGTTGATCCCGCCAGCGACTGCTTCTTGGAGTTACCATTGAACAGGAAAATCTTGCCCGTGCGGTTCTTGTCGTGTTGCCCACCGATCCCCAGGTGATCGCCCGGCAGGGTCTTGTCGCCAATCTTTGCGAGCGAGAAAAGGTAGGCCGTGATCGGTCGCGCGTCGTTCTTGAGATTGTTCTTGAACCAAAACGAGACGGTGTAGTCGCTGGTCGAAGTCGGCAGTTCGCCATGAATCTTGTTGTTCTCGACGACAGCGTAGTTCTTTTTCGATGCCTTGAAATCCTTGCCCAATTGCAAACGATCGGTCTTCTGCATCAGTCGTTCGTATAGCACAGGCTGCAGATTTTGAACGGTCGACACATAATTTTGGTCAAGACTAGGAACGTTCTTCCGATTGGCTGTTGATCTGTTCTCATCGCTCGGATCCCAGTCCGTTCGCAACTGATGGAGTGATGTCGGCGGCGCCGTTAGTTTCTCGTTGCCGGACAAGCCGTAAAGAGTCTCGGTGCTGGAAAAAATTCCTGCTAGCGCGTAGTAGTCTCGGGTGGGGATGGGGTCATGCTTGTGGTCGTGACATCTCGCACACGCAACACTCAACCCCATCACCGACGTGCACACAACATTGATTTGATCATCGACCACATCCATCGCAAAGTTCTTGTTCATCGCGGCTGCCGGTTTCGAGCCGATGGCCAGAAACCCCGTCGCAATCAAACGCCGGTTTCTTTCTTCGGGCGTCTTTGATTCCAGCAAATCACCGGCGATTTGTTCTTTCAAGAACGCGTCGTAGGGCAGGTCACGATTCATGGCGTCGATCACATAGTCGCGATAGCGCCAAGCATGCGGGAAAGTTGCGTTGCGTCCCAAGCCATCGTCGCCGTTGGACTCGCCGTACCTGGCAACGTCCAACCAATGGCGGCCCCAACGCTCGCCGAATTCTGTTCGACCAAGCAAGTCGTCAACCAACGTTTCGAGGGCTGGTCGCGGATCACGTCCATGCGATTCCACAAATGCCTCGATGTCATCCAGACGCGGTGGCAACCCAATCAAGTCATAATAGAGACGCCGAATCAACGTTCTTGCGTCGGCATCGTCAGCGACCGAAAGCCCGCCATCCTCCATTCGACTCAATACGAACGCATCAATCGGATCGCGAGGCCAATCGCGATCGTCGAGCTTTGGCGCCGCCGCACGATTGCGTGGGAAGAACGACCAATGACGCTCTGAGTCCAACTCTTGGAGGCCCGCGGTCGCGGGATCTCCAGATGCTTGAGGTTCGATTGGTCTCGGATCCTTTGCGCCGCGTTGGACCCAACGAACAAAATCGTTCACCACGGACTCCTTCAGCGGTCCGTCGGGTGGCATCTCCAATTCCGGATCGTCGAAGCGAATTGCTTGAATCAGCAAACTGTCGTCCGGGTTCCCAGGGGCGATCACGGCTCCCGACTCACCGCCCTTCTTCATCGCATGCGGCCGATCCAGAAGCAAGTTGCCGCCCACTTCATCGGATTCCGACGCATGGCACTCATAGCAGTGCTCGACAAGAACAGGACGGATCTTCGTCTCAAAGAATCTACGCTCCTCATCCCCAACGCCGTCGTCACCCATTGTTGGTTGCGACAACCAAGCAATCGCAGCGAGAAAGTAGATGACCAGCGTTATCGAACGCATGACCGATTGGTCCAAGGTGGGCAAAACGCGTCCGAAAAACGACGATTTTGGTAGGCGGGAAACATGGACCAACATTATCGTCGCTCGGATCGCGCGATGCAAGCTTCTCACCAACAATGTCAGGGAACGACGTTTTCGAACCGCGTTGGCTAGCAGTGAAGCTCCGCGAGATTGCTTACTGCCTTTCTTCAACTGCCTGGAAGCCGTCGGGACGAAGTGTGCAATGCGACACACTTCGAGAGCGATTCGCGTGCGAATACGCTCACTGCGAGCGATGCAGCTCAAGGATCGTTGTTCGGATCAAATGTTTTGACGAGCTTCTCCGGCGTACTCCGATCGTGCCAGACGCTGGTCAACGACGGCACGCAAATTGCCCTTGTAGGTCTCGTCCACTGACCAACAAAGGAACTTACCATGCGAATTGTGCTTGCCGTCGACCACTCGAGTCACTCAGACGAGGCCGTTGAATTCTTGCTGACTCAGAATTTCACATTACCGCTGGACATCGATCTCGTTTCCGTGATCGTTCCCTTTCCAGCGGTCGACATGGTCGGCACCGGCGGCATGATTCCTGATGTCGGAGCAATCTTGTCCGACGAACAAAACTTCATCCAAGAACGCTTGGGCACGATCGAAGCGAAACTCAAGAGTCGTTGTCGCGAGATCCATTGCCACGTTAAGATCGGATCGCCGGCATTTGAAATCGCGGGGCTCGCGCGCGACGTGAATGCGGACTTGGTTGTTCTGGGAGCGATTGGACATTCGGCGATCGAACGAGTGTTGCTAGGCAGTGTGTCCGACTACGTTGCCACCCATGCAAATTGCACCGCGTTGGTGATTCGCCCGCACGCTGAAGGCAAGCGCACTTCTGTGCCCAAGCGAATTCTTGTGGCCGTCGGGTCGGATGAAACGGACTTGCGACTGCTTGATCAACTCACGAAGTTCGACCTGCCAAAAGCAACCCAAATTGATCTCGTTCATGTGATGCAAACGCTCACCTTCTTTCACCAAGACATCGTCCAACGCACGTCGGAACTCTGGCTACAGGCACGTGAGACTGCGACTCAGCATCTGAATGTTTTGGAGAACGCGATCAAAAAGCATGGCTTCCGCTGCGAGGCTGCGATTCTTGAAGAGAGTCACATTGGCGAAGCACTGACAGCGTACGCAACCGAACATGACTGCGGGCTCGTTCTTGCCGGTGATCAGCAGCGTGGATTGCTCGATCGAGCGATGTTGGGAAGCACGTCGCGATACCTGCTCCGCCACCTCACCAGCAGCGTTTTGATCGTTCGCGCAAGAGACGACTGATACGTGCAGGTAAACGCGGGCACCGCACGGATCGCGCCGTTCCGGATCGCGCCGTTCCGCTGACTCCTTCCTATAACCGCCTGCATCCATTTCAATTGCCAGCACGAATCGATTGGTTGCCGGTTTGTGCTTGACTCGTCCCAAGGCGAGCGGAGAGCGCTGTGGTATACGCCGAACGCTCCTCGTCGCTGGTGAATTGCAGAGGGCGGTGCGTTTGCAGATCACCGATGCAGTTCATGTTGTTCTTCTTCATGAAGGATCGCAGCCCATCCAACATTGTACGAACAATGTCGGGGCCATCTCGGTAGACCGCCGATGTCACCATCGCAACATCCGCCCCAGCCAAGAGGACCTTGGTCACGTCATCGGCGTGGGCGATTCCTCCACTGGCTGCCAACGGCATCGCAGGGCAAAAGCCGTGAACTTGCATCAGCGTGTCCAGAGAGTCGATGCCACAATCGGCAACCGACAGCTTCCACTTGGTTGCCAACTTCATGCTGTCCAAGCAGATGTCGACTTGGGGATCTCGCCCATGCAGGACAAGCCCTTGCGCACCAGAGAGCAGCCTGGTAGCGATATGAGGAATGCTCGTGAAGCCGCGGCCAAGTTTTACGAACAGAGGAATCGTGATGGAGGCTCTAATATCGCGCACCGCACCGATGATTCTGTCTTCGATCTCACTCGAGCTTTCGTAGTTTCGTGGTTGCGAATGGTGAACGTTTAATTCAATGGCCGCAGCGCCCACCTCTTGCAGCTCGCCTGCGAAGTCGACCCATCCGCCAGCGGTATAGCCGTTCAAACTTGCGATCACGGGAAGGGAACGCGTTGTCGTCGCGCGATTGATCAAGGCAAGATAGCTTTCGGCATTGGGGCAAGCCCAATGAGTCCGGATTCTCTCGGAGCGATCCATCACGATTTGCTCCGCCTTGGACACCGGGCGATCAGTATCCTTGCACCACTGGATCAACTGCTCTTCAAACAACGAGGGAAAAACAACCGCGCCTGCACCGGCAGACTGCAGCGCGTTCCGTGTTGGTTCCTGCATCGTCATCGGACAGGCGCCCATCACAACAGGCGATGCCAAGTGCAAACCGCCGTAGTTGGTTTCGAGACTGATTTCCGTTGTCATGGTTTTCTCTCGGATTGTGATTCGGTGGCGTGAGCCGGAGCAAGCTCGAATGAGTGGGGCACAATCACGAACTGCTCGGCTGACGCCCGAGGCGATCACTCGCCCCTCCACTTCAATTGTTTCGATTCAACTTTTGGATTCTGTGTTTCCGCATGTACGAGTGGCATTCGACGCAGCGGACGGTCAGCGCGACGTAGCCCAATGCAGCGCGGCCGATGTCCTTGTCGTTGGCTGCGTCAACCACAACCGTGGTGGCACGCTGAAAATCACGACTCTGAGCAGCGTACTCTTCCGTCTGAATCACATTCCAGCTGCTCTCAGTACTGAGCAAGCGAAGCTTCCGCGCGTTGGACGCGATCTTGCCGAAGTCCTCGAGCGTCAAACCCTCAAGAATCTCTTTGGACGCCTCCAGCTTCATCCGCATCAACGGGGTCGCGGAAGTCGTTGCTGGTTTGGGCGGATCGCCGATCGTTGGCGTTGGCACGAGAACCATCACGAGCATCGAGAGGATGAGCAGTCGTTTCATTTTTTGATCCATGTCCGGCAACGCCGGCTTACAACAGAGGTAACTCTTGGCGACGGTTCGTGCGTGCGGGCTCCGCCTCAGCGACTGGCGAGACGAATCCGTCTGGTTTGACAGCCAGAAGCGAACACGTGAGCTCCGAGATGATTGATTCGGCCGTGTTGCCAATCAAGAATCCAGCAACCCCGGTTCGGCAAAGCGTCCCCATCACCATCAGGTCCGCTTCGATCTCCTCTGCAACCGACCGCACAACAGACGCAGGGGTTCCACGTCGCACATGCACATGGATGCTATCCGAGTCGGCGATCGGAGACTGAAGCAACTCGTCCAACGCTGAGCGGACTTTCGCTTCGTGTCGAGCCAGCATGTCGTCAACCTCGCCGTCGCCCGCCCGACGGCGCAGCGAATCCTCCATCCAAAGCTGCCATGCGCTGACAACATGCAACTGGGCGTTGTCCCGTTGTGAGATAGAGTAGGCCAACTCCAAAATCTGACGGTTCAATGCTAAATGACTTTCGTCGGCTGAATCGGCATCGATCGCGGCGATCACACAGTCAAACTCGCCATGAACCTCGGGCTTCAGCAACCAAACTGGACAAGGACAGGATCGCAGCAGCGATCGGGCGACGCTACCAAAAAGCCTACCGGCTATCGACAATCCGTCAGCGGTTTTGACGACCAAGTCGTGCTCGTCGGCAAGCACTTGCCGAACGATCTCGGTTGCGGGGTCCCCAACTGAGACAACGACATCCAGTGGAACTCCGGTGTCGGAATATTCGCTGGCGATGTCCAGCAACTTCGCCCGTCGATCACTTGCCTCGAGGTTCTCAAGTTCGTTGGAATTGGAAAGGTCCGCCAGCATTCCAAATGCGTGCGGCAACGGTTTGACGACATCCATCAACGTCAGGCTCGCTTGGTTGTCGATCGCGATCTCAACCGCCCGGTTGATTGCCTGTTGAAAATCGTCGGTTCCGGTGTAGACCAAGATGTTTTTAAAGCGTTCCATTGTCGTCCCTCCCGCTTACGTTGTTCGTGTCAGGTGCAGGTGTCACCGCGTTGACTGCTTCTTTGCTCACTAGGCACACTGCAAGCGGGGTGCCAAAACCGATCATCAACGGACATGCAGCATCCGATGGCTCGCGAAAGGAAGGAGTTTGCGATGACAGATTTCAAATTCGCCGGTGCGTCAGGCGAAACAGTTTCGAATTCTGAACGTGCGTGATCGCTCGCACTGTGCGTGAACGCTCGCAGGAACACACGCTGGGAACACAACCATTCGAGGTTGGTCGGCGCGGGGGGCGTCCCATGATCTGCCGACGAGAGTCAGGCTGCGGAACCAGACTTAGCTGATTCGACCGAAGAAAGGACGCCTTGGCATGAAAACTGCCACGAATGAATCAATGATCCGATTGAACTGACTCTCTCTGAGGTATTGAAAATGAAAGTACTGCTGGCGACTGACGGGTCTGATAGCTCCATGAACGCGGCCAAGTTCGTCGAAGGAATGGCGCGAAACAATGAAATCGAAGTGATCGTCCTCACGGTCACCTATACTCCCAACAATCAATCGATGCAGCCTTGGTTGCCGGAATGGACGAAGGCAGAAGAGAAGCGTATTGGCGAGTTTCTTGACGAGACTCGTGAGTTGCTAAGTCCCTGTTGCGACTCGGTGACGGTCTTGCATGAATCGGGCGCCACCGTGCCATGCATCCTGGACCAAGCGTCTGCAACAGAAGCGGATCTGATTGTCCTGGGCGCGGTTGGTCATTCGGCCGTCCGCCGTGTCCTGCTCGGAAGCGTGTCTGACAGTATTGCCACGCATGCGAAGTGCTCGGTGCTTATCGTACGACCCACGGTCGAATCAGAAAACGCACCGCACAACATTGTTGTCGGCTTCGACAATTCCGCCGCATCCAGTGAAGCCGTCGCTGAGTTGTTGGAGCTCAAGTGGGCACCCGAGACAGAGATCAATGTCGTCAGTGTTGTCGAGCAACCGTTTCTATTCTTTGGCGAAGGCTACGCTGGACCGCCGATGACTGTCGAACCCAAGCAACGCGAAGCAGTACGGTGCGAGGCCGAACGGATCGCCAGCAGCATCGCTTCCGACATACCGAATACCACGACTCAGACGCCGACGTCCGACCATGCTGGTAGCGCCATTGTCGAGGCCGCCGAAGGCAACCACGCGAATCTGGTTCTCGTTGGAGAGTCGGGGCACAGTTTGGTAGGCGAGATGCTGTTGGGCAGTACTTCAAAGTACGTCCTGCGTCACGCACCTTGCAGTGTGTGGATTTCCCGGCATCACCAAAAAGCGGGCGATTCGGTACGCCAGGAAAAGAGTTCGGCGGCCTCCTCTTAGCAAGGTCAGCTTGGTTGGTTCGATGGCGAGTCCCCCCTTCGCATGCCTGTCATCTCTCGAGCAGGCTCCTCGCCGTCGAGAACTGTCTCGGTAAACTATCAGTCGATCGTCGAAGGCTGGTTCAGAACAAGCGCACGCCGGCGAGCAGCGATCGCAAGGCAAAATGGGTGCGATGCGCGCGTTCACGACGGCTGATCCTTCGCCACGACGACTCTTTTTCTCGTGGCGTGTAACATTGGTGCTTGGGCGGCAACTAATGGAGTGTACTGCAGTGGGTTTGACGTGAATCCGCCACCGCATGGATATCCGCGAGACCTTTGGTGCACGGGCAAGAAAAGCAATCGACGTTCGACGAACTGCTCGAGCGCAACCGGGGACGGTTGGCAGCGATTGCTCGCGCCTACACGCACACGGACGCCGATGACTTGTTGCAAGAGATTTTGCTGCAAATTTGGCGTAGCCTGAGCAGCTTCAAGGGACTTAGCAGTATCGACACGTGGGTGTACCGAGTCGCCCTCAGTACTGCATTGACTTGGCAGCGATCCCAGTCACGACGGAAAAATCGGATTCCTTCGGAAACATCGGATCTCCCTCGTTGTTGTAACAACTGAAAGTTGGCGGCAACGAATGATCTGTTGGCGGGCGTTCGACAATGCCGGCCGTTTCCCGTTACAGAAAGACCCCCATGCGAATCAATTGCCGAACTTCACTGATTGTCCTTCTTGCCGTGATTGCGTTTGCTGCGCCGCGATGCATGGCTGAATCGTTTGCCAAACTTGCACCCTTCACCGATGTACGTTGGAACGACGAACAACCGATCGTGCAGATTGATTCCGAATGGTATTCGCTCGTTTCGCTCGACGAGATCCTCACCAAGGATGTGGTCGCATTCAGCCAGAAACAGTATGGCTCGAAGTGGAAGATGAGATTCGGCGAAGACCTTGTCGAACTTTTGTCGAGCATGGGCCACAAGCCAAAGGCCAGCGTTCGCTTGGTGGTGGTCCCTCACGGCAAAGCGAAGAGGCGTACACTTAACGCGGTGGCCATGACGCAGGCCAACCGAGAATCCGTTCGCGACCTGCGTTTGGAGCGACTGGAAAATGCAGCGGCAACATGTCCGGCAGTCTCCATTGATGAACCCGAGCGTTATCGGGCGAGCATCGATAGCTTCCTTGCCGCTGCAACACGAAAAACGGGGTTCAGCGGCGCCGTCGTGGTTGCTCGCAGCGGCAAGGCTGTCTACGAAGGAACGTTTGGAATTTCGCATCTGAAGTCGAGGTCCCCCAACACGATCGAGACGCCGTTTCGAATCGCATCACTCTCCAAACAATTCACTGCGGCTGCTATTTTCAGATTGGGGGCGGAAGGGAAATTGAAGATCGA
>JBGCGI010000043.1:0-2596 GCA_045110715.1 Rubripirellula sp.
AGTCGCCGATCGTGACGATGTCGTTCAAGATGTGTTGTTAAATCTCTCCAAGGCGATGGGGCAATTCGAATACGACCCGTCCAAGAGTTTTCGTGCGTGGTTAAAGACGGTAACAAAACATGCTGTGGCAACTTCGGTCAAGCGCGCTAAAAGACAGGGCGTGGGACAGGGTGGTACGGCCATGTTGCGTTTGGTCCAATCGATTGAGGCTGAAAACGACCTGGCGGAACGCGTGCAGCGTCAGTATGAGATTGAACTAGCCCAGCTAGCTGTCCTGCGGTTGAGGATGCGAATTAAACCGCGGACTTGGGATGCATTTAGAATGTTGATCGATGGAAGGACGGGTGGCGAAGTTGCATCAGAGCTTGGAATGACGGTCGTGCACGTATACGTTGTTAGGAATGAAGTGACGGCGGCGCTCCGGAAGGAAATCCTAAGGCTAGAACCCGAAAACAAAGATCATGATCAAGGTAGGATCCAATTTAAGGCCCCAATGCCCGACTGAAGAGCAGTTGAATCGACTGCTGAGTGGTGTTGAGGATCCTGAAATAAGTCAAACCGCGGAGCACGTCGAAGCTTGCGCTGCATGTCAAGCAGAACTCGATGTCTTGACGGATCCTATCGCCACGCAATTGGGTTCGCTTACGAAGCAGCAGCAACGGTTGTGGCATTTGGCATTTGCCAGTATTTCGGACGAATTGCCCACCGCAGTCGGTGGGTTATCGAATTCGCTCTTGTCGCTGTCACCCGCCTGTTTGGTGCCAGTGGAAACACCCGAGTTGCCGGGCTACGAATTCATCGGCGCGATAGCTGCAGGCGGCATGGGGACGGTCTTTCAGGCGAAGCATTTGAAACTTGGTCGAGACGTTGCGATCAAGTTGATGCGTCCGTCGAGGGACCCTCGCCTTGCCATGCAATTCGAGCAGGAGATGAAGGCGGTAGGACAGCTGTCCGATGTACACGTCGTGCAAGCCTATGACGCGGGGGAATGCAACGGGATTCCCTACTTGGTTATGGAATTGCTTGATGGTTGCGACTTGGGCAAGTTCACTCGTGTGGAAGCGGATGCGGACCGTTTGCCCATTGAAACCGTATGCGACTATATCGGGCAGGCAGCAAGGGGCCTGCAAACGGCCCATGACGCGGGTATGGTGCACCGGGATGTTAAGCCTGAAAATCTGATGCTCACCTCCGACGGCGTGGTAAAGGTGCTGGATCTCGGTTTAGCCAGTATGCATGCTCCCAGCGACTACGTTGGGGCTGACGTTGCGGTAGTCGGATCATTGGATTACATATCTCCGGAACAGGGGTGCGATCACCAAGACGCTGCTGCGCGCTCTGATATTTATTCACTTGGATGCACGCTGTACGCACTCCTCGCAGGGAAACCGCCATTTTCGGGCCCAAAATATCGTAGCGCAGCCACGAAAATGCTCGCACACGCGTGTGCCGAGCGTCCCGATCTGCAGGAAGTTCGCAGCGATCTGCCGCCCAAGCTGGTTGACTTGGTTCAGTCGATGATGAGCGTCGATCCTGCTGAGCGGCCGCAATCTGCCAGCGAAGTGGCCAAGCGTTTGTCCATCTGGGCAGAACGAAAACCCATTCGGCAGTGGCTCTCTGGAAACGGGCCGTTGATCGGAGCGGGTTTCCTCGGGTTGCTGGTGTTCTTGGGCGTCATCATCATTAAGTTTGCCGATGGCACGTCCATGACGATTACCACCGACAAACCCGTGGTGAATATTGAACTGAGCCAAGCTGAGCCGGTTGGCGACGGAGCACTTGAGGGCGCGAACAATACTCCGAAAGGAACGCCGGACGCAGAGGAACCCAGCGCATTGGATTCAAACGTACTGGATCCGAGTGAATACCCGCAGCTGGTGGCTTCGCTCCAGCCAGCACAACAGTTGGTGTACGCGTTTTGCTTTGACACGGATCTGACAGGAGCTTTCTACATCAATACTGATGGGCAGGTCCAGCGATGGGATTTCGCGAGCGGTGAATCAACGCTTCTCCATCAATACTCTGCACCGCGAACGGGCAAGTTGATGCTGCATAGCCAGGATGGCGAGGAGTTGGTTTTTGGTAACAGTATGGGAATTTCGAAACTGAATGTTGCGACTGGTGAGATTGTCTGGGCCAGAGCAGGGTCTGGCAATGTGTGGGGTGCGCTGGTTGCAGATGAAACGATGATTCTACGGGGCAGGCTTCATGATATGATGATGCTCCGGCATTCGGACGGTGGAGTAGTCTATCAGGCTGAAATGGCGAGTCATGATCCGCCCTCCTTCAGTCGGGACGGTCAGCGAATGGTATTCGTGCTTCGAAGAACTCCGGTGTTGGTGAGCGCTGACTTCACGAAAGTTTTTGGTCGTGACGACGTGCTGAAGTGGCAAATTGAGAATTTCACGCCTAAGCATGTCGCATTCAGTCACGATGAGAGCCATTTGATTTGCACCAGCGCGACGGAGATAGTTTTGTGGGACCTCGCTGCGAAGGAAGTCACCCGCAGGTACCACACCAAGCACGAACGACCGCAAGAATTCTTGAGGCCGCTTGGCGACTCCGGACTGTTCCTGACCCTTCGCGGCGCGGTGAG
>JBGCGI010000044.1:0-3536 GCA_045110715.1 Rubripirellula sp.
CATTTCCTAGATCCGTCGGCGACCAAGGTCCGTTCAGCGTTTGGCCGGATCTTACGCTTCACCGTGCGGGTGAGTGGGATAACGTCCCCGATCACCGAGGACCGGCAATGTGGTTTCCATTGTAAAAACGCGACGCCCGGTCCTTCGGTGCATCGGATTGGTTATCCGCCGTTGTCGCCCAAGGAATCGAGTTCATCGGTGGCATCCCAGTCGTAGAACTGTAGCGATTCGTCGCCATGGCAGCAAGCAATTACGCCCGAGTTACGAATCAGGAAGCAAACGCCATGCTCTTCGTCGACGTCGGATGACGCGTTAAGAAACACGTAAGTCGAACTTGACTCGTGCAAGTAGGGAACGGACGCGTTGTCACACAAAAAGTCGCAGTCTTCGGGAACGTAGTCATCGCCCAGATATCGCATCGCGTAAGACTGAAGCGCACCGAGCAACGCAGGGCGAAGGGACTTCGGCAGTGACCGAAGCATCTGAAGCGAACGGTTTTGAACGTCAGTTAGCGTGGGATCAGCGGTTTTGGCGGGGACATCGACGCGAACGGAGCCAAACAGTTCCGTATTCGTGTGAATCGTCCACGATCCGCCGCCGTTTCCGGCATCGTTCCAGACAGGTGCGTCGTGAGGTATTCCGCGGTTTCGCATGCTCGCAATTCAATCGGATAACGTATTGGAATCTATCCAGTGACAGGATGTCGATGGATAGATTGGGCGTTGAACTTGCCGCTTGTCGCGTATGCGGATTGCAGTTGCCCATCGCGGCTAACGAAGCTTCAGCTTAGCGTCGTTGGAGATGGATGTCGAGATTTTCCGACGCTGATTGAGCAGGTCGCTCGCCCGTTGATGGGCTTGTCGGGTTGGTTTTGCGCTTTGGCGACGGTGTCGCTGCGTACCGGTAGCCTCGACGTGGTTGGCACGACTTAAAACTGGCTTGGGAGAGGGCTGAACTGACGCTGTTCATCTTGCTGCACTCGGTGGCGACCGCCCGGTTCTAAAATGGCGCGTGCTGACGTGATGTTGGGGACTGTAGATGTTCTCAAATCGGTAGATCTTTTGTTCAAAGATCGTGCGCCAGCTTGGACGACGCTCGTATTGGATTAGTTCTAAGTCCGATTCGCAGTGTGGACATTTGAGATCACTGCTTGAATCAAGATCGGGCGATTCTTCCGTTTCGGGTTTGGCGTCGTCGATCGTCCCGAGTAAGTCACGACACTGGTTCAAATAAGCGTTTCGCTTGCTGCCGTGATAGCCTCCGTAACAGCGCGAGCGGGTAAAACCTTTGGGCAGGATGTGCAGCGACCATCGCTGCATGAATTGGCGAGCGTTCAAGCGATGAGGCTGCGGGCGGTTCATTCCTTTGCGTTTGGTTCGACCAGAGCCTCTTCTGGGCCTGGCCCAGAAGAGGACCTCGTCTTCGTCGGCGCTGATCAGTCGGCTGTCAGCGATCGGGCCGCCAGTCAAGTAACCTGCTAAGTACTTGACGACTTGCGTAGGATCGCTTCGACCGTGCGGAGGACCCTGGATGAAAACGTTCCAGTCGGTTTGCTCAAGTCGCTCAAGCCATCGGTCTCGCTCGCCTGCGTCTTTTAGAAACTCGACACTTCCTCCCAGTTGCAACTGATCCTTGCGAAGCAGTCGCTTGAGACCACCGATGTAGTGTTTGCGAAACGCCCGCCCAAGTTGGACATTGTCGACCAAGTAGGGTTTTCGGCGTCGTCGATGTTTGGGATGACGGGCGACTCTCCAGCTGTCACCATCGATCGATGGCCCGGCACCAGGGACCAGGGCGTGGACGTGCGGATGATGCTCGAGCTGTTGGTTTCAGGTGTGCAAGACCATCAGCGCGGCAGGTTGATACCTGGCTGTGCGGCGAAGCTCACCATCAAGTGCTCGCCAGGCACTTTGCATCAACAAGCTATAGAGTTCAGCGCGGTTGCCGAGGATCAACGCCGAAAGTTTGTCCGGCATCGTGAAGACGACTTGGAAGTACGGTACATCTTGTACGATCACCTCAGCCGACTTGTTCATCCAGTCGGCTCGCCGTGCTCCGCCACACTGTGGGCAGTGCCGGTCGCCACAAGAGTTGTAAACGTTGATCTTAGAATCACAGCCGGTACATTTGTAAACGTGTCCCTTCAAGATCGACGTGCGGCAGAGCAGGATCTTCGAGAGCACGCTTTTGATTTGGGCAACCGGCTTGTCCCATCGCATGAACTTCGCCGCCCATCGTCGCAGCAAGTCAACTACTCGCGGCTTTCGTTCTTCCTCGGCTCGGCCCACTGCGGACACTGGCGAACCGGCAACCAATCGATTGGGCTGGGGCTGCGATCGAAGTGCTGACGACGAACGTGCAAGTACACCATCGTTGTGATGAAGCTGGCGTGCCCCATCAGTTTGCTGATCGTCAGCAAGTCTACCCCCGCCTCCAGCATCCCGGTGGCCCAACTGTGACGAAGTGTGTGTGGCGTGACCGCCGGCTTGGTGATCCCCGCTCTGGCCACCGCCAGCTTGCAAGCTTTTTGAATCGTCGCGGACGAGAGGGGAACATCCACCGTCTTGCCTGGAAAGAGAAAGTCGCAGGGCCGATCGATCTTCCAATAAGCTCGCAGTGCTTCGAGCAGTCTGGGCGAGGCCGGCACGACTCTCGCCTTGCGTCCCTTGCCGTGTCGAATCGCTAGTTGCGCTCGATCGCCGTCGATGTCGGCCACTCGCAGATGGGTCGCTTCGCTGAGCCGTAGTCCCGCCGCATAACAAATCAGCAGAACGGCGTGATGTTTCGGGTTGTGCAGACATGACAGTAACCGGCAAGCTTCATCGTCGGAGAGGACGGTGGGCAATTTCTTGGGCCGCTTACCGAAGGGGATGTGCTTGACAGCCCAAGTCTTGCCGAGGGTGACTTGGTAAAGAAACCGTAGGCCACAAACGGCCTGATTGAAGCTACTCCAAGAGACTTTCTTTTCGTTGACGAGATAGAGTTGAAACTCACGTATCTGTTCCGGTCCGAGTTGGTCGGCGGGCTTGTCGAAGTGCTGACAGAACTTGTCGACGTGAAAGGTGTAGGAGTCGATGGTGTTCGGCGAAAAGTTTCGCAGTTCCATGTCTTCGGCCATGCGTCGGATGAAAGGGTTCAGGCGTTTCTTGTAAGGAGTCATGGTTGCAGATCCAAGCTGAGAGTGAGATGCAGACGCTCACGGAAACATGACCGCGAACAACTCAACGATGGATCGCATCACATCGATGCGCAAGCGGAAATCACAAAGTGCAACGAGAATCGTTGCCACAACGACATCACAAAACGTGCAGCGCAGAGAACACTTACAGCGCACAAGATTGGTTCATCACAGAGAACCACTACTGCGCAAAGAACAGAACCGATCAACCACACAAAAACATCGCCATCAAAACAAGCGAACACAAACACCCGCGAAGCGGCTTAGTTCAACGACCGCGATAACCGAGTCGCGGGAGTTGATTGTCCACTTCAAAGTCGCCCGGCTACCGCGACTTCGGTTCATCGCTTGGTTCCCC
>JBGCGI010000045.1:0-2860 GCA_045110715.1 Rubripirellula sp.
GAACAGCGACGTTTGCGAAAAGAACAGGAGCTTCAAACGAAACGGGCAAATGCAATGCGTTTACTGGCGGTTTCGCAATCCGTTCAAACGGACTCGAGAACCCAAAGCCTGCTCGTAGCAGCCAAGGCGTCGGAATCATCGAAAGGTTTGGGGACCGGCGTCGAACGCTACGCACAAGGTACTCTCCTTCACGTTCTGGGTATTTCGGGCGGCCGACCGCTTGCTAGCTCAGGAAAGCCGGAAGAGCAAGCCTGTTTCAGCAACGACGGCAAATGGCTTCTCGCTGGTAGTGGTCTGTGGCGCGTCGACGCGGAAACGGGACCGCATTCGAAAATCGAATTGCAGGACGAGCCGGTCGGGCAAGTCGCCATCGATCCCAAGTCTCGATGGGCGGCAACGGGAGCCCAGGATGGAACGGTTCGCTTGTTCGCGCTTGCTGACGACGGAATTTCACCCGTCGGGCAAGTGCTGAAAGGCCATGACGCGAAGATATATATTCTGAGTTTCAGCCCGGACGGCCGTTATCTGGCAACCGCGGGTGGTGAGAAGGTCCAGGTCTGGGATCTTGAGGAAAGTGACCTGCGGAATCCCGTGAGTGTTCTTGAACCGGGCCACCATCTTGCCAAGGTGCAATTCCAACCCGTCAAAGGTAGGTATCTCGTTGGCAGTGATCGCAATCAGACTACGGTCTGGGCCATTGACGACGGAGCGTTCGAAAAACGAGCGACACTGAATGGCGGCACTTTCGCGATTCATCCCAACGGACAGTGGCTGGCTACTGTCAGCAGTGACAAGGCACGCATCTGGGGCTTATTCGACGAGGACTTTGCGGATCCCAACGTCATCTTTGAATCCGAGTTTTCGTATTATCGAAGAGCGGGATTTCTCAAAAACAGCAACAAGTTGATCACGTCCGGCGGTGGAGATCCAAAGTTGATTTGGGATTTGGACCATCCCGGCGAAACACCCACAAAGCTGGGTCTCAATGAGAATGTGTTGCTCGGAGTAAGCCCGGACGGAAATCGGCTGATCACAACCGCCGTCGGCGGTGTCGGCGTGTGGGATTCTAGTGAAGGCAGCTCGGTACCTCAATCAAAGGCGGTTCTGCTGGGGCACGATGATAGGGTTCATGGAATCGCAATCAGTCCTGACAGTAAGTGGTTGATCACGTGTTCAATCGGTGGTGATCCCTCTCGCGTGTGGCGACTTGATCAGATTGAATGGAAACAATCACCTGTCCTACTGACAGGCTCGGGAAACTACAAGGGCACGTGCTTCAGTCGGGACGGACGCTATCTGATCAACAAGTACCAAGAAGCCACGCGACGTTACACCATGTCCGATGACAATGCTGTAACTGCGGTTTGGGACATCCCCCAAGACGAACAACGAACCTGCTTGAGCCAAAGCCGTGATGGCACGTGTCTATGGTCGGCGGTCGGGCGCGAGGACGGAACGGTTGCGCTGTACGACCTCAGCCAGCCAAAACCAAAGATTGAGCACACCTTTACCGCAACGGACAACGTGGCCATCGATAACATTGCTGTCAGCAACGACGGCCGATTCGTCTTTACTCATTCCGAAGACGGTGTGTTGTCGCTCCACAAAGTGGGCGAATCGGGCACCATGCCAACGACAACTACCATCGATTCAGACTACGACACGGATTACGGTAGCGGACAGAATTCAGACAGGATGTCGTTCTTTATCAGCAGCGATAACCGATGGCTTGCTTCGTGTCGCGATTCCGAGGGCACACTTTGGAAGTTGGACGGAAATCATCAGCTGGACGCCAAGTATCTGATTCCCAGCGAAATGCTAAGGTCGGGCGAGATCCTGTTCAGTCCTGATAGTCACTGGGCGGCGACGCGTCTCGGCCCGCGTTCTTGGCTGTGGGATTTGACATCGGACGACCCAACGGTGTCTCCAATCGTCTTAGAAAACAACGGAGGTTCAACCTATTGGAATTTGGCTTTCAGCCGAGATGGTTCAAAGTTCGTCACAGGATCTTGGCACACTTTCGCCACCGTTTGGGACTTGCGTGCGAAGGACATCGCGCGGTCGGGCGTTAAGCTGACCGCACACAATGCAGTGATTCAGGGAGTCGCAGCGGGAGATGATGGATTGATTGCCGCTGGTTGCAAGAGTGGAACGATCATGGTGTGGGACCTGAATGATGAAGATCCAAACGCGTTGCCGTATCGATTCGTCGGTACCCAAGGAAGCATCGGGGCTGTCGATCTTCATCCTGGTGGAAAACTGATCGCTTCTGCAAGTCGCGCTACTATTCGCCTTTGGGATCTGGATCGAGACAAAGCCATTCGCATGGCCAGGTCGCTTGCAGGGCGCGAGTTGACGGATTTGGAACAGAAGCAGATTGCAATGCCAGAGTAGTGGTCCACTATGATGCCTCGATCGGTTGGCCTCTTCGCTGCTGATCGCTGCTTTGTAGAAGGCGCTCCACAGAAACATGAATGCACCTCAGTCCGCTAAACAAATACTGCCCTTGGTCTACGAGGAACTTCGCAAGCTGGCGGCCGCGCGGTTGGCGTTGGAACCGTCGGGACAAACCCTGCAGCCAACCGCGTTGGTCCATGAAGCGTATCTGAGGATCAGCGACGACGACCAAAGCTGGGACTCTCGCGGGCACTTCTTCGCTGCGGCGGCCGAGTCGATGCGGCGGATTTTGGTCGACCGCGCCCGGCGCAAGTTGGCTTTGAAGCATGGCGGTGATCGGCAGCGCGTGGATCTTCATGACAATGCCGCTGTCATTGACCGGGCCAACGAACAAATGCTGGCCGTTCACGAAGCCCTCGATCGATTGGAAGTCGAAGATGCTGACAAAGCGACGCTGGTGAAG
>JBGCGI010000046.1:0-114401 GCA_045110715.1 Rubripirellula sp.
GCGGGAACCTCTCGTGGAACGCATGCAGCGTTCGACTGACCTGCTCGGTGCTGAAGGAGAGCTTCTCACGAAATTCCACGGCTGTCTCGTGGTGACTGCAGCCGATCATCTGCAACTTCATGACGGTTCACTCCGAGACAACTTCGAAGTCCAGCGAAGTTGGCTGACCGAGTCTGACTCGACGACTTGGGTCGCTTCGTCATCCGTTGGCTGCGACTGGCCATGCGGTGTCGTCAGTACTCCCAGCATCGCCAGAATCAAGAATCCGAGGGAGGCCAAGGTGAGATAGACCGCTTTGCGGCCATGGCTCGCGGGCGTGTAGAAGAAGTCCAGAGCAGTGGCGGCAGCCAACCAGAGCAGCAGTAGAGTGCTCAGCAATACGCCTCGATCGGTCCAGTCGACGTGTCCCCAGCGATTCAGGTTCATCACCACGCCAGCAACCAATCCGACAGCGACGGCGACAGTACTGATGACGAGACATCGTCGATTCATCCGGCTGAGCGATTCCAGGGTTGGTAGGCGAAACAACGAACCAGCTCGCTTTTGTTTCAATCGCCATGATTGAACCAAGTACATCACGCCGATCAAAAACCCGATCAAGACGGCTCCTGCGCCCACCATCATCGCAAATGCATGAGCGTTTCTCCAAACCGTGACGGCTTCGGTGCGGGAGAATGGTTCCATACCATTGACCGCCACAGCCAATCCAATCAACGCCATGATGGCGGGCAGGAAAAAGAAGCTGACGATCGTGTCGGGGCGTCTCAAGTAGGTCACGAAGAAGCAAATCGCCAACCCAAGCGCCAACAGTTGCGACCAGTCAGACCACGTAGCTAGCATTCCGACGTCGGTACCGGCAACGGTTTCGTTGGCACGCAGCACCAAATAACAAACGTGTGTGAACAAACCCACACAGGTCATCACGATCACCAACAGGCCGCGTCCAGGAATTCGCCCCAGTAGGCGCAGCAACTCCAACACCAGCACCACAAGGTAGCTGGTGAAAAAACAGGTAATGGAGATCTCGCGAAGGATGGCGAGCATGCGGAGTGTGGGTGTTCGGGAAGATGGGGCTTACGGGATAGGCCGTAACCTCAATCCTACACGTTCGCTGAAAATTGTCTGCGCGATCAGATCGACTGCTCGACGCTTTTTCGGTTTCCCGGCTCGAGTCAGGTTCACCAAGAGTCCTGTTCGCTCGATCCGCTCCAGGAGCGAACATCGATCTCACCGTTCTCTTGAATGGTAACGCGGACGGCACCGGATTGATGGGTGACGTGGACTGAAGAACCGGTTTGTGACAACATTTCCTGTATTTCGGGACGACCAGCACGCCTGCCTCCACTCACCACGGTCTCGCGTGGCCTCGACCACTCCAGCACGGACTTGGCATCCATGGTCAGGCTGCCGTGATGGGGTGCCATCAAGACGCCGCCCGGAGGTGGCCGCTGATGTTGGATCAGAGCATGTGTTCCTGGCGGCTCGAGGTCTCCAGGCAGAATCAACGCTTCTCCACCACAATCAACTCGAATCACCAAGCTGTTCGCGTTGTCACTGCCCGGCAGACGCACTGCTGGAGGGTGCAAGACTTGTAGCGCATGATCGCTGGTTCGAATCGTGTTGCCATCAGACAGTTCGATCACTTCGACTTCCGCCAGCTCGATTGCCTTGCGAATCGCATCCAAAGCAAGCTCCTGTTCAGCGAGCATTCCTGGCGGGGTCACGATTCTGTCCACGGAGAACCGACGAAGCAGGCCTGGCAACGCATTGAAGTGATCTGCATCGGCATGGGAGAGAATGATGCCGCTCAGACGGGTCACGCCCAGCGACCACAGCGTGGCGTCAATGTCGCGACTGCTTCCGGTATCGTTTCCGAGCCGTCCGCAGTCGTACAACCAAACATCGTCTTTGGCAAATCGTAGTACCACGCTTGTGCCGTGACCAACATCCACGAATGTTGCCTCAACACTTCCTTCCTCAAGTTCAGCGGGAGTGGTGGCGATGAAGTAGGCGATGCCCATCCAAGCGACGATCCATCCACAGCGAAGCGCGCGCGAGATTCGATTGACTGGAAGCAGCAGCGAAAGCGCTAGACTGATGTAAAACGCCAACACCCACTGGATTGGCGGCGCTGGCAACCAGAAGTGTCCACCATCGAGAGCAGCAGCGAGTTCAATGATCCAGCGCATCGACGACAGCGACACGCTACAGATCGTTCCGAACAGACCGCCCAACAATGGAAGCCAGCCAAAGACGACTGTCGCGACACCGCTGGCGAGTGCCACAAATAGCAATGGTCCCAACACCACGTTGGTGGCAATGCTGATCGGAGAAATCACGTGGAATTGGTGCCAGATCAGCGGCATGCTGATCGCTGTCACGCAGCCGCTGAACCAAATCAATTGGCCCAGCCACTGCGCAACGTGATGCGCTGCGAACACGGGCCAGGAACGCGAACTTTCGACTAGTGATTGCAAGCGTTCTTCCTGTCGCAGTGCTTGTTCGATTGCTGGAGAGGAACTTCGTTCTTTGCGGCCACAAAGCACGAGGGTCGCCACAGCCAAGAATGACAATTGGACACCAACGCTGAACACATTCTCTGGATTCCAGAAGATCAGAATCAGCGCAGCCAACGACAATGTGTTGATCGGTTGGCTCGGTCTTCGAATCCAGATCGCGAACATGAACGTGGCTACCAACACAGCGGCTCGCATCACGGGAGGACGTCCGCCGGTGATGGCTGTGTACAAGAAGCAGATGCTGAGGATCCAAAGGATGCGCCCGTTAGGCCGCAGCTGTAGAAGCGTCGCTGACCAACTCGCCAAGACAACGATGATCGCCAAGTGTAAACCGCTGACCGACAACAGATGTGCGGTCCCCGTGACCAACAGCAAGTCTCGGGTTTCGGGGTCGACAAACTCGCGCTGGCCAATCACCAGGGCTACTGCCAGTGGGCCAGCAGATTCGCTCGTGTGATGCAATAGAACGTCGCGTCCATAAACACCGAACGCAGCGATCGGGCGACTGATGGTTAGCCACCATCGGTTGAAGAAGCGAACTTGATCCGGCGACTTCGGTAAAAGTACCAACTGGTCCGATGTATCTACATCGACTCGCACATGAAGCTGTCGCCGTCGATAGACATCACGCAAGTCTCGTTCGCCAGGGTTTGTGGGCGGTCCGAATCGCCGCATCGATCCGAAAACTTGAATCGCATCTCCAGGGCGAAGATCATCCATCCGGTCGTCGACCACAACCAACGCGCGACCGCGGAAGGGTTCAAAATCTTGCGAGACCTTCATCCGCTGAACCAGCACCGAAATCTGCGTCTGCCATGGTGATTGGTCTTTGCGATACAGTTGGCCTGCCAAAGGATGCCGACGAAGCACGACCGGAGAATCGACGATGCCTTGCAGAATCGTTGGTCGCCCAAGCTCATCGGCAATGTTCATGATCCCAGCGGCCCGATAGCTGCGCTGGCTGAAGCTATGTCGAAGTGCGGCCGCTTGAGCGAACACAGCCAACACCAAGAATCCCGCTAGCACAGGTCGCGAGCAAGGCTGCCTTTGGCAGACCACAACGACGGCCAGGACAAGCGTGGTCAGGAGTCCAACGGAGAGCAGATCAGGCAGCCCGAAGGCCTCGCTGACCAAAATCCCAGCGACTGCCGCGAACGTGATCAACAAAAGGGGTTGGCGATGGATGATTCGCCGTAGCCGATCACGACCCCAGTTTCTCCGGCTTTCGCCACTCGGAAGATAAATTTGTGCCCCAAACAACGCTTCCCAATTCCTCGACTCGGGTATCTTTAGAAGCGACCAACACTGTCCCGGGAATTGGAGTTCCTGGGCAGCAGAGGATGAACAATGATTACCGGCAAAGGTGTTTGCAGTGAATTTATACCGTTTTGTGGTCCCCGTGTCCGCTGAATCCCATCGACGTGTCCTGACCCCCATTCTGGTAGCCCTCGTTTGGATGGGTTGCTGTCTATTTCCGCTCCATGATTCGATCGCTCAGGGGCAATCCGCAGCCTCGCAACAAAAAAGCAAGATGAAATACCCCGAGACGAAGCAAACTGATGTGATCGATGACTATCACGGGCGCAAGGTAAGTGATCCGTATCGATGGTTGGAGGACACCGAAAGTGAAGAGACCGCGGCGTGGATCGCACAGCAGAACGAGGTCACGCAAGCCTACCTCCGCTCGATTCCCGAGCGCGCGCCGATGCGAGAGCGGCTGGAAAAATTGTGGAACTACGAGCGGTATAGCCTGCCCCGTCGCCGCGGCGATACCTATCTGTATTCGCACAACGATGGACTGCAGGACCAAAGTGTCTTGTACAAGGCGGACTCTTTGACTTCGCCACGGCAAGTTCTCTTGGATCCCAACAAACTCAGTGAGGACGGGACGGTTGCGCTGGCTGGAATCGCACCGAGCGATGATGGCAAATTGCTTGCCTATGGCTTGGCCGATGGTGGCAGCGATTGGCGGACTTGGAAAGTTCGAGACGTAGCGACTGGAAAAGACTTGGATGATCTCGTTCAGTGGGTCAAATTCAGCGGGATCGCTTGGAAGCCTGATGCAAGCGGCTTCTTCTACGGTCGATACGATGCTCCAGCAGAAGGGCAAGAACTGACCGGGACCAATGAAAACCAACGTCTCTATTTCCATCGATTGGGAGACGACCAAAGCAAAGATGAGTTGATCCTTGAACGACCCGATGAACCCAAGTGGGGATTCTCACCCGTTGTCACTGACGATGGTCGCTTCTTGATCATCCAGAACTGGAAAGGCAGCGAACCCAAAGCACAAATCTTTGTCAAAGACCTGACCAAGCCTGATGCAAAGGTCGAGCCACTGATCACGGGTTTTGACGCCGAGTACGAGTGGGTTGCCTCGGTTGGTCAGACGCAGTACTTCGTGACCGATCATGAAGCGCCTAAACGAAGAATGGTTGCCGTGGACGTTGGTCACTCGGATCGAGAGAACTGGCGCGAAGTGATCGCTCAAACCGATGACGTGCTGGAAGGCGCTAGCCTGTTCGGCGAAACCTTCTATGCATCGTGGTTGAAAGATGCACGCGGGAAAGTCACGCGGCATGCGATCGATGGCGAGTTGAAGGATGAGTTTTCTTTGCCCGGAGTCGGCACGGTCGGAGGGTTTGGCGGGCGGCAGGATGCGCAGGAGACGTTCTATGTCTTCACAAACTATGTGACGCCTTCCTCGATCTATCGAGTCGATCTGGCCTCGGGCGAGGCGGAACTGTGGCGTCAGCCGGACGTGGATTTCAATGTTGATGACTTCATCACCGAGCAATTGTTCTGCAAAAGCAAAGATGGCGTGACGGTTCCGATCATCGTGACTCGGCGAAAAGATGCCAAGTTAGATGGTTCCAACCGCACGTTGCTATATGGATACGGTGGATTCAATATTTCGATCACTCCCTCGTTCTCACCAGCAACCGTCGCTTGGGTGGACAGCGGCGGCGTGTATGCTGTGGCGAACCTGCGCGGTGGCGGCGAGTATGGTCGTCAATGGCATGAAGATGGCATGCGACTGAAGAAGCAGAACGTGTTCAACGATTGCATTGCCGCGGCCGAGCACTTAGTTGCCAAGGGTTACACACAGCCACAGCACTTGGCGCTACAAGGTCGTAGCAATGGTGGGTTGCTGGTCGGTGCGGTCACAACGCAACGGCCCGACCTGTTCGGCGCCTGTCTGCCCGCGGTGGGTGTGATGGACATGCTCCGGTATCACAAGTTCACGATCGGCTGGGCATGGGCGACGGAATACGGAAGCAGCGATGAAGCCGATCAAATCGACAACTTGCTCTCCTACTCGCCACTGCACAACCTGAAGTCAGGAACCTTGTACCCGGCGACTTTGGTGTCGACGGCCGATCGAGACGATCGTGTCGTGCCAGGGCATAGCTTCAAGTACGCTGCGGCGTTGCAGGCCGTTCAACGGCAGGCGGACCCAGACTATCAAAAGCCGACACTGATTCGAATTGAAACAAGAGCCGGCCATGGTGCGGGCACGCCGGTCAGCAAGAAGATTGATGAGTACGCTGACTTATGGGCGTTCTTGATCGACAACTTGAAGTGACGGGTCGTTTCAAGCGAGCTGTAGCAACAGGACGAGAAAAGAATCCGAGGTGACCACGAACCTCGCTGCTTTCTCCGTGTCGGTTGATGATTGTGTCGGAGTTTTTTCAACTTGAGAGGTGACATGCCACAATCCATCACGATCGAATTGCCAATGGTTCTATCGGGCTTGGGCGGACTGACTTTAGTTCGTCCGATCGGGTTCCCTGATATTGCTTTGGCATCGGGGAATCAGGAGGCAGCCATCCGTGCCGTTCGACGCCGTGTGATCAAGCGATGCAGCGAATTCTTGGGTAGCCAACTTGTCAATTGTCTGGTCCGTGGTGCGGCCGAGAAGCAAAGTATCGAAGTCGCGATAGCGCCGGAAAAGCAGTCCGAAGCGTGGCGAGATCCGATTCATCTGACCTTCGACGCTCTGGTGTGGAAGCAAGGCGAATCCATGTTAGTAGCCTACATTCCACCACTCGATCTGACAGTGCTGGCGACTCCTCAGACGAATCTAGAGAAGCTTGTTCAGGAGCAGATTCGTTCAGCGATTCGACGACGTGGCATCTGGTCACTGGTTGGATTGGCTCGGATGAACCAGACCAATGACATCGGTTTGCTGACGGAATCGCTACCCGTGCAGGTACCAACTCCCGCCGAATTCGCTCGCAGTCAGCAGGACAAACCAAAGTCCAAAACGCCAACCTTGAGTTCGGTTGCGACACGACTCAAACGCAAGGGTTTGCAGCCCGCTCACTTTCGTGACGAAGAAGTTCAGCAGCTGGGTCGGCTGTTGTCTTCTAGTCAGTCACGTTCCGTGTTGTTGGTGGGACCGTCGGGAGTGGGCAAGACGGCCGTCTTTCATGATTGGGTCCGCCGGCGAGCAAAACTGGATCCGTCGATGGCCTCCGTCTCCTGTTGGGCCACCGACGGTTCACGGCTGATCTCGGGGCAAACCGGTTTTGGGATGTGGCAGCAGCAGTGTCTGCAAATGGCAGAGGAAGTCCGTCGCTATCCGTCCGTTCTGCACTTGGGAAACTTGGCTGAACTTTGTGAATCAGGTCGGCTTCGTGGCAGCGGCGGATGTGGCGCACTATTGGCACCACGACTGGCGGACGGCAGTATGCGTGCGGTGATCGAATGCACGCCAGAACAATTGACGCGGATCAGTCGTGTCGAACCTCGCTTGGTGCAGTCGCTGACGATCTTGAACGTGGAGGAGCCATCGTCGGAGCAAACTCGATCGATCCTGTTGGAAGCCGCCGCCAGTTGGCGACCGATCGACATCACAGAGCAGAAGAATTTGCGCACGATGAAAGGTCGCAAGCGGCGGCAGGCCTTGGCCGCGCAGCGTTCCCGAGTCTTGCCCAACGTTCATCCCGAAGCGTTACAAGTCTTGGACCGTCTGCATCGACGTTTTCGCACCGATGCCGCAGCACCGGGGCGTCCGCTGGCATTCTTCCATGCGGTGATGAGCGAACTGGAGCCCGGTGACTCGCTGGACACAAAAAGGGTGATCGAGGCATTTGGTCGGCAGACGGGTCTGCCGAGCTTCTTGATCGATGATTCGGTGCGCCCTGAGTTAGCCAGTATCCAGCAGCAGTTGATGTCGCAGGTGATCGGTCAAGACACGGTGATCGAAACACTGGTCGACATGGTCGCCACGTTGGCGGCAGACCTATCGCGCGGTGATCGCCCATTGGCCTCGATGATGCTGATTGGCCCCACGGGAGTTGGGAAAACAGAAACCGCGAAAGCCCTGGCGCGACTGATCTATAGCGATGTATCTCGGCTTGTCCGTATCGATATGTCCGAACTGTCGTCACCATCCGCTGTTGGCCGCTTGATCGGAGACGCCGTTCATCCGGAAGGGCTGTTGACCTCTGCGGTTCGGGCGCAGCCATTCTCATTGGTCTTGCTGGACGAATTTGAAAAGGCCCATCCGTCGGTGTTTGATTTGTTGCTGCAGGTGCTTGGCGAAGGCCGTTTGACCGACGGACGCGGACGCTTGGCCGATTTTCGCAATTCGATTGTGATGATGACAAGCAACCTCGGTGTGGACTCTTTTCGCGCGCAACCTCTGGGACTCGCCGACACCCAACAGCAACAGCGGTACCACAACCACTTCGAGCGACAGGTTCGTGACTTTCTGCGTCCGGAGATGTTCAACCGAATCGATCGAATCCTGACCTATGGCCCATTGGATCAATCAACGGTCGAGAAAATCGCGGTGTTACGATTCGACGAGTTCAAACGACGAGATGGTTGGCAGAGTCACGGAGACTGCTTCGACATCGATGCAGCGGCCATGAAGGCAATCATCAAGGACGGCTATCAACCGCAGTACGGCGCGAGGCCTCTGACTCGATCGATCGAACGAAACGTTGTCGTGCCTCTGGCCGATGCCATTTGCCACGCGGGGCGATCAAGAAAGATTGACGTGGCAGTCACAACCAAGCAAGAGGAAGACTCCGATCGAGTGCTGGTCAACGTGCGCACCCACGCCGAAAACGAAAAACGCGATCAGCAAAGCGTTCTGGCGGTCGTCGGCGAAATGACCACCCTGCGCCGTCGTGCCCAAGCATTGGATCGGTGCGAGGCGGTTCGTCGCCTGCGAAACCAATTCACAATGGTGACGCGGAAAATGAAGGCGCTCTTGCGGACTGCTAAGAAGGACGAGGAACGAGAGCGGATTCGGTTCGGCCCCCTGGGCGTTGACCGCATGCAAACACGCGAGCGAATGATTCACGTTCGTGGACTCTGCCAAGAAATTGACTCAGCAGAGGCGAAGCTACTGGCCAAGTACTACCGCGGCGATGTGATCGATGAACAGCATGCCGCGAGCGAGATCGCGAACCTGCGCGAGCGTCTTTGGAACCTGCTTTGTGAGTTGCAGAGTGATTCCGTCAAAGAGAACGAGCGGACAACATTGATTCTGACAGCGCGCGATTTTGCGCCTGCCAATGGCTTGCTCAAAGCGTATCGTCGCCTCTGTAGGGAGAAAGAATGGAACCTGCAGACGCACGCGCTACTGCGACGGTCCGATGCTCATACGTTGCTCGATAGTGATCGAGTGATCGAGTGCCCTGGCTGGAGCGAGGAGCCCGCATTCCGCGTCTCGACAGACAAGGATCAAGTCGAAGCAGTCCTGGGGACCTGGATCAGTTCATCGTTGCCGCTCGCGCCAGGTAAGCCAAGCATGGCAGCCTACCGTTTGATTCGGCAAGATGCATTGACGGATCCGCCGGCAGGAACCATTGGTTTGATGCTGACGTTTCGAGGCAAGCATGCGGGACTGATGATGCGCGGTGAAGCCGGTGTGCATAGCTTCAAACTGTCTGGGGACTCGAGGTCCAGCGGGTATTCGATGTTCGTGTCGAACCACAAGGGAATGCCGATTGAATACTTGGCACCAGAGTGGTTGCCGCGGGGTGACTTTCAACTCAATGGGCATCCCCGACGTTGGTACGACCTTTCGGACCGTATGGTGCGAGACTTGGTCGATAGCGAAAGCCGTCCGGTCAAGATGGATCGTGAAGGACGCTGGCTAGAGAACCTTATCGAACAAGACACCGAACGCAGAATCTGGGCTGAGTTGGATCAGGACGACACCGAACCGAGTGCACCTGAGGCGACGGTCGTGATCACTAACTGACCTCATTCGCAAAGCAACATGCAAATCATCGTACCGATATACGTTCGCCAACAGCGGGGTCGTTCGTCGACTCCGCCGATCAGCGCGCGCCCGTTATTCTTCAGCGGACCCAGCTCGAATGGATCGGAACTGGGTCGCGTGATTGCAACGCTGAAGAATAAGAAGTTGCGAGTCGGGCTCTCTGAGTTGGCTCGCAAACCACAGCACGATGAACTGCTGTTGTGGCATCACCCCGAGGCGGTCAACGACAAGATTGTCAAGTTGGACCTGGACTTGCAGGATGCGACAGCCAGTCTTCGAGTGATGTTGGTCTCCATGCGAAGACATGGTCGTATTCTTGCCTTCTCGCCTAGCCTGCCGGACCTTTGGTTCGATGTGGAGCCAGGGGAATCCGTCGAAGATCGAGCGCAGCAAGTCTATGAAGCCTACTTTCGGGCGCGTCGCAAAGAAGCACCGGACTACCCCGTCGAACGCCATGGGATCGAGGGCAAAGCGTGGGTTGACTACGTGACCATCGACGTGCTGCCTCAGGCCGAGCCAAAGGCGGCACCAGATCCGCTGCGAGCACTCCTGGGTGGTGAAGACGTATCTGACGGCGCGGCGCAGTTGCGACAGGTTGGGCGTTGCTTGAGTTGGCAGGATGTGAATGAGCTAACACAACCGATTGGTGTTGATGCCGACGTGCGACGCCTCTGCAAGCTGCTAGACGTTGGTGATCGACGTGGCGTGGTACTGGTTGGGCCCTCGGGCAGTGGCAAGACGGCGCGAATCGAAGGCGCGGTGAAGTATCGCTCCAAAAGAAAACGAGCCAACACGCATGGGTTGGTGTGGCATTTGTCACCAGCGCGGTTGATCAGCGGAATGTCCTATCTGGGACAATGGCAAGAACGAGTTCTGGCGATCCTGCAGCATGCGCATCACTTCGATCATGTGCTGTACTTCGATGACATGCTGGGCCTGTTTGAAGCTGGAAAGACTCGTGACAGTGCCATGTGTGTGGCTGATACTCTCAGGGCACAACTGGACGTGAAGCCGGTGCGAGTTTTGGCGGAAATGAGTAGCGAAGCTTGGTCGATCTTTCGCGAGCACGATCGTTCGCTGGCGGATCGATTTGTCGTCTTGCCTACCGAGGCGCTCGACAAAGAGAAGTCGATGGACATCCTGATCGGAGTACGGCGCCGATTGGAGGATCAGCATCGCTGCCAGTTTGAAACGGATGTGCTTCCGGAAGTCATTTCGATGTACGACCGCTTTGATCGCTCGTCGGTGCTGCCGGGAAAAGCCGCCGCGGCACTGTCGCGGTTGGCTGCTAAATCCAAACGCCAAAAGGTGACCCGCGGAGATGCGATCGGAGAGTTTCTCTCGCGCAGTGGCCTGCGACCATCGATCATTGACCGCCGAATGTTGATCAACCGTCAAATTGTTACCGATCGTATTCGACAGCAAGTGGTTGGGCAGGATCAGCCTGTCAACGCACTCGTGCAACGTGTCCTGATCGCGGCGGCACGGATGAATGATACGTCACGCCCACTGGGTACGTTTCTGTTGGTCGGACCGACCGGTGTGGGCAAAACTCAGTTGGCCAAAGCGGTAGCGAATTGCCTGTTCGATGAAGGCGGCTTGATACGCCTGGACATGAACGAACTTGCGTCGCCAGCGTCCGCTGCTCGTCTGGTCGGAACGTTTGATGCGCCAGACGGATTATTGACCAGCGCCATTCGCCGACGACCGCATGCGGTTTTGTTATTGGATGAGATTGAAAAAGCACATCCGGCTGTCTTGGACGTCTTGCTCCAGGCTCTGGGAGAGGCCCGTTTGAGCGATGCACGTGGTCGAACCGTTGACCTGAGTGGATTGCTGATCCTGATGACGAGCAACTTGGGGACTCGCGAATCGGGACGCGGTCGAGGGTTCGCAAATTCAGAGAGTGTGGATCCCGTTTCCGAAACTCATGATCGGGCCGTTCGCGAATTCTTTCGGCCTGAGTTCTTCAATCGGATCGACGGAGTCCTGAGCTTTGAGCGTCTCTCTCAAGAGACGTTGGAATCGATCGCCTGGATGCAATTCAACGAAATATTGAAACGCGATGGACTGCAGCGGCGAAGCGTGCTGATTGACATCGAGGCCGATGCGATTCGTCAAACCGCGGTTCGCGGCTACGATCCTGCGATGGGGGCGCGGGCCTTGAAGCGACAAATCGAACGTGACTTGGTAAGACCGGCGGCCGAAGTGTTGGCAGCGACGACAAGCGAACAACCAACCCTGTTGCGTTTGCACCTCGATGGGCAAGGTCAGGTGCAAACCAATTGGCAGAGCATCGAGTTCGCCGATCGCTCCTTTGAGGCGCAGCAGTTAACAATCGATGAGCTGTGTGAGCAGGCTGACCGATACCTCGCGAGAATGGCAGCAGAGAAGGAAGATCACACGCTGAGTTTTGAGCTAGGCAGTGAGGGCTTGGACCCTCAATTGCTGGAGAACATGACGCTGCGAGACAGCCTGCTGCAATGCCAGAGCCGGCTGCGCGGGCTGCAGGAATCTAACCAGCAACCCAAAATGCAGAGGCCGCAGTCCACGCCCGTGCATGTGCACAGCATGACTCTGCCAACAGGAATGGCTCGATACGATCCCAAGCCCAAGTTGGATCTTCGTGATCTGCAAGCGATTGATGACATCCGAGACTACCTGCGTGATTCGTTGGTGACTTTGGCGCCTGGTGAACTGGACGCACAAAGAGACGAGCTGGTCGATGACATGGCACGTCTGCACGAACAGTTTCTGGCTCGCGGAAGTGCGGTTCGTTGGTTTGTCTGGGCACGTTGGTACGGCGAAGAAGCAAGCGGCGTGAGCGTCTCAGAGTTGATGGCCAACCGAAGCAATCAAATGATCTTGTCTCTGGCGATTCGGCAGTGGGCGGTGGAAGATGAAAACTTGGTTTCCGAAGAGGTGGAGGTCGGACATGATTCCGTCAACATCTACTCCGGTGCTTTGGCATTTGCGTCCTTGAAGCATGTTCAAGGCACCTGGATGTTTGTTCGAACAGAGGGTCAGTTGCACCTTGCCGATATTCGGATTCGAGCGGTCGAGGAAGGTCAACCGTTGAAAGAACAAGTGAATCGCTGGAAAACGGATGAGGGACGTGAGCCTATCCGCCCGGTTCGTCGAGTGATTCAAGCTGAGGGACCTCTGATCGATCTTCAGACCGGAGCGGTCGTCAATGCATCAGGTTCTGTCGATGCGATTAGCAAGCTATTGAAGAAGACTCGTCGCAACGTCGACTTCTTGATCATGGATCAGGAGGTGTCGGAATGACTTCGGTCAAAGTACCCGTGCTGATTTCAAAGTACGCCGAAGCGGTTTTCACAGCGCGAGTCATCGACGGACCCGAGGCTGATGCAAGTGGCACCACAGCAGCAGAGTCGCTGGATGCGGTTCGACGGCACCTGCGCAAGCAGGGCGAACGTGAACCGGATCAGTACTGGCCCAAGATTCAAAACTACGAGCTGCATTCAACCGCAGTCCGCGTGCGATTGTTTTATCGCGATGGCAAACGCCAGTTTCCTGCGAGCCGGGAAATGAAAGTACCTGTTCGATACGTGTTGGGGCGCTACGTTGACAACAGTGTGGAGTGTTTCTTGCCAGACTATGACATTGTGTTCCACTGTCCAGCGATCCGCGAGTTGCCACAACTGATTGACGAGGCTGTTCGCGGTGCTGCCTCGCAAGTGACCTCGCGCGGTTTGGCAACCGCGATTCCGCCGGAGGAAAGCGAGCTCCGTGAAGTCCGCGTGCGTTTGAAAGAGAAGAACGAGCAGGTTAGCTACGATGAGACGACTCAGACGCTGTCCTTGGTTGCTGACCCACTTTACAAGCGACAACGAAAGCGACGATCGACGCCGCTAATGCACCGCGGCTCCGATGCACAGAAGTTGGTTTCGGTCATGAACGAGGCCAGTGTGCTGCTGGTAGGACCGTCAGGATGCGGTAAGACAACGGTGGTTCAGTTGGCAGCAACAACGCGCCAGATCGAAGCCAGAGCACAAGCGAAGGTGGAAGGCTACCCAGTTCCACCACCGGTCGTCTGGGCGAGTTCCGCAGAGAACTTGATTGCCGGAATGCAGTACTTGGGCGAATGGGAGCAACGACTTGAACAGGTGTTGGCCGAATTGGAGTCGATCGGCGGAGTATTGTTGTTGTCCTCTCTGATTGATTTGGTGCGATTGGGGGGAACCCAGCCGACGGACTCATTGGCGGCGTTTTTGATGCCTTATGTCCGCCGCGGTGAAGTCCGATTGATCGCCGAAACGACGCCCGACGAACTTGATGCGGCTCGTCGGCTGCTGCCGGGTTGGGCGGAGTGTTTTCAAGTCCAAAATATGGAACCGCTGACGCAGGAACAGACTCAGGACGTCGCTTGCACGATGCTGCGCGATGCAGGCCGCAATGATCGGATGGAAGTCGAGGAAACGGCGGGATCGACAGCGACACGCCTGTTTGGGCAGTTCATGCCGTATCAATCGCCTCCTCGGGGGGTCGTGCAGTTGATTAGCGACGTGACTCAGCAAGCGAGGCACGAATCAGTCAGCAAGATCACAACCGCGATGATTGTCCAGCAATTCACCAAGTTGACGGGATTGCCAGACGCGATGCTGCGCGATTCGATGACCTTGCGCGCCGAAGAATTGCGGGATCGGTTTGGCCGGGATGTGATTGGTCAACCTGATGCAGTGGAATCCGTGACCAACGTGGTGCTGCGTTTGAAAGCGGGGCTCTGTGATCCGCGACGTCCGGTCGCAACGATGCTGTTCTGTGGCCCAACGGGCGTCGGAAAGACGCAGCTAGCGCGAACTCTGTCGGACTATTTGTTTGGCCAGTCTGAGGCAAACCAGAAGCCATTGATCCGGTTGGATATGAGCGAGTTTGGAGGCTGGGATGCGGTCGATCGATTCACCATCGGACCTGATGGCGAAGTCGCGCCATGGATTGGCAAGTTGCGTTCCAAGCCGATGAGCGTCGTGCTGTTCGACGAGTTTGAGAAGTCGTCACCGGAGATTCACGATTGTTTGTTGTCTGCGCTCGATGAGGGACGTTTAACCGATCGATTTGGCCGCACGACGACTTTGTGCGGAGCGATCGTGATTCTGACCAGCAACGTCGGATCGAAGAGCACGTCATCGGTGGGATTTGGTGGAAACGATAGCCGGGCGGTGCGCCGCGCGATTGAACAGGAGTTTCGTCCAGAGTTCCTCAATCGTTTGGACGAAGTCGTTACGTTTGATGCACTGCCAGCCGCAGCGATCGAAAAGATTGTTGAGAAAGAGTTGCGAAGTTTGGCGAAACGAGAGGCAATGCAGTCGCGTCGCGTTCAATTGAAATGGGACGAATCAGTCGTCAAGAAGTTGGCGGCAGTTGGATTTGACCCGTTGTTGGGAGCGAGACCGTTGCAACGAGCCATCGAACGTGAAGTCGTCGCCAAGATTGCGAGGCAGTTGTTGGAATGGAGTGAGGATTCAGAGCCGATCGAAATCGATTTAACTCAATTCGTTCGGTAATCGGTTACGGTCATTGTGGTTGGGTGGAACTGGTCGTAACGTTACGATCCATGCCATCAGCTGGCTCAGCGGATTCAAATCCATCGCATCGGATTCTTGCCACGCCTAGCGAAACTCATCTATTCACAGCGTCATGATTTTTCAAGAACCTGCTCATTCGCCGTACGATCTCCGGTTCACGCTGATGGGATTTCCCGTCCGCATTTCGTGGACCTTTTGGCTGGCAGGGGCCGTATTCGGGTTCAGTCTGGTACGAGGTCTGGACGACGGTTTTGACGCTGCCAGTCCGGGTCTGCTACCGCTGTTGGTGCTTTGGACGTTGTGCCTGTTCGTCTCGATTTTGATTCACGAGTTGGGACATGCGCTGGCGTTTCGTCAGAACGGATTGAACGCGTCGATTGTGCTTTATCACTTTGGAGGTCTGGCGATACCGACCAATTCGCTTCAAGGTGGGCGAGGGTACGGGGGCATCTCGCCGAAACAGAACATGTGGATCTCGTTTGCAGGCCCCCTCGCGCAGGTCGTTTCAGCATTGGTGGTGGTTGCCGTTGTGAAAGCGGCGGGATACCAGCTGTGGGTGTTTACTTGGATGCCTGGTCCACTGGCGAAGGTTCCGGGAATGTTGGACGGCGCAGTGATCGATAGTCCCGGTGTGTTTTCGATGGTATCGTTTTACATCTATCCGAGCATCGTTTGGGCGCTTTTGAATTTAGTACCCGTGTATCCGCTTGATGGCGGACAGATCATGCGCTCGATCGTGCAGATCCAAGGAGGCAACATTGTTCAGTCACTTTGGATCAGTGTGATCGCTTCTGCTTTGATGGCCGCTTACGGTTTTTCAAACGGCCAGCAGTACATGGGCTTCTTATTTTTGGTACTTGGTGTGACAAATTTTCAAGCGATACAACAGGCAGGCGGCGGACACTTTTGAAGTGTTGGCATTGCAGCGCGCAACACGAGTTTTTTTCGCTATGTGCGCACGTTTTGCACGTTCGTGTGCATGAAGATTGACGAAAACAAAAGGAAAGAAAGCGATCACTTAGCAAAACTTTTTTTCCACGCAAGCAGTTTTTTTTGAAAAAAGATGTTGCGGAATCTGCAGAAGCGCGTAAAGTTACGCCCAGTTTTTTAACGGTTGAAAGGATGAGCGGAATCGAAGTAAAAGATGAGTTGCATGATGTTAACTCAGCACCCACTTCGTGGTTCAGAGCTTCAACTACTTGACGGATGGTGAGCCGTGGCCGGTGACTTCTAATGCGTCGCGTTAAAAGTCTCGAGGACTCACCTACGTTTCCTTTCAAGCGGAGGAAAACACATGGCCAAGAAGAAAGCAAAGAAGAAGGCTGCTAAGAAGAAGGCTGCAAAGCGTTCGACTAAGAAGAAGGCAACCAAGAAGAAGGCTGCTAAGAAGAAAGCAACCAAGAAGAAGGCTACTAAGAAGCGTTCGACTAAGAAGAAGGCTACGAAGAAGAAAGCCACCAAGAAGAAGGCTACTAAGAAAAAAGCTACTAAGAAGAAGGCTACTAAAAAGCGTTCGACTAAGAAGAAAGCTGCTAAGAAGCGCCGTTAGGCCATTCTTAGATTCGGTTTTAACCGAACCGTTAACCATCAAGTCGTTTCAGGGTTCAGTCTCTGAAGCGGCTTTTTTCGTGGACTGCGCCAGCTCAAGCCGGCCTAATCGGCCGCAGACCAGCTCGATGACGGACTTAGGGTGGATTTGTTCACCAGTCGGGATTCTCAGACAGGCGTCCCGCAGAGATCACCGAGTACAGGTGACTCGGTGCGTTCTGAGTCCAGCAACATCACTTCGAACGCCCTGATCCCCCGCGCGTCGCCACCTCACGCTGCATCATTGCAGGGAGATGGAGGGCGAGAGAGCAGCCCTGGTGCTCTCGCTAGAGCGTCGGCAGGCTGACCTTGGGAGGGCTGGCAGCTGCCTTAGAAGCCAAGCTTCGGACGAGCGCCTTGGTCACCGCGTCGAGAGGCGCGCGGGCGGCTTCATCGTTCTCGATGACATCTGCCAAGCGGCCTTCATCACCCGCGGTTCGCAACTTGATGTCGATTGGCATTCCACCCAAGAACGGTACGCCGGTTTCTTCTGCTTTCGCGCGAGCGCCACCTCGACCAAAGATGTCGTAGGTCTTGCCACAATCGGGGCATAGGAACCCGCTCATGTTTTCGACCATTCCCAACAAGGGAATGTTGACCTTGCGGAACATGCTGATGGCCTTGATCGCGTCCAGCAACGCGACCTCTTGTGGCGTGCAGACGACAACGGCGCCTGCCAGCGGAAGCGCCTGAGACAACGTGAGAGCGACATCGCCTGTTCCTGGTGGCATGTCGATGATTAAGTAATCCAGTTCGCCCCAATCAGTTTCGCCCAAGAATTGATTGATCGAGCCGTGCAACATCGGCCCGCGCCAAATCACCGCTTGATCTGGTTCCACGAGAAAGCCCATCGACATCACCGGCATGTCACCACCCAACATGATCGGTTCGATTCGTTTCGCGGCGTTGATCTCTGGTCGCCCGGCGAGCCCCAGCAGATGTGGCACGCTTGGGCCATAGACATCGGCGTCCATCAGACCGACTTTTGCTCCGTATCGGCGTAGCGTCAGTGCGATCGAAGTCGCGACGGTACTTTTGCCGACGCCACCTTTGCCGCTGCCGACCGCGATCACGCTTTTCGCTTTCAACGCGATTTGGCCAACGCGGGCGGGTGGACGATGATGATCGACGACTTCGATTTTTACTTCGCTACCAGGTGCGACCGCATGAATTTTCGATTCAAGTGCATCGACAACGTCGTCAGCGATCGGGGCAGAATGAGACGAGAGTCCGATGGTGATATTTGCAAGATTGCCGTCAACGGCGACCTCTTTGATTTGGCCCATGGACTCCAGCGGACGCCCAGTTTCGGGGTCAGGATGGCTGCCAATGGCTTTGCGAACGGATTCGACAGAAAGGTTGCTCATGATCGATATTTTTAGGGATTCGGACGAAGACGTCAGGAGTGGTAGTCTAACAGGATAGCGCCGTTGTCCAGCGAAGCCGGCGTGGAGCCAAGGTTTTTCAACCGATCGGGACCTTGAGCCTCGCCGAGACGTTTTGGGCCAGAAAGACGCTCGACTACGCTTTGGTTTGCGACGAGCGATTGAAGTAGGTCTTCAGCATTCCAGCAAGAGCAGGCAATTCTTCTGGGTGACGGATCATGGCAGCAGATCCAAGCTCCGCCAAAACCGTCTTTTCGCGCTCGCCAAGCTCAGTCACGGCCAAGATGCAGAAGACTTGTCGAGCCATGATTCGGATTTGTGCCAAGTTGTCGCAGGCGTCGAGCACGGAGCCCTGTCTGACTTCCCAAAGCAGGACAGCCTGCAGGTTCGGTTTGGTTTTCAACGACGCTTTGACTTGGCTTGGTTGGAAAGCATGGATGGCGGGGACCAGGGGTGCCATCATCTCGGGAGCAAATCGACGAACCGCTGTGATCCAACGCTCGTGCTCGGCACACACCATCCAGCTGCGAAGCTGGTTTCCCAGTCGCAGAAAGCCGCCGGAGGAGAGCGATTCACTTTCCATTTTCAATCATGGTCCGACTTGGATGGGGCGTCGATTTTTCGCAGCAGTCTTGCCCGACTGATCCCCAATTGTCGAGCTGCTTCGGCACGATTTCCATCCACAGCATCCAGTGCTTCCTGAATCAATTGCTGTTCATAGCGCGAGACAGCGTCATCCAACGAGATCGATTTGCTTTTGATTCTGGCGGGATCTTCACCGGGGCGAAACGAGCGGACTGCCAACGGCAGATGTTCGATGCCGATGGATGTGCCTGTTGAACGTCGAATCGCATGGCGAATGGCTTGATCCAGCTCGTCGAAGTTTCCCGGCCACGGATAGACAACCAAGCTATCCAATGCAGCCCGGCTGATGCGTTCAGCAACGGATGATTCACCCGCGGCACGACGGGCGTCCAAAAGCGCGGTTGCCATCATGGGAACGTCGTCGACCCGAGATGCCAAAGGAGGATTCTCGACTGTCAGAGCACTCAGGATTTCGATCAGGTCAGGGCACAGACCCGTGATCGCTCGATCGGCAAGGCGGTCGTCAATCGATAGGGATTCCTCGTCCAACGCTTCCAGCAGCACTGCGGGGCGTGGACCGCACAATCCAAGCAAGCGAAGACGTGGCAAGAATGTCTCCAACAAAGCCACCAAACGGGCTTGCGCTTCAGCCGGCATTTCGTCCAGGTCGCGAACCAGCACCGTCGCCTCCGCATCGGAGGATTCCGTCAGCTGATGCACAAGCGAGCTGAGCGTAGCGTCCAGCAACTCTGCATCCATCAACGGTCCATCGACGATCACGATCGATTCACCAGGCGATGAAACTTGGTGGACTCTAAGAGCCAAAGATTCGTTTCCGCATCCGGTCCTGCCGAAAAATCCAATGTCCGTTCGCGTCTTCGCTGCGACTTTCAAACGTCGCCGCAGCCGACGGGATGCAATCGACTGACCGGTCGCAGCGATCGTCGCGAGTGCTGCATGACGTCGACGCCAGCCATCCAAACGTTGTCGAATCGCCACCGCGTCTCGCAATTCGAGATCAACCGATCGATCATCGAACAATCCGCCTACCGCGATGATCAAGCATGAATCCCCCGCGCCAACTCGCGTGAAGCGAACTTCGATGGCCTCGGGTCGGTGCTCACCAACGATGGGCGGTTGGATTTTCAGTGAACCACTGCCCCGTTCGGTCAAACCGACAGGCGGGGAAAGCGAGGCGGCCAACTGATCCAATGGGTCATCCGAAACCGGCGCACCAGCGACGGAACGACGATCGATCAAGAGTTCCAGATCAACGCCCAGCCACTTCGCGCAGCCAGCAGACAAATAGATCAGAACACCCGATGGCGAAATCGCCCAAAGCGGTGCCTCGTTTGCATCGAGGAGCCGCGAGAGCGCGCGAATTTTCGTTCCAGTTGCCATGACAATTGCCGAACCACTTTCCAGTCCCGACCGCGCATCACGCGATCGAATCGTTCACCCGAATGATCGGGCGACTCCAAGCAGGATGGTAGTGTCCAAGTCAGGCGCGTGAACTAAAAAACATCCAAGATGAAGTGGTGACCGGAGTGGAACCGCCGATTGCTTGGATAAAAGTTGTGCCACTTCTTGTTGTAGACCGGAATCTGCATTTCCTGCGGATAGCGGTTGTACATGCTATCACTGCTGCGGAAGTACTCCTGCCCCCAAAAATTTTGGGGATAGTAGACGTACGGGTAGTGGTAGAAGCGATTCCAATCCCGCATATCGGTTTGGCCGCCCCAACTGCGACCGTAGGCGCGTTGGTCGGCTGAGGCCGATTCGGACATAGCGACGTAGCTGCAGGTCAATACCGCGGCGATCAAAAGATGTCGTAGCATCACAGCGTCCCCCCTCGAGACGTTACGAAACGGCCAGTTATCGGCTTGTATCGTGTGTTTTTGGCTGAGTTCAGTCGGTTACGGTCGACGGATTGCCCGTCAAACCGCGGTCTTGATCTAGTTCAGGCTCATCAAAGCGCACCTCAACTGGTTCGGTTTCAGACCCGACGTACCGTCACTATCGGCAGATCCAGTAGCACCGGTTGAGTCGTTCAGGGATGGATTTCGGCGGGAAAACTCTGCGGAACCGCCAGAAGCGGCTCAAGAACGACTTCTCACCGACAGTCCCCGGCACCTATGATTGATGCAGACATAAATTGTGACCTGGTGTCCCAGCAATCCTTTGGTATTTCCCATGAACGCCTTACGCTTCCGACTTCCGACCGCCGCGTTGGCCTTTGTCTTGGTTTCGCTCGGTCAGTCGCCAGCCAATAGCTGTCCTTTCTGCAACGCGGTTTCGCAAACGCTGCGTCAAGAGATGGCAGCGATGGATGCGGTTGTGATCGCAACCTCAACGCAGAGTGACGTCACGCGCAACAAAGAAAGTGGCGAAGTGATGATGAAGGTCGTCAAGGTTCTCAAAGGCGATGGGTTGATTGAGGAAGGCCAGGAAGTTCGCGCGATTTACTATGGCGACGTTAGTATCGGTCGACGGTTCATGCTTTCTGGTGTGGACCCACCGGAGTTGCAATGGTCTTGCTTGCCCGTCACCAAACGATCCGAGGATTACATCGATCGCCTCACGCAGTTGCCCGATGACGACTTGGCTCGACTGAAGTTTTTCTACAAGCACTTGCAAGACGAAGAGTCAATGCTGGCTCGCGATGCCTATGACGAGTTCGCCATCGCGCCGTATGACGAGATCAAGAAGCTCTCACCCGATATCGATCACGATCAATTGCTCGAATGGATTGGCGAGCCCGAAATGGCAACCGATCGAAAGCGACTTTTCCTTACGATGCTTGGTGTCTGTGGTGATGAGAAAGACTTGCCGTTCTTAGAGAAGATGCTTCGAAGCACGCAGAAGAGTTCGCGCGGCGGTTTGGATGCATTGATTGCCTGCTACCTGACGCTGGCGGGTGAGAAGGGTTTGCCTTTGATCAACGAGTTGTTTCTCGCGAACAAGCAAGCACCGTATGCCGATACGTACGCCGCGATCATGGCCGTTCGTTTTCACGGCACCGAGGGCGGCGTGATTCCACGCAGTGCGCTCGTGGAGTCACTCCATCATGTGCTGGACCGAACCGACTTGGCGGACTTGGTGATTCCCGATTTGGCTCGTTGGAGCGATTGGAGCCAGATCGATCGTCTATCGAAGTTGTTCATGGAAGCCCAGGAAGACAACAACTGGGTTCGTGTACCCGTCGTCAACTACTTGCGAGCCTGTCCACTTCCCGAGGCCAAAGCAGCGATCAAGAAATTGGAAGAAGTGGATCCAGAGAGCGTTCGCCGCGCCAACACTTTTTTCTCCATTCCAATCCCGGCCCGAGACACTGGATCGAGTAGTTCGTCCGTACGCCGCAACCGTCGAGGTTCGGTCGCCAGATTGGACAATAAGGCCAGTTTACTGCCTGTTGGCAAGCTGACCGCCGACACGACCCCGATTGGGGCCGCGACTCCCGCCGTCAATCTGCCATTGTCAATGAACCCTTGGCGGCTGGTCTACGTAATGGGTCTGGCGTTAGCCACTCTGATGATTGCTCAATTCTTACTCCTTTCTGGTGGGTCGCAGGCCGCACGGTCTTCGTGAACCCTGGAAACTGATCCCCGCGATAGATTTCGGTGAAAATGTCTACAGCTGAAATGTCTTCCCCCGCTGAGATTCAGATGACTTCGACCGATGAGGTCGAATTCCCCTATCGGGCGATGAGCTCCAGCGCGATCACTTCGTGTGGATTTGCGTTCATCGCTTTGCTGCTGGGTTTCTTTTTCTGGCCCACGTTGGGATTGGCGGTTGTCGGTTTCGTGGTCGGATTGGCGGCCTATCGCAAGATCGCTCGGTTCCCAGAAGAGTTTGATGGGAAGCAAATCGCGATCGCTGGAATGGTTTTGAACTTCGTCGTGATCGCCGCTGGTGCTGGCATGCACACCTACATCTACATGACCGAAGTTCCAGATGGCTACACGCGGGTGCCCTTCTACCTGCTGCAGCAAGAGACAGGTGGACCGGATCGGCCGACCGAGAAGGCCATGGAGATCGACGGTGATCCCGTGTTCTTGAAAGGCTACATCCACCCTTCCTCGGGGAGTGGATTGCTGAAACGATTCATTCTCGTTCCCGACTTGGGGACCTGCTGCTTCGGAGGCCAGCCCAAGAGCAGCGACATGATCGAGATCAATCTGCAGGGTGGCCAGACCACCAAAGCTGGCTTGACGAAGAAAAAGCTGGCAGGCGAATTCAAGCTCAATCGAGCGCCACAAAAGATGACAGATTTCGACAACAACGTCTTCTACAAGATGAAAGTCGAATACATCAAGTAGCTGCGACTCAGGTCGACAGGATCCCGGTCCTCGGATCAGGGATCGCGTCTGAGATCGTCATTGGTATTGTCTTTGCAGCCATCTGATGAGGTATAATGGAGGTTCGATCCCTTCCTCCCCGCTGCAGTATCCAATCATGGTCATCTTGCGAGTCGTCGCGTTTCTGTCGCTGGTTGCCTTCTGTCTGATAGGAAGGGTGGAATCCAGCGATGACGTCAAGCCAGCCAAGGGTGTGGAAGAGCGTAAGAGCAGCGACGCGTCTCGCGCAAAAGGCGAAATCAACTTCGACGATTTGAAGTTCGAGATTGAGAAGGACGCTAAGTTTCGTGATGAAATGCTCGCTGATGCGGATGTCAAAAAGCTTGTTGGCAAAAAGGTCAAGCTGCGAGGTTACATTCTGCCAGCAACCCTATTTAAGGAAACCGATATCGATCAGTTCGTTCTGGTTCGCGACAACCAAGAGTGCTGTTTCGGTCCAGGTGCTGCACTGTTTGATTGCGTCATTATCGAGATGGTGCCTGGCAAAACAACGGACTTCGTTACGCGTCCTGTGACGGTCGAAGGCAAGTTCAAAATCGATACCAAGAGCTATCGCTATCCAGGTGGCGTTGGTCCTAAGGGAGCAACGCACTTTGCAATTTTCCAAATCGCTGGCGAATCCGTGAAGTAGGCGCGAGCCTACGCGCCAGGTGACCATCCTGGTCGTGGCGACGGATGGATCGTGCCCGGTTCGTCACCCTGCAGAGTCTTGATTCGGGAGCTGAGTTTCTTAACGTCGTCCGCCGATGTGAGAGGAAGCAGCGTCACCCGAAAGGAAGCTGTTTCCCCTCCTGCAAGTTCAACGACGCGACCTTGTTTTTCTTCATAGGATCGCTCGTTGGGGAAGTTGCTGGCTGGTTCAAGTCCTGTCACGTACCCATCACTTTCGGCTGCAGTGTTTTTCCAGAGCACAAATCGCGGAAGGCCGGTGGTATTGAAGGTGACACCCAATCCCTGTTCTCCGCTGGCCGCTCGCAGCATCGCTGTTGTGCTATTTGTGTCATCACAGCGCAACTTGGCAAAGTAGACGCGTTCAGAGTAGCCCTCCTCGGCTTCCGCAAACTGATTCCATTGTTCAATCTCGCTTGCTGACAGAGCATCCTTGGGTGCCAAAGACTCGATCGGCGCTTCCAAGGTGGCACCTGCGCCCAGCACAGGCGTGCCGACATTGATGTGATACAGCAACTGCATTGTCGCTGGCTTGGTCAACTCATTGGTCACGTCGTCAAGCAGCTCGACATTGGGGCTGCCTGCTTGGAATCGGATGCGACTTCTGAGCCGAAGCCGTTTGATGAACAAACGAGACTCCAGGACTTCGCCAATCACTTCTAAGCGGCCAGATGCCTCGTCGTATTCGATCGACAGCGAGTCGGCGGGGAGGTTTCCGATTCGCCCGTGCAGAGGATGAACCAGCTGGCCGGTCGCGCTATGTTCGGGGGCGCCGTTGCTTTCCAATCCGCAGCGGACGACCAATTCGTCAAATCCTTCCAACCAACCGATACCGCTGGGATCAAACACGGGCACCTGGGATGGATGAACCGGGCCAATGACAGGTGAATTCCAACCGAAATGAACGCCAGCAGACTCGAGTTTCCAAATCGCCATTCCGCGAGACGGCAGAATCATGACTCGCACGGCCCCCGTGTCGACTTCGATCACCTCGACCTGATCAGCGGCTCCACCGCAGAATCGCCCGTATCGCGTGTGAATGACCCCCTCACGGGTCTCGATTTCCATTGTGAGGGGCGATGCGTTGTCCCACTGGATGCTCGCCTGTCGGTCGCCGAACGCACGCAGAGTGGCGGTTTTTGTTGTCATGCTGGTTTTTATTGGGTTTGGACGGGCGTTGCACTTAGCCGGAAAATTGCTCCTAGCCTCCCTGCATTCGCACGGATCGAGGTACCAATCGAGGGCGTATTCTGTGCCATTCTTGTACCGAATGCTGCCAGCCAATAAAACATTTACCCCCGGCGAACGCTACCGAGCAACTCAAATTACACTCGGCGGTCTCAATCCACCGTGGCAGCGAACCACTTGTTGGTCTGCGTTACTTTGGACCTGACCTTCTGCCGAGACGGCACATCGAAATAGTTATTCTTCACCTTTCATCAAAACCTAAGAGTATCAATATGAAAATTCACAACGCGATGTGGCCGGGTTTGGTCGGCAAGGGTGACGACGAAGGCCAAGAGCCAGCGATCGGTTTGGAGCACATGGTCGATCTGTCTGCAGCCGCCGAGGTGAATGGCGAGAAGTTTGATGGCATCGATTACTTTTTGTTCTTGCCTCACACCGATCCCGAAGCCAGCGATGATGACCTGCGGGCGATCGCCGACATGGTTCAAAGCAAAGGTTTCTCGATCGGTTCGTTGGTCGCACCGATTTGGCCCGGAACCGTCGGTGATTCAGCAATGGGTGACAAGGAGCAGACCGACAAGTTTCTTTCCGCCGTGAAGATGGCTTGCCGCGTCGCTCGCATCTTCAATGAACACGGTGTTCGTAAGTACGGTGCGATCCGCATCGACAGTGCTGAATTCGGTGTTGAGAAATGGGCAGAAGACAAGCCAGGAAATACGTCCAAGATCGCCAACACATTCCGTGAAGCGGCCAAGATCGCAGCCGATCATGGCGAGCGACTTGCTGCAGAGGGCGAGATCTGTTGGGCCGGCATGCACAGTTGGAAAGACATGCTGGACCTGCTCGAAGCAGTTGGCATGCCCGAATCACTTGGGTTCCAAGCTGACCTCGCTCACACCTACCTGTACTTGATGGGATACAACGCGCCCGAGCACGCCTTGCTACAAGCGGGCTATGGCGAGGACGAGTTCTATGCCAAGTATGAAGAGATGACCGACAAGCTCCGTCCTTGGACCATCGACTTTCACGTTGCTCAAAACGATGGTGAAGTTCACGGCGCAGGATCCCACGACAAGACGGGCAAGCATTGCCGCGCCGATGACCCCAACGGAAAGTTGGACATCGTCAAGTGCTCTGGCTACTGGTTGAAAGATTTTGAACAGCGCGGGATTCAACACATCTGCTGGGACGGTTGCATGTTCCCCAACTCAGTGCTCGAAGACTCCAGCACATGGAATACGATCTTGGACACGATGATCAAAGTTCGTAACGCACATTGCTCCTGATCGTCTCACCACAAAGCACACTCAAGTCCACTTTTAAAACACTCAACTTGAATCCAGATTATGAAACCTCTCAACATTGGACTCGTCGGTTACGGCTTCATGGGGCGAACCCACAGCAACGGTTACAAGCGAGTCAACGACTTCTTTCCTGAGCTTGAATATCGTCCTGTCTTGAAAGCTGTATGCGGTCGCACCGCAGAGAAAGCGCAGGAGTTTGCGACTCAATGGCAGTACGAATCGATTGAAACCGATTGGCGAAAACTGATCGAGCGATCTGACATCGATGCGATTGATATTTGCACGCCAAACAATTCGCATGCCGAAATTGCGATCGCTGCTGCTGAAGCAGGCAAGATGATCCTTTGCGAGAAACCGTTGGCGCTGAACCCTACCGAGGGCGAGACGATGGTTGCAGCAATCGAGAAGGCGGGAGTGCCAAATACGGTCTGGTACAATTACCGTCGTGCACCCGCAGTGACGATGGCCAAGCAACTGATCGACGAAGGCCGTTTAGGCCGCATCTTTCATTACCGTGCCAATTTTCTGCAAGATTGGACGATTTCTGATGACGTGCCGCAGGGTGGTGCCGCTCTTTGGCGACTCGACGCGGCCGCCGCTGGATCGGGCGTGACAGGCGACCTGCTTGCTCACTGCATTGATACCGCTTTGTGGTTGAACGGATCGATCGACAACGTGACCGCGATGACAGAGACGTTCATCAAGGAGCGGATGCACAACGAAACCGGCAAGATGGAGCCGGTCACGATCGACGACGCCTGTGCATTCCTGTGTCGCTTCCAGAACGGCTCACTGGGTTTGTTTGAGTCCACCCGCTATGCCAGAGGCCACAAAGCTCTCTATACCTTCGAGATCAACGGCGAGAACGCGTCTATTCGATGGGACCTCCATGATTTACATCGTTTGGAGTGGTTCAGTCACGACGATGAGAGTAAACTCCGCGGGTGGAGATCTGTTCACGTGACAGATCACAGCGGAGAGCATCCCTACATGGACAAATGGTGGGTGCCAGGACTGCAAATCGGCTACGAGCATACATTTGTGCACCAAGTCGCTGACTTCTTGAAGTCGTTGCAAGATGGGACTCCCTGCCATCCCACTTTTCGTGACGCACAAGAAACTCAAAGAGTTTGTGAGGCGGTACTTAGCAGTGCTGCTGACGGCGCCTGGAAGAACGTCTAAACCTAAATTCGATAAACGCAGCGCGATTGATTCGATCAACGGGTTCGCCCTCGTGGCGCGCCGCAAAGGAATGTTTTATGAGTCAATCGCCAGTTGGCACCAAAGATCCTGGTTCTGTGTTTGCTACAAGGCAACCGCCCGCGGAGCAGGCAACAACATCGGTGTCCCAAGAAGGCAGCCCCGCTGCCCCGTTGGGTGGACGTGACGCTGTTTCGATACCCAAACCAGCGGGTGTGAACACGGACCGACTTTACGTCAGTTACGTGATTTCGTTCATCGCTTTTCACTCGTTGGCGTTGCTGGTTTTCGTGCCTTGGTTCTTTAGCTGGACAGGCGTGATTGTCTTCGCTTTGGGCGTGCAGTTTTTGGGAGCGATTGGAATACCGATCTGCTATCACCGCCTGTTAACGCACCGAAGCTTTCGCACGCCGAAGTGGTTTGAGCGTTTTCTGGTAACCATCGCGTTGTGCAACGGTCAAGAAACGCCGGCGCGTTGGGTCGCCTGGCACCGTCTTCATCATTGCGAGTCGGATCATCAAGAAGATCCTCACAGTCCATTGGTGAACTTCTTTTGGTCGCATTTCCAATGGTTGGTTTATGAGAATCGAAACACAAACAAGTTCGGTCTCTATAAGAAGTACGCGCGCGACATTCTGGATGATCCGTACTACATGTGGCTGGAGAAAAAGCCATTTGCGAGCGTCGCAATTTTTGTTGCCCACGGGCTTCTGATTTATCTCTTGGCCTATATCGGTGCAGGCCTGTACTACGGGTTCGGTGGCGAAGCGTTTCAGCTCGCGTCCAGCGTTTTTGTGTGGGGAGTGATTGCCCGAGTGGTTTGGGTTTGGCACATCACTTGGTCGGTCAACTCTTTGTCGCACATGTTTGGCTATCGAAACCACGACACGGACGACCATAGCCGCAACAACTGGTTCGTGGCCCTGATCACATCGGGGGAAGGATGGCACAACAACCATCATGCGGATCAGTCTTCAGCGACTGTTCAGCATCGCTGGTGGGAGTTTGATCCCAACTACTACATCATCAAGTCTTGGTCTTGGATTGGACTGGCGTCACATATCGTGCCCCCGTTGCACCAACGTAGGGCCGCCCAAAAGCGGAAAGCTGACTCGAAATCAAACTGATGCGCGATGGATGTCCGCAGATTTCATTCCTCGCGGTTTTCGTCCTGTTCAGCCGGCTTCGATAGCATGTACTTGCAGAAATCGACCAGTCCGCTGAACCGATAAGTCGGGTCAACGTAGTGCTCGATGACGTAGAACGCGAAATAGTAGGCCCGACAGCTTGCCCACAGACAGATCGCCAATAGAAAGGCGATTTCGAGCTCAGCCGCTCGGGCGATCAGTAGGCCACCAGACAGAATCGCCAGGATCACAAATAAGAATCCCTTTGCGTAGATCGCTTGCGACGATTTAAGATTCTCAAAGAGACGCATGACTGTTGGAATGGAAAAAGGAAATCAACGTGAGCCATCAAGAACTAAACGAAGCACTTGAAGTTGTACATCGTGAGCTGACCGATTCGGAGCATCTGGATGGGCAGGATGTCGAAAAACTTCAGGCAACGATGAAAGAGATTCAGGCCGTGCTCGAAAAACAGGTTGGGGAACAAGAAAAGAGCCTCAGCGATCAAGTTGCTGACTCGGCGCAGCGGTTCGGGGACTCACACCCAGTGTTGACCAAAACGCTCGGGCGTGTCGCTGACATTTTGCAGCAGATGGGGATCTAGCGCGGCTCGACAGCCGTCAGCCAGTATCGCGCCAACTCACGTTGGATTTCGTCACGTCCCAGCATTCGCGTTGTCTCTCGTTTACCCGTCCATCGATCTGCGACTCCACGTAGCGTGGCACGAATTTCTTGTTTCAGGCCTGCTTGATCGGCAATCTGCATGGCCAGGCCCAATTGGTATCGGCCTTGCGGATAGACAGGAACGCCACGTTGGTCGAGTGACCAACGGCCAATCGACAATCGCCGCCAGCCACCCTCGCCTTCGGCAGCAACCTGCTGGAGTTCGGGATCAAGCTGGTCGATCGCTGACTTGTGAACCTCAATCTCGACGCGGCTCGTGTGGGGCGCGTACAACGCCCACGAAGTCCAGTGATCCCAATACCCAAATCGCTCGCTCGCCGGTGCAATCATGACCGCGAACACAAGAGCCCAAACCAGTGTCGGGACAGTTGATTGCTCACGCCTGGTATCTCGCTCGCCTTTGACGAACAAAATGTAGGCTTGCACCATCAACGCGAAATTCCAGACCAAGACACCGGTACTGTGATCGAGCGACCAAGGCCCTAGAAGTGAGATCAGGCCGAGGTGCATTGCAATCACCATCACGCCTGCGATTTTCCGTGTTGGCTTCAACAGTAGGCCGACACCAGCAAGTAGTTCGAACGACGGAAACAGCATTGCCAGCTTCGCGCGCGACGGAAGATCGAAGTGATTTGGGATTCCTCCAAACAACTTCGTTGCGGCTGACAGGAAGTCTTGACCAACGGTGTGAGCGAATTGATAGTCAAACTTGCCGAGCGCACTGTAGATGTAGATGCTCGCGACGAGCGGAATCAGAGTTCTCCGTGCCGAATCGCTCGGGATCGCAGCGAAGATCAATCCGTAAATCGCCATCTGATAGGCCCACGGTTGCATCCGATGCTGATCCAACAGAAACGAAACCCACAGGGCGGCGGAAACAAGCAGCCAAGACTTCTGCAGACGCATCGAGGCGCGCGCGACCAGGAGCAGTGCTGCGACAAGCACCAGAGATGAGAGCCAACGCAGGGCCAGAGAGTCTGCCCAAGGAAGCGCTACCAACGAAATGGCCGGATACTCGGAACCAAACCAAAGGTTATGCGTTACAGCTACAAGTACCAGAGAAAAAACTGCCCACAAACGAGGCAGCGACATGGGAGGGATAGATTCGGGCGTTTCAGACACCGAGGCTCGTTTGCTGGAAGGGATGATTACCAAACCTAGAAAAACCTGTGAACAGAAGGCTGCCAACTTAGAATACACTCTTCTGTAGTATTTTCAGATGTCACTATAGCAATTACGTGGGGTGATTCAGGGCTGCTTTTGCGTCGTTGAATCTGGGGTTATGAATCCATTTTTTCGGTTGAGCGCGATCACGATCGCTTGTTGGTTGCTGTCGACGCCAAGTGTGCGTGGCGATCTTGTTCTCTACACGGTTCCTGGAACGACGTTGACGTTCAAATTGATGGGCAAAGCAACCGTCAATCCAGGTGGCACGGTTTCCTACCGTCACAATCGCGGAACGCTTCATTTTGGTGCAACGGATTGCCGAATTGTTCGTACGCAGACGACGCAGCAACGGTATGGAGCACGGCGATCGGCTGCACGGCGCGAAGGAAACGCAACCGCTTACCTGGATCTCGCTTTGTGGTGTGTGCAAAAGGGCATGCTGAAGGAAGCCGACTCGGCATTGGGTGATGCCTGGAAAGCGGATGCGACGAATGCCAAAGTGAAATTGATGGTGAAGCTGGTTCAGTACCGGCGTGGTACCGTACCGATGTCGCCGAGTGTCGTGCAGGAGATGCGAGAGTTCGTCAAGAACGACGAAATGAAGGTTGCTCGCAGCCGCCACTTCGTCTTGCTTCACGACACCTCTGACGAAAAGGATCCGCACTACAAGAAAACGATTGCCGAACATCGCTTGCAGTTGTTGGAGCAAGTTTATGACAGCTTCTACATGAAGTATGCATTGGAGGGTCACCCTCTCCGTGTCCCGCGTGAACCATTGCGAGTGGTTCTCTTTGACGAACACGCTGACTATTTGAATTTTGTCAAAATCCTTAGCCCGTCGTTGAAAACGGCAGCTGGTTTCTATTCGCCGAAGGAAAACATCGCGATCTTCTACCGCCAGAAAACAGATGAGGCGCTCGAAGGAGCGAACCAACTCGTCACACAGTTGCAGGAAATTCGCGAAATGGCGAAGCGTACTCGAGTCGCGGGCGCTGGCGAGCTGATCCGTTTCGCAAAGACGTTTGAGCTATTGATTGATATCTCGGGAGAGAACCAAGAGATTGAAGTCGTCACCCACGAGGCGACCCATCAACTGGCGGCGAACTCAGGCTTGCTCGATCGCGAGAAGTTTCAGGTTCGTTGGGCTCACGAGGGCTTGGCTAGCTACTTTGAATCGCCGAAGGAGGCGACCTGGGCCGGCATCGGTGCCGTGAATGAACAACGGCTTGGCTACTATCGGATCCTGTCTCGTGACCCGGAGCACTCAAGCATCGAGTTCGTTGTGACGGACAAGATTTTCGATCGAGCCGGCAGTCATTTTTCGGTACTCGCAGCGTACGGCCAAGCTTGGGCTCTGACACACTTTTTGATGGACAAACATCTGTCGGAGCTGATGGAGTTTTACGAGAAAATGGCCGTCGATTCCTTCGAGACCGAGCGTGATGAAGCCTGGCGAACGAAGGTCATGGAGACCTTCACCGAGTGTTTCGGTGACATCGATAAACTCGAACTCGAATGGCGTCGCTACATGCGAGATCTCAAGACCGCCAGCGAAGAGTTGTCCGCAAGGCTCTAGCGAATCGCTGAGGTTAGGGTCGAACGATCTCGAGTAGCTCGATCCGGCCATTGCTCGTCAGGTTTTTGCTGAAACCGAGTGTGGCTTTGATTTTCAGATCGGGATGGCCCACAACAGTGACCGTTGGTGGCTGCAAGTAGCCTGACCCAGGTTCGATAATTGATACGGAGATCACTTTTCCATTTTTCACGGTCGCTTCCGCTATCGCAGAGGCTTGGTTCCAAACTTCGCCAGAGCCGCGGTTGTAACGATAGTAGTTCGAGACCTCATCCAACCGCTCGTTGGAGACGCCATGTTTGCCCAGGGAATCCATCAAGACTTTCTTGTTCGCCCGAGCGTGTGATGCACTAGGAGGCCCGAACCGCGAAGGGGTGACACCACTAAACGCGTCGCGAAAGACCTCGGTCTCCACGCCCAGCGCGGCAGCGATCAAGGCAACTGGTCGCCCGTTATCGCGTGCATCGGTTTCGTGGCCTCCATGAAAAACCACGGCCCCATCGCTTGCTGGCTCCTGATGTTTTGCTTCTTCGCGTGGCGGAGGTGGAGGCTGGCGATCACGCTGACCATGCCAAGAAGGCCGAGGTGGACGCGGGATTTCATCATGCGTCAGCTTTCCATTCTGATCTTGATCCAAGTCTTGCAATACCTTGGACGCATTCTTGATTTCAGCGGTCGAGATCTCACCGTCGGAATCGGTATCGAACGTTTCCGTGAACGTGTTCGGCCGCGGGCGTCCTTCTTCATTCGCGAACGCCTGCGAATAAAGTGCGAACCCGAAGGTTCCGATAAGCAGGAGTGCGAGGGCCAAGCCAGCAAAGAGTTTCATGATTGAGTCTCGGGTTATGAATCGGACTTCTTGGAAATGCCGAGCGCAGTGTTGTAATCAAGCTGCATCGCGGGAGCGGTATCGCTCTTGTCTTGCAAGAAGTGTTTCATCCACCGCAGCATCCGCAGGTTGTAGTCAAAGCGGGCTGCTGCTTTTCGGTTGCCATGTCCCTCTCCCTCGAACAAAACCAGCCGAACGGGCGCCTGATTCAGTGTTTTGAGATGCCGGTGCAATTCGAGTGACTGAGAGGGGTGAACACGCGGATCATTCTTGCCATGCATGATTAACGTGGGTGTCTTGTTCTTTTCCACATGCCGAATCGGACTTCTTTCCAAAAAGTAGTCCCAGTCATCCCAAAGACGCTTCAGATGGTGAACCAAGAACATCTCCTCGGGAATGTCGGTGGTTCCAACCTTGGAGACGTTATCGCTGATTCCCACGAACATCACGCTGGCGGCAAAACGGTCCGAATAGAACGTGGAGCACCATGCCGACGCGTATCCACCGTAAGATCCGCCAGTCACGCCTACGGCGTCTCCGTCAGTGATCCCCAGTTCGATCAAGTGATCGATACCATCGACAAGGTCATCAAACTCTTTGCCAGCCGCATCACCCTGCCCCATCTTCGAGTACTCGACACCCCGTCCTGTGCTGCCACGATAGTTTGGATAAAAGACCGCGAAGCCCTGTGCCGCTGCTACCTGCCCAGGTCGTGAATAGCTGGTGATCCATCCGTTGGATTCGTGTGACTCGGGTCCGCCGTGGACATACATGATGGTTGGATACCTGCGACCTTCGACATGGTTCAGTGGGTACACAAGCAGGCCACCCACTGTCAGACCGTCTCTGGCCTGCCACTCAATCTCTACTTGTTTTGCAAACTGCATCGTTTCAAGCCACGGGTTTTGATCCGTGATCTGGTTGGGCGGCTGCACTTGATCTTCCCAAGCGTAGACCTCGGGCGGATGCGTTGCCCGATGGCCAACAAACACAACCGACCCAGAGTCAGTCATTGAAAAATCACTGATCACGGCATCGCCATCTGATCCAGGTTGCAAAAGATCTTTTCGAGAGCCATCGATCGTGACGGTGCCGAATCGCGAAGACACTCCCTCGGCGGCCAACCAATAGATCGTCGAGTCGTCTTTCCAGGTGAACGGTCCGACATGAGCCTGCAGGTTTGGTAAGACGTCCTTCGCCGGTCCATCACCGTCGATGGTCGTCACCATCAAACGCCCTTCGCGAGGGTCGTTGATGTCGACGCCAGATACCAGCGCCAGTCGCTTGCCATCAGGACTCCAGGCTATGTCTCCGAGTTTTCCTGGATTGCCGATCGAGCGAATCACGCGTCCCGATTGCGCGTCAACGACGTGAGCACGTTTGAACATGTAGCTATCGTCGACCGATGGTGTCGGAGCCAATACGACGGCCAGCTCTTGACCACTGGGATTCCACAGTGCATCCAAAGCGGATCCATCCAAGTCCAGCATTCGCGGCTCGGCTTTCGAGTCGATCTGGGTGGATGATGTGTCGATCGAAGCGATCCAAACTCGTGTGGGCGTCCAGTCTTCCTCGTAGATCTCTTGATCGAATCCTTTGGCTTGTAACTCCTTCAGGTTCGTGTCTGTTTTCTCCTTGGCAAGAAACGCGACACTTTTTCCATCTGGTGACAGATCGAAGCCGCCGATCGAAGACTCGTGTTTCAAGGTTGGGATCGACTCTCCGCCATCGACGGCGATGCGATACAGGATCTTGTCGTCATCACCAGAACGTTTCGCGGTGTAAAAGATCCACTTGCTGTCGCTAGACCAGTGTGGCGAACCGATGGAGACGTGGCCGACGATGAACGGACGATCATTTCCTTCAAGATCGGTGACATGCAACTGAGACCATGAAGGTCCGTCATCATCGGTGATCGGTTGGCGTGGTACTGACACGATATAAGCGACATGCTTGCCGTCGGGAGAGATCTCGGCGGACGTGACGTACTGCAGCTTCGCGACGTGCTTCGATTCGAATCGCTGGTCTTGAGCGACCGCAATCAGCGGGGCCGCGGTGACAAACAATGTGACGAAACAGAAACGCCAACTGAGGTTGAGACGACTCGGGCAGGAGACTTCGGACAGTGATTTCTGGCAACGCAACTGGAACGACACGGCATAATCCTCTGGAAAGAAACTCGCACTGCGAATGTCCCGAGAATTGTACGTGATCCGCGAGGAACCGTCAGAATGTCAGGGAGAATCAGTACCGCCAACCAAGCTGAAATGTCCCCGCGTCATCCAGCTCAATCTTTGAGTTGTCGCTCTCGAACTCCACTTGGCGGCCCATCGCGTAGCCGGCCTCTGCGAACCAACCTCCGCCGCCGTTGATCAGTTTTTCGATCCCAACCGTCAGGCGAATGTCTCTTAGTGAAAGTTCGTCTGGCTGGGATGACTGACGTGTGATTGCCCAGGTGTTGCCGCCAAGCCCACCCGAGATGTACGCCCACATCTCATTCTGCCCGCCGTTCTTGGAAAGACGCCGTGAGTACTTTGAGGTTGGAAAACGCAATTCAAGTCGGTGAAGGCGATTGGGAGTCCAAGTCAGTCCAAGCGCGGGGACCACGGGCAAGTCGGCTCGCCCGAGGTAGACTGCTCCGGCGGAAAGGGTCAGTCGGTCGGGAATGTATTCCCAGTTCAGCAGTCCGAGAGCAAAAACACGAAACGCGTTTTTGCTTGTGGTCAGGTCGCTGCGAATCGAAGGCGAAAAAATGAACATCGCAGAGAGTCTCTCTCGCAAGGCTCGGCGGTAGAAGAACTGCATCTCGAATTCATAGAGCTGGCTAGGAATATCGTCGCTCAAGTCCGTGTCGATCCAGTCGATGCGAACTCTCGGTTTCACGCCCAGCAAATTGTCGAAGTTGCCCAGTGGAATCCCTGATCCGATGGACAGGTCTAAGAATTGATCGCTCAACCCGCTGTCACCGAGGTATCCCGTGGTGACGGAAACACTTTGGATCGCTTGCTTCTTAAACCGAGAGAGTTCGATTTCGTCAGGCAGACGATCATAGTAAAGCGGGGAATCAGAATGGATGGTCGTCCCACTCAGGCTATCCGATTGCAGCAACGCACCTGGCTGCTGCGCAAGGCAGCAGGTGCAAAAGAGCGTCAATAGAAGTGAAGTGAAACGCATACGATCCTTCGAGACTCACCGGTGTTCAAATGATCGGCATCTCAGTTGCTGAGATTGCAATCATTCCCCCTTTCCTGCCGTGGATATTAGGGTGATGTCAAGCCGAAAACGATTCGAAGAGTTGTGAAACTCGTGCGATTTGAGCGTTCTCCGGGAGCGTCCGTTACCCTGAACGAACGAGAACTAGTGCTGCGACCACGTTCAATTTTTGGGTAACGCAAATAGTAGCCCGACTCTCCGAGTCGAGACCTCACGGCTGGGACAGCCGTGCTACTAATCCAGCTACCCTCAATGCAAACGACTGCCAAGCAGCGAGCGTCCGAACACGGCGATTCACGTACCGGCGGTTCGCCCGCACTTAGGTGCGGCTTGTGACCAGGAGAGCCTTTTTACCCTAAGATTCTGTTGATCGGTACGTTTTTCTTTGCGTTGCCAAACAATCTGGGATTGGTCTTCTCTCCACAGAGAGTCAAACTCCAGGCGACAACTTCTCGTCTCTTCTTGATCAGTGAGCTAATCGTGTTGCGTCAACGGATTCTTTTGTCTTGTGCTGTACTGCTGCTCGGCCTGTCTTTTCTAGTCGCTGCCGGTCCGCGAGAGACCGGGTGGAAAGCCGTCGATGATGCGATCAATCAAGGTCTTCCTAAGACAGCGATCGAGCAGCTAGAGCCGATCATCAAAGCGTCCATCGAGGAGCAGAAGTTTGCGGAGGCAATCAAAGCCATCAGTTTGAAAATTTCGCTTGAAGGTACGATCGAGGGGAACAAGCCGGAAGAAAAGATCACGCGAATGCGCGCCGAGATCGAGCGTGCTCCGGATCAAATGAAGCCGGTCATGGAAGCCGTGATTGCAAATTGGTTCTGGCACTACTTCCAGCAGAACCGCTGGCGATTCCTACAGCGTACTCAATCGTCTGCCCCACCTAGCGAAGACTTCACAACTTGGGACCTTCCACAGATCCTGTCCGAAATCGACCGGCAGTTTGATCAAGTGTTGTCCCATGCTGAAACGCTCAAGAAGATCCCCGTTGGCGACTATGACGATCTGTTCGAACGCGGGACTGCGCCAGATACGTACCGGCCGACGTTGTTCGATGTGTTGGCTCACAACGCACTTGAGTTTTACATGTCTGGCGAACAAGCCGGATCGCGTAAGCAAGATGCGTTTGATCTTTCGGCAGAGGACCCGATATTCGCACCTACCGACCAGTTTGTCGCTTGGCGGCCTACCTCGACCGACAATGAATCGTTCAAGGCAAAAGCGGTGGCGCTCTACCAGCAGTTGATAGAGTTTCATCGTGGTGATGAAGACGCGTCTGCATTGCTGGATGCAGATCTGCTGCGACTCAAATTCGGATACAACGCGGCTTTTGGTGAAGAGAAGGCGACACGCTATCAAGCAGCCCTGAAACGGTTCGTGCAAGAGAATGCGTCGCACGTGATTTCCACACGAGCCAGGCATCTGCTGGCAACGACGCTCCACGGCGAAGGCGATTTGGTCGAGGCTCATCGGATTGCAACAGAAGGATTGAATCGCTTTCCAGAGAGTGTTGGAGGTCAGCGTTGTTTCAATCTGATCCAACAAATCGAATCTCGTTCTGCACGAGTGACCACAGAACGCGTGTGGAATGATCCGCGGCCCACCATCGACGTGCACTACCGAAACGTTTCCCAAGTTCATTTCCGAATCGTGCGATTCGAGTTCATGGATTTGATTCGGAACGGTCGTTGGCAAGCCGAACAGATGAACCACAACCAACGCAAGGCATTGTTGTCGAGTCCGTCGGTCAAGAGTTGGTCGGTTGATCTGCCGAAGACAGTGGACTATCAGGAACGGCTTGAGCAAGTTCCTTCGCCGGACGGGTTGCCTGCGGGATCCTACTTTTTGATCGCAAGTCACCGTGCTGATTTTCGTGAACAGGACAATCAGATCTCATTCACAGAGATCTGGGAGAGTGACCTCGCCGTCGTCGCTCGGAATCATCAAAACCAGGGTTTGATCGACGGGTTCGTATTGGACGCCAACAGCGGATCACCAATCGCAGGCGCTCGTGTCAAAATTTGGCAGCGCGGCAATCGGAATCAGCTCGTTGCGATGCCAGACGTGACAACGGATCAAGCCGGACTGTTTCGCTTCAAAGGAACGGACCACCGCCAACATTTGATTCTGGCCAGCCACAAAGGGCAGTCACTGTCATCGATCAGCTATCTTCGGCCGTATTTGAACTCGCCTGCGAAGGCAAACACACAAACACGGTTCTTCACGGACCGATCGATTTATCGACCGGGGCAGACGATTCGGTACAAAGGTATCTCCATCGCGGTGGATCATTCCAAGGACAACTACCACACGCTTCCTCGGGCTGCGGTCACAGTCGTGTTCTCGGATGTCAATGGAAAGGTGATCGAACAGATCGAGCATCGAACGAACGACTACGGCAGTTTCAGCGGAAGCGTGACAGCGCCGCGGGATCGGCTATTGGGGCGAATGTCGCTTCGCGTGTTGGACGGCCCTCAAGGATCCACTTCGATCACGGTGGAAGAGTACAAGCGTCCAAAATTTCAGGTGGAAATTTCGCCACCAGAAGAAGCTGCCAAGCTTCGAGGCACGGTCGAGTTGAAGGGGAAAGCCACCGCCTATACGGGGGCTGCGATCAACGATGCAAAGGTCAGTTGGCGAGTCGTTCGACAGGTTCAGTATCCAAGTTGGTGGTACTGGCGATGTTGGTGGATGCCTCCACGCGGCAACGATAGCCAAGAAATTGCTCACGGAACGGCTCGGACAAATGCCAACGGAACTTTTGAGATCGCGTTCGATGCCAAGCCAGACCCATCCGTTTTGGAAGCATCAGAGCCGACGTTTCGATACGTCGTGAACGCTGATGTGACCGATACCAACGGTGAGACACGCTCAGCTCAACAACAAGTGAAAGTCGGTTACACCGCCTTGGCCGCATCGATGTCCGTTGGAAGGTGGTTGACCGACGAGAATCCTGTCGAGGTTGAGATTCGCACCACAACACTCGACGGGGAAGGACTGAAGGCCAACGGTACCCTACAGGTACATGTCGTCGAACAACCCGCCACCGTCACTCGGAAGTCATTGTCGGGGCCTCGCTATGGTCAACGAGTGGGCGAGAATCCAAAACCCGATCCTACCAACCCCAATTCGTGGCCGCTGGGGGAAGTCGTTCTCGAGCAACCGTTCGAAACGGGCGCCGATGGACGGCTGACCGTTCCCGCCAAGTTGGCGGGAGGTATGTACCGAGCGTCCCTGGTGACTCAAGATCGATTCGGAAAGCAGGTGACCGCGGAAGTACCGATTCAAGTTCTGTCGCCGACTGCGAAACGGCTGAATCTGAAATTGCCGAATGTTTATGCGAACCCGAAAGCCTCCATCGAACCCGGTCAGCAGTACACCGCGGTGTGGGGTAGCGGATACGATGCGGCCAGAGCCTACATCGAAGTGGAACACCGCGGACGATTGATCCAAAGTTTCTGGAGTGATCCGAACACGACGCAGGTTCAGATCAAGCAACGTGTCGACGAAGCTATGCGGGGTGGCTTCCGTGTCCGAACCACGATGGTGCGAGAGAATCGCGCCTACATGCAGTCTCACTACATTTCAGTGCCGTGGACGAATAAGCAGCTGAGCTTGAAGTGGGAACACATCGTTTCCAAATTGGAGCCTGCCGTCAAAGAAACCTGGACGGCCGTGATCAGCGGCCCGGACGCTGAAATGCATGTTGCAGAAATGGTTGCGGGCATGTACGACGCGTCTTTGGACGCCTACTTGCCGCACTCGTGGGCCAGCGCCTTCAACGTCTTCCGACAGGATCGCTCGCGCGTCGAATCGTACTTTGAGAATCGATCAAAGAACCTGCAAAACATCTTTCGCGATTGGCGTGTTGCCAGCCGCGATGGAAGGCTGACTTATCGCCGGTTCCCCAGACGGATTCTGCAGAACCTTCGCAGATATCAGTTTCAAGAAAAGAACACGAGGCAGTTTCGCTCATCTGCGATCGCGGACGCAGAGTTTTCTGAGGAAGGTTTCAGTGATATGAGTGCACCGATGGCTGCAGGGCTCGCTCTGTCTGCAGTTCCAGCGGCCCCTGGTGCGAGCGGGAACAAAGCGAAAAAGAGTATGGTTTCTACTCCGACGCCAGATCTCACTGTTGTTTCGGCAAGAAAGAATCTTAACGAAACCGCGTTCTTCTTTCCGCATTTGATTTCAGGGAAGGACGGCATCGTTCGTTTAGAGTTCACGATGCCAGAAGCGTTGACCGAGTGGAAATTTCTTGGTTTTGCGCACGACAATGATCTGCGTGCTGGGCTGCTAACAGGATCAACCGTGACGTCGAAAGACTTGATGGTCCAACCGAACCCACCACGCTTTCTGCGTGAGGGCGACATGATTGAGTTCACGGTGAAAATCAGTAACCAATCCCCCACTCGTCAGACAGGGACGGTGCGTCTGACATTTGCCGACGCCAGGACCAATGAATCGGTTGATGACGCCTTGAAGAACATCGATCGGGACAAGAGTTTCGAGATCCCAGCAGGCGAATCGGAATCGCTCGCTTGGAAATTGAGCGTGCCGGATGGCTTGGGCTTTCTCACTTACAAGGCAGTTGGCTCGACGGGAAAATTGTCCGATGGCGAAGAAGGGATGCTGCCTGTCCTGTCCAAACGAATTTTAGTGACAGAATCTTTGCCGCTTCCTATCCGGGGCAAACAGACCAAAAAGTTCGAATTCACCAAGTTACTTGAGTCCGACAAATCAGATTCGTTGCAGCACCAGTCACTGACTGTGCAGATGGTGTCGAATCCGTCCTGGTACGCAGTGATGTCGCTGCCCTATCTGATGGAGTATCCCCACCAATGCGCCGAGCAAACCTTCAATCGGTTCTACGCGAATGCGATTGCCAAACACATTGCAGATAGCGATCCCAAGATCCAGCGGGTCTTTCAACAATGGCGAGGCACGCCTGCGTTGGATAGCCCACTCGAGAAGAACCAAGAGCTCAAGGCGGTGCAGTTGGAGGAAACGCCGTGGGTACGACAGGCTGAAAGCGAAAGTCAGGCGCGACGAAACGTTGGCATTCTGTTCGAAGACAATCGACTGAATGACGAAGTGTCTCGCGCAGCGCAGCAGTTGAGTCAAATGCAACTTGCGAACGGCGCATGGCCATGGTTCCCTGGCGGCCCAGCCAACGACTACATCACGCTGTACATCACCACTGGGTTCGGGCGAATGAGACATTTGGGCGTCCAGGTTGAGCCAACGGCGGCGATCAAGTCGTTGAATCGTTTGGATGCTTGGGCCACGAAACGCTACCAGACCATCAAGCCGACTGACCGTGGGTTGAATCATCTGGACACCAGCATCGCTTTGTATCTTTATGGACGCAGTTTCTTCCTGCGAGATCAGCCTGTCGCACCCCAGCACACGGAGGCGATCCAATACTGGTTGAATCAGTCACAGACTCATTGGTTGGGATTGTCCTACCGACAATCGCAAGCCCATTTGGCGATCGCACTGAAGCGATTTGATCGGATCGACTCCGCGAAGGCGATCATGAAGTCCATCAAAGAACGATCTGTTAGCAATGAAGAAATGGGAATGTTTTGGCGTGACACGGAACTGTCATGGTGGTGGTATCGGGCTCCGATCGAGACGCAAGCGATGATGATCGAAGCCTTCGATGAGGTGATGAACGACCAGCAGGCTGTCGAAGACTGTAAGGTTTGGTTGCTGAAGCAAAAGCAGACCCAGGATTGGAAAACTACGAAGGCGACGGCTGATGCGGTTTACGCGTTGTTGCTGCGTGGAAGTGATGTTCTAGCGTCCGATGCGTTGGTCGAGGTTGCTTTGGCTGGCGCAACGATTCAGCCCGATCAAGTTGAGTCCGGAACAGGCTTCTTCGAGCAGAGATTCGCGGGGGCGGAGATTGTGTCCAAACAAGGCGAGATCACCGTCAAGAAGAGCGACGATGGCGTTGCTTGGGGAAGCGTTCACTGGCAGTACTTGGAGGACATGAGCCGTATCTCTCCCTATGACGGCACGCCGCTGAAACTGGAGAAACGCTTGTTTGTCAAGAAGAACACCGGCAAGGGGCCCACGTTGGACGCTGTCGATGGGCCGCTTGGTGTTGGAGACGAGCTAGTGGTTCGCGTGATACTGCGAACCGATCGAGACATGGAATATGTCCATTTGAAGGACTACCGAGGAAGTGGGACCGAGCCAGTCAACGTACTCTCGAAATACAAGTATCAAGATGGGCTTGGGTACTACGAGACCACGCGTGACACGGCGAGCCATTTCTTCATCGACTACCTGCCCAAGGGAACGTATGTCTTTGAGTACTCAACCCGTGTTCAACTTCGAGGCAAGTATCAAACCGGTGTCGCAAGCATCCAAAGCATGTACGCACCCGAGTTCAATAGCCACTCGCGGAGTCTGCCAATTGAAGTGAAGTGAGTGGGCTCGTTTTATGAATGGAGCGATATGCTGTCCGCAACCACGCGGACGAACGAGGTCGAAACTAGAAACTCAGGGCACAAAGTTCACAGAGGACGATCTTGCGGTGGCTGCTTGAGCAGTCGATGAACAGCAGATTCGATTTCGCTCACCGACGATTCCGAGTAGCCTTCCCATACCGCAGCGATGCGACCGTCTTTCCCAATCAATACGGAGGTTGGGTAGTACATCGCGTTTCTTCCTAGACGTTGAGCGACACTGCGGCGAGTCACACTGCGGGGATCACAATAGGCGATTCCCTGAATCGACTCAGCTGCGAAGTATTCGCTGGTTTTGTGTCGTAAGCTCTCGAACGTCTCCTCCGCTCCATACTCGCAGGAAACGGATACGAATCGAAATGACGATTCCCCATTGAGACGATCGACCATGTCGGCCAAGTGGGGGTATTCCATTTTGCATGGGCCGCACCACGTCCCCCAGAAATGAACCAGCGTGACATCGCCCAGCGAGAGCTGATTGAGGTGGTCAAAATCAGATCCGCTAGTCAGCCGCACGAGATCGATCTGAGGAGCTGGCTTCCCACTGGCTGGGCTGTCCATGCCAATCGGATGGCGAGGGCGGAAAGCGATCCATAGCACAGCAACAACCGCCAGCGCAACAAGCAGGCTAGTCCTTGCGATTGGTCGAGCGGATCGTTTTTGAGAATCGAGGGACAACGGAGCGGGTCGGGTTGAGATTCGCGGAAAAGGAGCCTCTGGTTTCAGTGTTTCGTTATATTTAGCTTCACTCAACACGACAGCGCCACTTCTCCCATTCTGCAATAATTGTTTGCGTCTTGGGCTGAGATCCGAACTCGCCGCAGATAGAAGGCCTTCTCCTTTGAAGCAAATCTACGCCCAGCTACACGATGTTTCTGCATCCATCCTAGTGCGATTTCCGTGGATCACAGGGATCTCGCTGTTCTTGATAATGGCGGAAACGGGCTTGTTATCCGCCGAGGAAACGAAAAGTAGGAGTCACATCGCTGACGGAACGGATCCTTCTGGGGTTAGGAATGTCGTTTCGCTGGATGTGGAAGACCTGAGTGAGAGCAGCGGTTTGGCAATTTCACGGGTCCGTGACGGACATTATTGGTCGCACAATGACTCCGGCGGCGAGGCACGCCTGTTTGCATTTGATCGCAGTGGAGACAGGACTGGAAAACTAGAACTGAAATCAGTGGACGCAGATGATTGGGAGGACATGGCGTCCTATAACGAGGATGGCGTGGCTCGATTGCTGGTCGCCGATTGCGGGGATAACCAAGAGCGGCGGAAGAAGATCCGACTGTACCTATTTGATGAACCTGACCCTAAAAAGAGCGTCCGTATCAAATCCTTTCAGACCCTTGAGGTGACGTATCCCGATGGACCTGTCAATTGCGAAGCCGTCGCAGTGGATATGAAGCGCAGAGAGATCCTACTAACCGCCAAGAGCGTGTTACCAATCGCTGGTGTTTTCAAAGTCGCGTTGCCACCCCGGCAAGACGAATCAAAGCGACAAAAGGTGCAGGCGCGTCGTGTTCTGAACATCCCGCTGCCGATGGTCACTGCGATGGATATCAATCCAATCAACGGGGACATTTGGATCATCAGCTATTTTCAGGCGTTTCGGTTTCGCGCCAGTCGCCCATCCGCTACCACTGCAAACCAACTTCGAACTACGCCGACGGCCTTCGAATTGCCACGATGGAAGCAGATCGAGGCCGTTGCTGTCGACTCGTCCGGAGACCTCTGGATGACAAGCGAGGGATCACCAACACCGTTTGGCCGACTACCTCAAAACGAAGATGACCGTTCGAAATGAGTCCTCCGGAAACCATGCCCATGTATGAAGTCGAGCAAAAGTTTCATGTCGATGATTTGGCTGCACTTGAAAGTCGGTTGACGGAGCTCAATGCGATCGAAGGCGCAGTCCAGCAGCATGAAGACATCTACTACAATCATCCATCTCGGGATTTCGCCGAGTCACAGGAGGCCTTTCGCGTTCGTCGTGTCGATGGTGTTCCGATGATCACTTATAAGGGCCAGAAGTTGCCGGGTGAAGTCAAAGCGCGGCGCGAACTGGAATGGCGATTGGACCCCGGTGATTCTGACGGCATGAAAACCGAGGAGCTTTTGTCTTTGCTGAGTTTCCCGATGGTCGCTACGGTCACGAAGCAGCGGCGATGTTTCTCGATTGGCCAATCGTCCGGTCAAATAGCGGTTGTGATCGACACCGTCGATTGCTTGGGGCTGTTCGCAGAAATCGAGTTGGTGGTCTCTGATTCGTCAGAAGTGGAGGCCGCGCGTCGGCGGATCGTGGAATTGGGAACGCAGTTGGGATTGCTTCGGACGGAGTCTCGAAGCTATTTACGGATGATTCTGATGACAAACTAACAGAATTCTCATTGCAGGCTTGTTAGACTGCCTTGCATCAGAGTGAGTCCCAAAAACCTATTGGAGAATCGATCGATGTTGAAGAAAGTTTGTAGTTGCCTCGCTGTGCTGCTGATCGCGAGTGCCACTGTGATGGCGGGCAATGTAGAGCTGGAAGGCGTCAAGTGCGTTGTGGCCAACAAGGCTGCCAGCGAAGGTAAGTCTGCCGACTTCAAAGGCGGCAAGGTTTACTTCTGCTGCGGTGGATGTGCAGGCAAGTTCGCTTCCAACACCAAGAAGTTCACTGCCAACGCTAACCATCAACTGGTTGCCACCAAGCAGTTCGAACAGAAGGCATGCCCCTTTAGCGGAGGCGATGTTGACCCATCAAAAACGACGATGGTAGCGGGCACGAAAGTCGGTTTTTGCTGTGATGGATGCAAAAACAAAGTTGAGTCCGCGAAAGATGATGCGGCCAAGATGAAACTCGTCTTCAACGACAAAACGTTCGCGAAGGGTTTCAAGAAAAAGTCGGCTGAGTAGGCGAACAGTTCTCTGACTCCCGATCAAACAAGAAACCGGCAGCCATTTGGCTGCCGGTTTTTTCGTTGAATTCAAACAGGCTGGCGAACTGCTATCAGTTCTTGATCGTGAATGGCAGTTCAGACAGTTTGACCCGCCGGACGGGAGCGGGATGCAGCATGTTGCTCGATGGCGACCTGGGTGCAACCGACTTCTTGATCTTTGTGATCGTTTGGTCGGACACTGTTTTCAAATTGCCCTTCGTTGAAGACGGACTTTCCAGTCCCGTCAGGCGTACTTTCCGAACGGGAATTGGTCCAAGTTCGTCTCGCGGGCTAATCGGTTGCTTGACCATTTCTGAATTTGCCTTGTCCGATTGAACGGCCTTCGGCTTCTGATTGACATCGATGACGCCTCGATGAACGCGAATCAAAGCCGGCCGCTCTTCGCTAGGCTCGAAAACCACACGTGCAGGTGGAACAGGAATCCGACTTACCGAGTGAAAAGGTCTACGAGTCGACTGCGGCTGCTGTGCAGTGCTCTTGGTCGGCTCTGACGTTGCGACGATTGGCTCCTTTGCAACAACCGGTCGTTGAACTTTCACGGCAACAGGAGCTGGTGTAGCTGCGACTTGCTTGGTAGCAACCGGACGTTTATTGAGCTCTGGTGTAGCGGTTGGCTTCTTAGCAATCCGTTGTACAGTTTCTTCGCTGACCTTCGGTGCAGGCTTCTTGGTCACGACCGGATGCTTGTTTAACACGGAGGTGGTAGTCGGTTTCTTAGCAGTCTGCTGGACAGGCACGGGAGCGACCTTGGAAGCGACGCTTTTCGCCACAGCTGGGACTGCAGGAGCTGGTGTCTTCATGATCGTTCGCTGTACAGAAACTGACGTTGGCTTCGGTGTACCGACCTTTTTCGCTTTCGCAATTTCCTTGACGGGCTGGAGGTTTTCTGTTTCCGGCTTGGTCACTTGCTGATCGACAGCCGGCTTCGCGGCTGGTTTGACCGGAGCAATCGGCTCGGTTGGCTGGGAAAGCGGCGCTGTGGTTTCCGTTGCCAAAGTGGTGCCGGGAAGTCGAGAAATCTTCACTTCACTGTTGTTTGGCTCTGTATCAGGAATCGGCGGAGCAATCTCTTCGACATCCATTTCGGCGGCGTCTTCTTCATTGGGTCCGTCGCTGTCTTCGTCAGTCGCGGCGACGTCATCACTCACTTCGTCATTCGATTCCTCAACCTGCACTGCTTCAACAGGTTGATAGGCTTCTGAGGGGATGGCAGATTCCAGCATTCCCGGTTGGAAGAACGCAGGATTGTTAGCTACCGTTTCAGGAAGACATCCCCAACCTTCTGGGAACGTTCTCCAGCAGGTCGCTTGATAGCCGTGATAAGCCGGCATCTTGTAGCATCCAGGGCAACGAGAGCCTTCCTGCATGATGATTTGTCCACAGTGCGGACAATGGTAGTAGCGTCCTTGGTTCTTCTTCGCCACTTTGGCGAGCAACGAGTGCTTTCGGATATGGTGCTCCCAAGACACACAACCCACACTGCCTGCAATCAGCATGACCATGGCAGCAAGGGACGCGAAGGTCCTACGGGGTTCGTTTTTGAATCGTTGCATTGCTCGAACCGTTTGATTGAGTTCTGACACTCGGGGAAGAATCGACGTTGGTTCATGCGTGGCCGTTTCGGCATCACGCACACTGTTTATCTCTATGCCAATGAAGGCTGCTGACTAGAATCCACCAAAGCCTTGGGGGTTACCGCCACCTTTAAGCACTCGACCAGAGAATCGCGTCGCGGTACCCACACTTAGCAGTGAGAAGCCCATGATGCGTTCCAGAGGAGCGAATCGTTTTGCCAGTTTGTTGTCCATCGCAACCAAAGAATCTTCGGAGACGAACAGACGGTCACCCGGCAACAACTGAAAGTTTGTATTCGCCGAACCGCACTCGGTCACGGCACACCAGTCGACTGGAAGTACTTGGCAGTCGCACTGTTCGGAGCTGGGTCGAGCGATCCACATCTTCTTGGACGAGACTTGCTCGAGTCCGTTGATCTGTGCAATCGCATCGAGAACCGTTTCGTTACCTGTGATTGGGAAGCGGTAGACGGCGTCGCCTAGTTCAGCTCCCTGCAGCACGATGTAGTAGTTCTTGCTGTTGTAGGCGAACATGTTCATCGAGATCACTGGATCCTCAAGGAACTGTTGGAGATGCTGCTCGACCATGAATTTGGCTTGAGCTATCGTCAGTCCAACAACCGAGACGCTGCCGTAACTTCCCAGCGTGACGGTTCCATCAGGGCCAACGAGATACTCGCCAACCAGTCGCTGAGAGGCTCCCAGTTCTGCGAGCGACACGGTCACCTCAGGCTCTTTCAAGTAGCCCTTGAGGTGTTCAAGAACTATCTCTTGTGCCTCCGGGACGGTCTTTCCGGCAACCGAGACAACACCATAAGGTGCGCCCAAGTTGATCACTCCGCCTGGCTCGATGGGATAGCCTCCACCAATCGGTCCGTCAGGGAGAGTGCCCAAGACGCGGACGGAAAGTACGTCCAGAGTTTTTAGGTTGTAAGGTGATTTCGGAACCGCGTGAACCGTTTCGATCGTCAAGATGTCCGGCGGCTCGATGACATACTCTGGCAGAACCGTCTTCGACAACTCGCGAGGCATCGCGGCCAGCTCTGGCGGCACCACGCTTGTAGTAACGGCGTGTTTACTACTGGTTGTTTGGCATCCAACACTGCAGATAACAAAGGTGACTGCGAGTAGGTGCAATGATGGCTTGGCGATACCGATACGTCGATCGGTGCCTGGCTTAGTTCCGGGCATGATTCTCATCCGTGAGTGTATGCTGTGAGCTGACTACGGACACTGACTCAATCCTTGAGACAGTGTGATACGTAAATGTGGTTGAGGGTTCAGCAACTTTTCTTGTTGGTGAATCCTCTTCTTTGCTCTGGTGGGTTGATCGTCCACCGCCCAATCAAACATTTGTCTGTTGCTAGCGGTTTCAATCAAATCCACTCGCAGGACGCCCGCATGAAAGGGTGATGCCTGAACTCCGTTCAGTAATCATTCTTCACGCTGTTCCGGTTAGTCCGTGCGTTGGCTGCAACTCGTTATCGACGGTGATGAGTAAGGGATGGTGTGAAATGCTTGATCCGCATCTGAGTTTCTTGTCGACGGTGTCAGTGGTTCGCAAGATCCGGACGGTGCAGGTCTTTCCCTAGGAATCGATCAGATAAACTTTGCGGGCAACGGCTCCCGCGTAGCTGCCGAAAACCAGTAAAAGACCGTGAATCAGGGCTCTTCGGTGCGGGCACTGGAGGTGAGCGATCGGGTATCTTGCCGCGACTGGTATAATCGGACTCCGGCCTCGGGCAACCGCCAGAACAACGGTGTCGGGTTGGTTTGGACCGATGTCAGGGCAATTCGATTGCCGATATTCACAACGCAACCATCAAGAGAGACGACTCATGGATGAGAACGAGATGGTGTCAAACTTCAAAGAAGGAATGGAATGATGAAGCTCGTCAAATCAGTCAAGCTCGTGTGCTTTCTATTCGCTGCGATGCTCACGATCGCAATGGCGGACACAGCTGAAGCCCAACGCCCGGGTCACTACTACCCAGCACGACCAACCTTCAGCACCTACCTTCTGTACCGGCAGTTCAACGCCACTGGTGTTCCGAACTACTACCAGTATGTTCGACCCGCTTCTCAGTATCGTGACTTCTTGTCGCGGAGTCAGCCGCAGAATGGCGGAGGTAGTCGACGACAGCAATTGAGCGTCGAGCAACAAGTCGCTTCCGCGCTAGAGAATCAGCTGCGGCAGCGAACCACAACCGGAATCGGTCAACCATCGGTTCCTGCACAGTTCAACGAGACCAGCCACTTCTATCCGCGCACGCCAAACCGTCGCCGATAGATCATTCGGTTCATTGAACCAGTTTGTGATCGCGATACTATGCGGCGCCCATGCCCATTGCACGGCGCCACGCGCTCATCTGGCCTATGTGAAGCATGACGTGACCGCCCACGTAGAAAGCAAACATCGACCCAACGCTTGGGAACAGTTCGGTCATCCGTCCGCCTGAAGGATTGGGTTGATCGAGATCGCTATCTGCCGCGTCTCGCAGAGCCGTCATTGCCGCACCGTAGCCAGACTGAAAGGCCTCGACAACTTCTGGCATCGGCGGGTAGATCGAGCCGTCTGGATCGTCAACACACTTGGCATCCTTGGAGTACACCGACTCGAACCCTTCGGGAATCACAATCTTGCCCGCACCGAGATGATCCACGATTCGTCCCGGATAGAGTGCGAGGTGACCAAGGATAAAGCTGGGGTGATTCGACTCGATGATCGTTTCGCCGTTCTTGGCGAACCTCGCGAACTTGTCTGGCTCGATTCCAACCAACAATCTGTCCGCGTACCCTAAACCAAGCGACAGCGAATCGGCGATCACGTTTCCAAGACTACGGTTCATCTTTATCAATCCTATTTTTGATGTGGTTACTTGATTCAATGGTCATTCAGCGATCATCAACGACGCGCAGACCAATTCCTTATCGCTCCGGGCGTAGATAAACCCGTTTGCGATCGCAGGATGCGCCCAAGTGACGCCTCCTCGCTTGTTCAGTTGCATTCGCGTGGGGGCAATCAGCTTGGCACGAGAATGCTCGTGGTATCCATCCGGATCGACGGTTGCGAAAATCAACTCCCCTTGGTCATTCAGCATGATTTCGCGGCGACCATCACGCATGGTGTGGATCGTCGCCCAGCGGGCACGAGGCACGGCAGAGGTATCTTCCCAGACTCGATCACCGGTCTTGATATCCAGGCAGCGCATTTCTCCGTAGCTGTCGACTCCGTAGATGTGTTTGCCTTTGATCAGCGGTGAACTGATCATGCAGTGCAGTGCGTCGGTGTTTTTTTCGTCGATGCCAACCCGATGCCATAGCTTCTCAGCCACCGGCTTTTCCAAGTCCATTTTGATCAGCATGGATCCGTCATAGAACGACGAGACAAATAGCAGGTCGTCTTGCACCGTTGGGGTGGCGACACCGATTGGCATGTTCCGCGGCAGCATCGGAATCGCCCAGAAGACATCGCCAGTCTTAGGATTCAAACCCGTGATGCTCTCGCCCGTCCAACAAACCACCACATCGTTGTCTCCCTGCCGAACGACGATTGGTGCGCTATAACCAGCTCGCTCATTCAACGCGCGCCAGCGTTCCTTGCCGGATTCTAGATCGAACGCGACCACGCATGCGTTTGCTTCACCAGCAACAACTTGGATGACGAGGTCTTTGTGAACGAGGGGAGCCGCCGTGATTCCCCAAATAGGCATCCGGATTTCATAGTCCTCGTTGAGATCGCGTTCCCACTCGACCACACCGGTCTTCGCATCCAAGCACTTCATGTGTCCCATTGCGCCAACGGCGATTGCTTTGCCATTGTGTATCGACACCGCAGCACGGGGGCCAGCGCGGTAGCCAATGGTGTAGCTTGCTTTATACGCATGCATCCAAATGGCCGTGCCGTCTTCTGCGTTGAAGCACAGTACTCGCTCGAGATCATCTTCGGAGCCTTCTGGACCTCGGTCGGTCACATAGACTCGACCGTCGGCAATCGTCGGACCGCTGTAGCCAGATCCAATCGGAACGGACCATCGCAGCGGCAACTGGCCAGCAGGAAGTTCTTGCATCAGTCCGCTCTCGCGGATCGTCGCGTCTCGGTCCGTTCCTCGCCATTGTGGCCAGTCTTCCGCTTGAACCGTTGCCGTGCAAACGAGTAACACCGAAATGAGTCCGCAGTGTCGCATCATCAACTCCAAAGTAGTCCTGCGACTCTGCACGCAGGGTGGGGACGACAGAAAATCAAACATCCGCAGGATGCTTGTATGGCGAGCGATAGGGTCGCTTGAGTCGTTCGTTGGCTTCGGGATCTCCCACCACGGTATGCGTCGTAGGATCGAATTCAAGCGTTCGGCCAAGATCATAAGCGACATTCGCCATGATGCACGAGGCGCTACTGATGTGGCCTTGTTCGATGTCTGCAACGGGCCGCGAACGTTGATCGATCGCATTGAGGAAGTCTCGCATGTGACCGCGGATGGCGGAAGCGACGTGTAGTTCCAGTTGCCATTGCTTGGCGTCGGTTGTGTCAGAAGGGAATTTGTCTTTCTCGATCAACGCTTCTCCGTGAATCGCCTTGCCGCCGCCCCGAGGAATGTAGTCGAACTTGTTCACGCTCAGCTTCAAAGTTCCTTTGGATCCGTAGATGATTCCTGCCCAAGGGTAGTCCGGGTCAGGGGAATGGCCCCAACTACGGTGTGTCCAGACCACGTCCAGATCCTCGAAATCAAAGGTCGCGATCTGCGTGTCTGTGATGTTCGCTTTTGAATCGGGGTCCACCAAGATGCCACCAGTACTGCTGATCCGTTTTGGCCAACCGAGATCCAGTTGCCATCGCACCATGTCCAGCATGTGAACGCACATGTCGCCGACGATGCCGTTGCCATACTCCATGAACGCACGCCATGATCGCGGGTGGACAAGTTCGTTGTAGGGTCGCATGGGTGCGGGCCCCGTCCACTGCTCGTAGTCCAAATGCGCAGGAGCCTGTGCATCCGCGGGACTCTTCCGCGCTCGCATGTGGTAGTAACAGCAAACTTCCACGTGAGCGATATCTCCCAGCAGACCCGCATCGACCACTTTCTGCTTGGCTTCGATCAAGTGAGGAGTGCTGCGTCGTTGCGTGCCCACTTGCACGACTCGATTGGTTTGCCGCGCCGCGTCAAGCATGGCTTTGCTTTCCAGCACGTCCACCCCAGTGGGTTTTTGCACGTAGACGTCGGCACCCGATTCAACCGCGGCAATCATCGCGAGCGCGTGCCAGTGATCGGGAGTGGCGATCAAGACGATGTCCAAGTTCTTTTTCGCCAACATCTCGTTGAAGTCGGCAAAGGTCTGCGGACGTTGTTTCGATGCCTGGCGAACTGCGAACAGGTCCGCTGCTTGATTCAACATTTGTGAATCGACATCACACACCGAGACCACTTCAACGGGCTCGATATTCATCAGCTGTAGAAGGTCGCACTTGCCATACCATCCGCAACCAATCAGCCCAACGCGGCGTGTCTTGGTTGCGTCAGCGGCCTTCGCATGGGAAGCAACGGCAGCGACAGAAGCGGCCGTTACCGAACGATGTAGAAAGTCTCGACGATCCATGAGCGTTGTGATTCAGAGTTGGGGGAGCGAGTCGATGCAGTCAGAAAGCTTTTTGATGATACTCTGTTTGAAAGATCAGCGCATCGAGACTCACCGATCACGCCATCTCAAAACGCTGGAAAGTTGTAGTTTGAATTGTCAGGCGTGAAATCGTCGTCTGTCAGTCCGACGTTGATCTCGACGTCGTGGTAGGTGTACGACTCGAGTAGGGGGGGATCATCACCTTCGACTTCAGGCCAACCAAAACTGCGATACTGCAAGATTAGCTGGCGATCAGGGTCGATCGCGATCTCGGCAAGCGAGAAATCGTCTTCCAGACCACTTGGCTTCAGACGTCGAACACGTATCAGCTGCGCCTGAACATCGCCAATCATGTGGTCTTCGGTGAGAGAAATTTGCAGATCGGGATTGCCGCGATCCTGCTCGCCTCGCTCAAGCAATTTTTCGCACAACCGAACGATGCCGATCTCGCTGATGGGGTAGCGTTGCCCCTGCATGGCAATCACACCGTTGGGGTCCAGCCAGATTCTCTTCATGCTCAGTAAGAATCCAACTTCATGAACGACCATCTTGCCGTCGTTCAGGTCTTGAGCCCACAGCACCTCGCGACCCTTCACGTTGTCAGGTGCCAGGTAGTTCAAGTAGACACGCAAAGGCGCCTCTTCGGTGTCGCCGCGCAAACGCGTTTGAACTCTCATTTCAAATTCAGTTTCTTCGCCCAGTTGGCCGTTCTCGTCTCGTTCTTGTTTGACAAATCTGGCGGTGTAGTCATCGAGATGCTCTGCCATGTGTCTGCGCGCATCGCCGGCCATTTGCAGCACGTCCGCCATGGTCATCTCGCTCTTGGCATCAAGTGGATCTGTTTCGACCACTTTGGTTGGGAGCGCAGCGGCGCCATCGACACTGATACCACGATTGCTTCGTAGGAACATTGCAGCCAGTCCTAAGACCACGATCAAGCCGATGGCAGTGAGAAGTTTCGCTTTCACAACGATGTTCCTGATGATGAAAAAAGACCGCCGGGATGCCCCGACGGTCTTCTGGTTCAATCCGATTCAGCTGGCGAGATTAGAACTGGCCCTGCATTTGCGCTTCCTGGGCCTGCCGACCTGCTGCACCAATCGCTTGCAGCAGACCTTCACCCATCGATAGCCGACCCTTCATGCCGTTCTCGACCGCGTCCTGAACGACCGACAGTACACCTGGATCAACCGCACGTGAGAGGGCGTCGATCATCGATGCAATTGCATCACTTGGCTCAATGGAGTGAGCGAACTGTAAGATCGGAAGCAGCTTGACTTGGAGCTGACTGATGGGACGTCCGCCGTTGTCGCTTCCACCTGCGTCGATCAGTTCTTTCATCAAGGACTCACCCTTGTTTCCGATCGCAACGTAAACGGCCTTGGGGCCAGTCCCAACGTGAACGCGGAGGGTCTCGCCGAAAACACGGCGTGCTTCGTCTTCGCCAGCCGGAACATCGGCTTCGACGACGTGCATGTTCACACCGTTGTAGTTTCCGATATCAAATTTGAAGCGTGGCGCGTTTGGCAGGTTTTGCACTTCGTTGGCAAGATCTTTGACGATCTGAGCAGCCTTGTTTCCATCGGATACAAAAGCACCAAAGACAAACTGGAAGTCGTTTTCGTCGGCCAACAACATCGCACCGACATCCGCTTTTCCTTCCGCAACCGATTCAACGGCCAAATCGCCAACCCGACGAATCAGTTCTTGGACTTTCGCTTTCTGATCGACGTTCAGTTTGTCGTCGTTCTCGATCGCCTTTTCGACTGCCGTCAATGAAGTTTTCAAGCTATTGCGAGTTTGCTCAATCGCCTCGGGGCCAATCGAGGTTGCTCCGTGATAGAAGCTAGCAGCATCGTCACGGATCACCGAAGCAAATTGGGAAGGAATGGCTTGTGTGCCACCGTACATTGCCGCCAACTTCGATCCAGGAACGGCGGTGAAGCCACCATCCATCATGACTTTCTTACCGGCCTGATCAACATTGAATCCGAAACTCAACTCATCGGTGTCGTTGATCAACTGCTCAATTTGCTCGATGCTACTTTCTGCCATGGCACGCCCGGACTCTGCGTCGCCATTGTTTTGCTTCGCCATCGCTTGCTCGAAGCCTTGTCGTAACTGAGCAATCAGCATTTGCCGCGTCTGGGCTGGCACCTGTTGCATTTTCAAGCGTACGGCGATGTCGTATTCATTGCCCATGCCTCGAAATAGGCCAGTGGGGTCCGAAGGTGCTAGGTCAAGCAGTTCTCGCTTGGGAGCCAGCACTGCCCAGTTTCCGGCCTGGCGAATGAACAAAGTGTTGGCACCCATGATGATGACATGCGTTCCGTCATCAAGTTCATCGGTTGGGCCCGTTTGAGCTTCCAACCGTTTGAGAACTGGCTTGATGTCGCTGGTTGGAATCAACGCGATGGGCTGAGGTGCACCATCGACCAGAGGCACGACGATCGCGATCGGTTGGGTTGGCTCGATTCCCTGCGTAAAGGTTCCAGCCATCAGGCCGAACATCGCACCAGCCTGGGCTTGGCCGACCGCTCCTGACAGGTAGTTGACGTCCTGCATCAGCTTGTCAATCGATCCAAGCGTGACCACGACGACTGGTTCGGTAGCGTTAGCAATACCGCCACCAAGCGGCTGCAACTTTTCCTGAGCGGCGACTGGTGCGGTCAGCAACAGCAGTCCCGCTAGTGACGCAATGACTCGCCTGCTCCAGCGATTTTGGGATCGAATCAAGAAACCCATTTCAGACCATCCTCTGTGTTACGGTGATTTGGCGGCGAAAGCCACCATGGATTGATAGTGTTCTCTGGAACTGTCCAGCACATTGAATTCATTGAGGTGCAAGCACTTCGTCAGATCTGATCGAAGCTTGCCAAGATCCCAAACGGATATCCCAACAGAATCAAATACCCGGCAACTCGGTGCTTAGTTTCGCGATTGTGAGAAAAAGCGACAACCGGCTCAATCGAAGAGCACTTGCTGATCAGGAGCGTAGAGATCTCCTTTGATAGCTACAGACGCGAATTAGCGTTCGCGATAGACGATCCGACCCTTGGTCAAGTCGTACGGCGATAGCTCCACGCGAACCTTGTCACCTGGAACAATACGAATGAAGTGCTTCCGCATCCGTCCTGCGACGTGCGCCATCACTTCCGACCCGGTTTCTAGCTGGACACGAAAACGTGTGTTCGCCAGAGCTTGAGTCACGGTGCCTTCAACTTCAAAGGCTTCTTCTTTCTTTCCCAAAAATTCGACCTCAAATGGTGCATTATGTCTTCGAGCGGACCAATGAATGGAACCTCAAAGAGGAATTCTGATTGCTTTAGAACCAGAAGCAACTGGTTGCCACATTGGCAGCTAAGTCGCTAGATGACTTATTTATGCACATTTCGCGCCACAGAATGTTCTGTGAGCGAAAGGTGCGAAATCCACGTTGTCCGTGAATGTGAAAATCAAACGTGCAAAGGTAAGGGTTTAACGCTTGCTGAACTGTCCAGCACGGCGAGCACCACGCAAACCTGGCTTCTTTCGTTCTTTCATACGTGAGTCACGAGTCAGGAACCCGCCATCACGCAAAACTTCGTGCAGTGATTCGTCGTAGCTTAGCAAAGCTCGTGCGACACCCATTCGGACGGCACCAGCTTGACCAGTCATTCCGCCACCGTTGACTCGAACGACCACGTCTACTTTTTCGTTGTGCTCGGCAGCAACCAGTGTGTCGGTCACCGCTGCACGATCTTGTTCGTTAACGAAGTATTCTTCGATCGGCTTTCGATTGATCGTGATTTTGCCGCTTCCAGCACGCACACGAACTCGAGCCACGCTGCTCTTACGACGGCCCGTGCCCAATGCGTCTCCGCTGATCTTGTCCTTTTTGACGGCAACCATGAAATCTAAAGTCTTGTTGGAAGTGTTTTGTTGTTGGATGAATGAATTGCAGAAGGAAGCAACACTAAGCGTTGCTTGAGATCTTCTTGCTTGTACGTTGCAGTTCGTGAGGCTGCTGTGCAGCGTGTGGATGATCGGAGCCAGTATAAATCTTGAGCTTCTTGATCATCTGATACGCAAGTTTGTTCTTCGGAAGCATTCGACGTACCGCATGGTAGATCAAATCTTCTGGTTTGCGCTGTTGGCGGTCGCCATAGCTTTCCAGTCGAAGACCGGGATAGCCGGTGTACCACGTGTAGTGTCGTGCATCCATCTTACGACCTGTCATGCCGACTTTCTCAGCATTCAGGACGACGACGAAATCACCACAGTCGACATGAGGCGTGTACTCAGGGCGGTGTTTGCCCATCAGTACGACGGCGATATCGCTGGCCAAACGGCCCAGCACTTCATCGCTCGCATCGACGACGTACCACTGTTGTTTGATTTGGCCAGGTTTGACCATCGTTGTAGGTTGAGCCACCACTGGATTGACTTATCAGTTATTGGACAGGAGGTGTTTTCTTAATATGGGCTCGGTTTTGACCGATTCGCTGTTCGCGGGGAATCGAGAAATTTATCGGTCCCCGCATTTCTGAGCAAGGCCTTTCGCCGTCAATCTGGGAAAAGGGCGCAGTTGTTCCACCCCATGCCGCCGCATCACGGAATCTCGCCAATGCTAGCTTGGGGCCCCAAATCGGCTTAAATACTGCTTCAAACGCAGCTTTTTGCGGGCGCTGTCGCTGGTCATGTAGCGAACGCTGCCAAAAATCGGCCTTTTTGGACCCCAGGCACGATCGAACCGACCCAGCACCCAAAAAATCCCGCTGTAGGAGTTGGGATCGCGCCCATCCAGCCCATATTTGTTGTTCAATTCGATCATCACTGCCAACGCCTGCTGTGGTGTCTCGGACCAATGCAGGATCTTCTTGCCCCACAGCATCCGCATGTAATTGTGCATCACGCCAGTCTGAGCGAGCTCCGTTTGAGCCGCATTCCAGAGCTCATCGTGCGTTTCGGCTTGTTCAAACTGCTCGCAGGAGTAGAGATGGGGGCGAGGATCTTGGGTGTGTTCTTGCAAAGTCGCCCCTGCCCATTCAGGAAGCGTCTCGAACTTGTCGTAGCCAGCTGGGTCCCGAAAGGTGCGGTTGAATCCTAGCTCGCGCCAGGTCAGCAATTGATCCAGAAAGGCCTCGCTGGACTCCGACGTGTTCCAGAAGCCATGGTTCTTGCCGTTGGCGGGCCCTGCCCGATCAGGAGTCCAGTCTTCGCTGTCGAGGAGTTTGGCTGTGATCTCGTGAGCCGAGATGTGGCCGAAATGCAGGTGAGGACTGAGTCCGCTGGTCGCCGTCTGATCGGGGTGATTGCGATCGGCGTGATAGACCTCGAGCTTTTGATCGATAAAGCGTTTCAGTCTTCGTCCCGCCTCAGCCGCGCCTCCGGCCACGCGACTTGGACAGACCGAATGATCGATCGGGATGCGGTCGATGCCGCCACCGTCGAGAAGAGCATCGATATCGGCAGCCGGCCATCGTTTCGTGATCGCCGCGGGCAGACTTTGCAGAACGGGAAGCTTGGCTCGCGCTAGGGGGTCTGCCTGTGGCATCGCACACAGCATGTCCAGCACATTCTTTTGCATCCAACGTCGGTAACTATGTGCCACGGTAAACGTTCGATCCGACAGACGCAGCGGGGAAACTCCGTTGCTATCGATCAGTTCTAACCGCGCCGGAATCCGATTTTTGACCGCTGAAATCATCTGCGGGAGAAAGAAGCAGGGATACTCATCCGTGACCACCGTGCATGCATGTTTCGCCAGCCGAAAAAGCAGTGGCGTCGCTGCGTTGGACTTTGGCTCGACGTACGGAAAGTAGGTCACAGGCTTCTTTGCCAAGGCCTGGGCGTTGGCACGCATGCCTTCGATGACGAAGCGGTGCATGCGATCGTTGGCCCACCGATACTGCACTCGCAGCGGTTCAAAAATGACCAGCGGCTTGCCGAATTGCTTTGCCCGATCAACGGCGTGTTGGAGTGCAAAATTGTATTTGGTACGGCGATTTGCAATCATCCAGTAAAGCACGTACTGCCCGTCTTCACGGACCGGATGGTCATTGGCGTGCGAATGGCGAACGGAAGGAATAGCCATGTTGAAGAAGAGGTTCGCTTGCGTTCGCGAAGGGCGGATCAGAGGACTATTGCAGGTTGGCAAGCACTTGCAGCTTACGAAATTGACCTGCCAGCCGGGATGTCGCGGTGTCGCGAGCTATTCGTCGTCGTCACTCGCGTCGCCACTGCCCTTGCGTTTGATCAACGTGATTTGGTTGCCCTTCTCATTGTGCTGGACCTCGTCCATGAAAGCGTTGATCAACAGCAGGCCTCGCCCGCCAGCTTTTTCAAGGTTCTCTGGGTCCGTTGGGTCACGCAGACTCGAGGCATCAAATCCTGGTCCTTCGTCGGTGATCACAAACTTCGCCTCTTCGCGGGTCGCACTGAGGTCGACTGTCACGCGGCGATCTTTATAGGGCGCGTTGTTCTTTCGGTGCTGGATGGTCTCAGCGTATTCCGTACCGTCTTCTTGCTGACGAAGTTCCGAAGACACTTCCAGGTTTCCATGCACGATGGCATTGAGCAAGGATTCATCCAATGCCATCGCGATTTGCATCCGTTCTCCTTCGTCAAACAAACCCAGTTCGATCAGAGGCACTTCCAATCGTGCGATCACGCTGGGCACGAGTCCTTCATCATTTTCCAATTCCAGCACGATCCGTTGCTCGACAACGAAACGAGCTAACTCGCGAACCGATTGCGCGGCCTGGTTAACGGCAAGGACCTGCCGCACCACCGGAATCAGAGAGGTGGGAATGTCGCTTTTTGGCACGTAGCTGGATGCTCCCTCGCGAAGCGCGCTGGCGGCGATCTCTTCGCTTCCTTGACTGGTCGACAAAATGACCGGAATCGAGGGCTTGGTGCATTTGATCGCCGCGACCAATTCCAAACCGCTCATTTCCGGCATCTGCAAGTCCGTCACCACCAACATGGGTGATTGAGCCTCGATCGCGATCATGGCCTGTTTGCCATCGACCGCGGATTGAACCGTAAACCCATCTTTTTCCAAAACCATTCTGATTTGATGGAGTTGGGTCGGACTATCGTCTACGACAAGGATGAAATCAGATTCAGACATAAAATTGGATTGGAGATCGCCAAGCCGGTGTTGGATCTAAAGCAGAAGGATCGCATTCTAACGAGTTAAACCTAGATTGTGGTCAATGCAAGCCGAATTGCATGTTCGAAATCGCGTCGGGTAACATTTGCGGCTAACTTCTCAGGTCTGCTCGTCTGAAATCTCGCCTTGTTGAAAGCCGCAGAAGGAATTTGTTTTGCCAAGATGGAGATCCCCGATACGCATCCCGCTGATACTGGCGGTGTTAGCGGTGATCAGTGCTGCGATCGCCTACATCTTCGGCGTCTCTGCCCTGCAAGCTATGGGAAGCCCCCACTATGACGCCGCCGATCTCTACATTCCGCGTTTGATCGATGTCGTGATCGTTGCCTGGTGTTTCTGGGTTGGATCGGCTGTAGGCAGTTTTCTGAATGTGGTGGCCTGGAGAATGCCACGAGGAGAGAGCATCAACGGGCGATCTCACTGTCCCCGATGCGAGGCACAGCTTAAAGCGCGAGACAACTTTCCCGTTTTTGGATGGATCGCCTTGGGGGGGCGATGCCGAACCTGTCGACTCCCAATCTCGGCAAGGTATCCAATCGTGGAAGCTCTTGTCGGTCTGACGATCACTGTGGTGGCGATCTGTGAGCTTTACAGATTGTGCTTGCCTTATCAGCCGATGCATTGGCACGGAGGTCCGTTTTGGGCCCCGGTGGTGACCGCACCCTTGTTGATCACGTTGCTGTATCACGTGGTCGCGCTGGCCACCACGTGGGCGATCGGCTTGATCCGGATCGATGGTATCCGACTGCCGAAACAGCTCTTGGTCTTTGCGGCGGCCGCCATTGCCCTACCCATGATCGCGCTGCCGATGTTGATGATTGTGCCGTGGCAGTTGTTGGATCCAGGCACAGGAGGGATCTCCAAGGATGGTATTCAAGGTTGGGTCACACAGCAGCTGAACGGTTCGCAGTACTTCCCTGCCCTTGCCCGTGTGATCACGTCAGTCGTGGCCGCAACCTTCTTCGCAAGAGTGCTCGCGAAAGGGCTCTGCCCCACAGCTGACCCGAAGCTTGATCCGCTTGGTAAGTCAACGGCAAGGCTGATGGACTTGATCGTTATCTTGGCGGTGCCAATCACCATTGTCGGTTGGCAGGTTTCACCCGCATTGATCATCCTGGCCTCGCTGATCGCCTACGCGTTGCAAGCTTGGCTGCCAGCAAAGTGCGATGCATTGGGGCGCTTCGCAATCGCAATGCCACTCGCGTTGACGATCCAAATCGTTTTCTGGCGCGCTCCGATGCCGTTTTTGTTTCTGCCGTTAGAGAATCGCGGCTCGTGGTTCTGGCCAACGGAGATCAGTCGTCCTTGGGTGATCCTGGGATGGAGTGCGATGACGCTGCTGGTTCCCTGGTGGCTTTCGGAATCGAAACAAGCATCGCTTCCACAAGAAGTTCAGGCTGCTGATCCAACCGTCGCAGGTGACGAAGACTTCGACGACGAAGATGCGTTGGAGAAGAAGTCCGAAGACCTCACTCGGTAGGTCGCGGCCTGAGCTGGCAGAACAAAGCCTTCTTTTGATCGGGAAGCGAATAGTCGAACCCGCATCCCTGAAGAAATGTCTCCGACGAGCTGATCGCTAGGATCTCCATCACGTTCAGATCGCGTGCGCGCTGCACACAACTCTGCACCAAAGCCCTGCCCACGCCACTCCCCTGAAAGTCGTGATGAACGGCCAAACATTGCAATTCGGCTAGCTTCGCGCTATAGACTTCGATTGCCGAGAAACCGACCAAATGAGATTCCGTATCACCCTGCACTTGTGACGCGACGAAACCGTGACGCGTCAATTCGATGATTTCGGCTTCGGTTCGCGACAACAGCAAACGCTGCATCACGTAGGGACGCATCAGGGCATGAATCGCGGCTGCGTCACTTGGAGTCGCTTGTCGAATTCGAATGTCGTCGGGGACCGACGCCAGCTTCTCTGAATCGCTCAATTCAACTGAACCGGGTTCGTGGCCTCTTTGATTGTTTTTCGCAGCATGGCGACAGGCGCTTCCTGCCCAGTGAACAATTTGTACTGGTAAGCGGCTTGGCGAACGAACATGTCGACACCGGTGATGATCCTGCACTGAGCCCGCTTGGCCTGCTTGATCAACATGGTGTTCTCCGGGTTATAGACCGTGTCAAACACCGCCATGTATTGATTCAGATCTGAAGCGTTGTAGGGCGAACTGTCAACATCGGGATGCATTCCAACAGGTGTTCCGTTGACCAACAGACTGACTTTGGTGTCGTGGCGAAACTCCCACTCAACGGCGCGACAACCGATCTCGGCAGCCAAGATTTGAGACCGCTCATGGTTGCGTGACGAAATCGTGACCTCGGCATTGCGTTGTCGAAGTCCCCAAGCGATCGCGCGAGACACGCCTCCGGCTCCCAGCACCATCGCTTTCAAGCCTTGCAACGAGCGTTCGTTCTGGTCAGCGTTGAACAACTCGCCAATGCAATCCATCGCAGCTCGATAGTCGGTGTTGTAGCCGAGGATATCGTTTTCGTGAAAAACCAAAGTGTTGACCGCGCCGATTCCAGTCGCACTTGATTCCGCTTGCGTACAAAAATCCAGCGCGACCTCTTTGTGGGGAATCGTCACGCTCAAACCGTGGATTCCAATCTCTTTGGCCGCTTTCATGAACCTTGGCAAGTCAGACTTGGTGACGCGAATTGGGAAGTATCGAGCGTTGAGTCCCGATTCCTGGAATGCGCGGTTGTGAATCAGAGGGCTATAGCTGTGCGCAACGGGATCAGCGATCACGCCAAAGAACTCGGTGTCCTCATTGATGTCTTTGTAGCGATAGAGGTCTTGCATTTCACGGTAGTCCAATTGGCCCGGAGCCATTTTGCGTCCACCGCTGAACGTCGCGTACGTAAATGGTGATCCCAACCGATTGGCCAGCAGACGTGTCATCACGCCATTTTCGCCCATGCATATCCCGATCGTTGGCACCTTGGCATTCTTGACCAAGTTCATCATCCGCACGTTGTCGGCAAACGTATTCGCGGTGGTTGCGATCTTCACAATGTCGGCATCCTCTTCCGCCATTTTTGCGTGAAGCTCTTCCAGTTCCTCAGGAGTCTCTGAAAAGTCGTGGTAGCTGATGATTCGTTTGGTGTTTCCGTACCGCGGAATCTGCTCGGCAATGTCAGCCTCGATATCGACATACTCGACGCCCATCGCGATGGCGCTGCGAAGAAGCATCAGGCGTTCCTGCTCCGTCTTCATCCAGCGTCCGCCGTCCCCACGACGACGCGCCGTGATGACAACGGGCCCAGGCTTGTTCTCGACGAGTCGACCCAGGTTGATCGCACGGCCGATGTAATCCAGCCGGAGCTCAACCAGTTCGACTCCTTGTTCGACGAGGTGTTGGTGTTCGGCAATCATTCGCTTGTGTCGCGAACGGCCAAGAGTGACGCAAATCATGGACGATGAGTACTATTCGGCGTTGAATTGAACAGGGAAAAACAGGGTTGCTAAAAGAGCATTGCTGTGATTTCAGCGAATTTCGGTGTACAGCGAACGGCCTATCCGTTGATTGGGAAAGAGCATGAACGGCAATCCGACTTGTGCTTCCCCGGTTTATTAGCTGGAAGCCTATAATAGATGCCGAGTACCTAGCGAGCGGGGGTCTTTTCCCGACTTCTAAGATTTCCTTCCAACGTCGTCATTCTGGCACCCCAAACGCCCATGAACAACGATCTGACTTCCACTACAACCGGAACAAGTCAACCTCGGTCGCGTTTCGTACGCTTCAGGGACACTGTTGGGTTCAGTCGGTTCACCAAGCTTTTCCTCATTGGATTGCTGGCCGTGAATCCGCTCGCGCTTGAAGTGCTGTTACCAGCCGCTGAAACAGGCCAGGGAGAGAAATCCGCGTGGCCGCTATCGCGAGGAGACGCGCAGTCCACCGGTTGGACCTCTGAGTCAATTCCAAGCGATTTGCATGTGCGTTGGGAGTACAAGGCCGATGAAGCGATCGAGGCAACACCGGTGATCGCCGGTGGCAGAGTCTTCATGGCCGACGCGATGGGGAAAATCTATGCGGTGAACCAAACGGATGGAAAAGAAGTCTGGCGCCGTGACTACGAAACGGGCTTCCTTGCTGCGGCTGCGATCAACGACGATTTGTTGGTGATCGGTGACTATGAAGGGAACATCTACGCGCTCGATTGCAAAACTGGCGAGGAGCGTTGGAAGCAAACCACTGACGGCGAGATCAGCGGCTCGATCGCTTTTCACAAAGACACAGCACTGGCGACGAGCCAAGATGGAAAATTGCATTGCTTCGCTCTGGCTGATGGCAAGAAGGTCTGGACCTACGAAACCGAAGATCAGATTCGCTGCAGTCCAACCGTTGCAGAAGGAAGAACGTTTCTCGGAGGCTGTGACGGGCAACTTCACGTGGTGGACTTGGACACCGGCAAATCGATTGGCACACCGCTGCCCCTCGGGGGGCCCACCGGCAGTACGCCTTCGGTTCGTGGCGACAAAGCCTTTCTGCCGATCATGGACGGAGCAATCCTCGCTTTTGACTGGAAGAGTCAGAGTGAACTTTGGAGATACGAAGACGCCGAGCGAGGGCAGGAGTATCGAAACAGCGCTGCGGTCTCCGATCAGCTTGTGGTCGTGAGTAGCCAGTTCAAGCAGGTCGATGCGATTTCGATCAAAGACGGAAAACGCAAATGGACGCACACGCTTCGGCGTCGTGCGGACGCGTCCCCGCTGATTGCTGGTGCTGACGTGTGGATCGCCTGCACGGACGGGCGGTTGGTGCGGCTTTCGCTCGAAGACGGGACCGAAAAGTGGAGTTATGAAACACGTGGCGCATTTCTGGCCTCGCCCGCGATTGCGGCTGGCGAACTGTTCATTGCTGACGACGAGGGCGTTCTACGGTGCTTTTCGAGTCAACCCAAACCCCAAGACGGCTGATTTCGGCCGTCCTGCTTTGAATCGCACTTAACATACGACCGTGATCCATTCACACTGAGGGTTCCAGCCAGCCTTCATCCTTTCGCAGCAATTTTCCACCATTCAGCCCCCACCCGTTTATGTCTTCTGCTTCCAGCGACAAGAAGAAAACCGAAGTCGGTAGTTACTTCATCTCGAACTACCCTCCCTATAGCCAGTGGAACAAGGACCGATTGCCCGAGGTTCAATCCGCGCTAAACGGCCCTGCGCAGGACGACACTCCGCTTGGCCTGTATCTGCACATCCCGTTTTGTCGCAAACGCTGCAAGTTCTGCTACTTCAAAGTGTTCACGGATGTAAAAGCTCCCGAGGTTCAGCGATACGTCGATGCGCTATGCAGCGAGATATCGATGGTCAGTGAACTTGAAGTGATGAAGGATCGCCCGTTTCGATTCGTCTACTTCGGTGGCGGAACCCCCAGCTTTCTCTCTCCCAAACAACTGACCAAACTGGCCGATCGACTTCACGAGCACATCACCTGGGATGGGGCCGAGGAAGTCACCTTCGAGTGCGAACCAGGTACGCTGAGCGAAACGAAAGTCAAAACTCTGCGCGATGTGCTCGGTGTCACCCGAGTGAGTTTGGGAATCGAGAACTTCTCGGACAAGATTCTGGAAGAGAACGGACGAGCTCATCTTTCCAAGCAAGTCTTCAACGCCTGGGAATGGATCACTGAGGCCGACTTCCCCAACGTCAATATCGACCTGATCTCCGGCATGGTCGGTGAGACTTGGGACAACTGGAAGGAAAACGTTCGCAAGACACTTGAGCTGTCTCCCGAGAGCGTCACGATTTACCAAATGGAGTTGCCGTTCAATACGGTTTACAGCAAAGACATGCTGGGCAACCAAGTCGAAAGTCCGGTCGCAGATTGGGACACCAAACGCGCGTGGGTCGACTACGCGTTCGCGGAATTCAAGCAAGCCGGTTACAGCGTCAGCAGCGCTTACACCGTGGTCAAAGACCCCAGCAAAGTGAACTTCAGCTACCGAGATAACCTGTGGCACGGTTCCGATCTGCTGGCAACTGGAATCGCCAGCTTCGGACATGCCAGCGGTGTTCACTACCAAAACTTGGCCGACTTGGAACAGTATCTCAGCACGGTCGAATCCGGACAGCTTCCGCTTGGGCGTGGATTTGTACCAACGGATCATCAGCGTTTGGTGCGTGAACTGATTCTGTTGCTCAAACGTGGCTATCTGGATGCCGCGTACTTTCGAAAGAAGTTCGACGTGGACGTGTTGGCATTATTTCGCGAGCAGTGGAACCAACACATCGAAGACGGCTACGTGGAAATTGACGGAGACTCGATTCGCTTGACCGGCAATGGATTGCTTGTCGCCGACGCGCTGTTGCCCGCGTTCTTCGAAGAAGAATTCCAAGGGGTGCGGTACACGTGAGCGACCTGTCCCAACAAGCGGACGACTCGTTCTCGTTCGACATGGGCGACTTCTCGGCCGAATTCCCGCGTGATCGGTATTACGCCAACAATCACATGTGGGCCCGGCAAGAGGCGGATGTGTGGCGATTTGGTTTGACCGCCTACGCCGTCAGATTGCTGCAAGACGTTTATTTCTTGGACTGGATTGTCGAGCAGGGCGATGCGGTCAAGCATCGTGCGCAAATCGGTTCGATCGAAAGTAAGAAAGCCGAAAGCGATCTGTATTCCCCTGCCGCTGGCAACGTAACGGCCATCAATGACGCAACCTTGGATGACCCTTCTCTGATCAACGCCGAAATCTATGGCGAGGGTTGGTTGTTCGAACTTAGCGACGTCGACGCAACGCCATTGCTAACCCCCGATGGCTATGCCGAACATCTCGTTCAGGCGTGGGAAGTTGCCCAACGGACCATCAAAGGCCAAGCCAACCACTGAGTTCGCATCGCGCTTCCGTCGGAGAGGGTCTTCCGCAGCAAATCAGTTCATCGCGTCTTCGACCCATTGCTCAACACGTTTCTCGAGCAAGGGCAACGGGATCGATCCAGCTTCCAAGACGCGATCGTGAAAACTGCGAATGTCGAACTTGTCGCCCAGTTTGGCTTCCGCTTCTTTTCGCATTCGGCTGATTGCAAGCTCTCCCGTTTTGTAGGCCAACGCCTGCCCGGGCCAGCCGATGTAGCGATCGATCTCAGCAACCACGTTGTGCTCACTGAGCGCGGTGTTCGCTTTCATGTACTCAATCGCCTGCTCTCGCGACCAACCCATCCAATGGATTCCCGTGTCGACGACCAGGCGACTCGCCCGCCACGCTTCCATGCTCAAGCGTCCGAAGTCTTGATAGGGATCTTTGTAGAATCCCATCTCCTTGCCCAGTCGCTCGCTGTACAGCGCCCAACCTTCGATGAACGCAGTGAAGTTGCTTTCACGGCTGATGGGATGCAGTTCGGTCAGCTCGGCTTGCAATGCGAGTTGCAGATGATGGCCGGGCACAGCTTCATGCATGGAGAGTGCTTCCAACTGGTACAGCGGTCGCGATGAAAGGTTGTACGTGTTGACATAATAGAATCCCGCGCGGCTTCCGTCGGTTGCCGGCGGCCAGTAGTACGCGGAAGTCGTTTGTGGAGCGACGTAGGCCGGGATCTCGCGAATGCCATAGGGAATGCGTGGTAGACGACCGAACATCTCGGGGAGCTTTCCGTCGGCTTTCTTCAAAATGTAAGCAACCTCTTTGAGTAGCTCGTCGGCCGATTTTGCATAGAATTTGGGGTCGGTTCGCAGATGTTCAAGAAACGCGGGCAAGTCGCCCTCAAATTCAACGGCTTTGCGAATCGCTTCCATCTCGGCGCGAATTCTGGCGTTCTCTCTCAGTCCCGTTTGATGCAATTCCTCTGGAGTGATGTCGATTGTTGTGAAGTACTTGACCCGATCGCGATAGAATTCGCGGCCGTTGGGCATCGCCGCAGCACCGATCGGTCCGCGGCAGTTCGGCAAGTATTCTTTCTGCAGGTAGTCGGCGAACTTCGCGTAACTGGGGATGACGCTACTTTGAATGGCTGCCAAGATTTCCGACTCGATCTCTGGCCAATCCTTGCCCACGCCTTCCCGCGATTCCTCCGGCAGGTTCTTGAACAGCAACGAATCGCGTGGATCGTCTACGACGTGCGACTGTGCCTGCGAGAACGAATCACGCATGATGATGGCTGGTTGCGTCAGTCCTGCATCGACTCCCTGGCGCAGCAATTCGATCTGTTGATCCGCGTAGCGTTGGAAGTCCTTCAAACGCGAAATGTAGTTTGCAAAGTCTGCCTTCGATTTTGGGTTCATCACCCGTGGCAGCTCGGGAAAACTGATGTGAAATCCTTCCCGATTGTTGATCGGCATCAAGTGAGTGGTGAAACGACTGTTTGCCAACTGCCCCTGCAATCGCAGTCGCAGCAACTCATGGTCAATCTGCGACAGGGGTGAAAGCGAGTCGGTGGAAATTTGCTCCAGCTCATTCAGAAATCCGCGACGACTTGCTGTGCGTCGGTTGATCGCCGGCAAGCTGTCGTCGGCCAATCGATCCTGTCCTCGGTCGTCGCCAATGTTGGTGGCTAACATTGGAGATTCCGTCAATTCAAAATCCCAAACCCGGTCCATCAGTTGGGTTAGCTTGTCATCGTTCGGTTTCTGCTGTGCAGGCAGGTTTCCGCCGAAAAGGAGGATCGGTCCGAGAATCAGAGTGGCAATGCGAATCATGTTCATTTTCGTCGAGTGGCAGCAAGGAATCACGGGCTGGGGATGGTTAGCTATGCTAGAGCCTAACACGAACTGAACCCTGATTTGATAACCCATCGAGAGAGTCATGAATTGCATCCGGTCGCTGCTTTTGGTTTTTGCAATCGTTGTCTGGACGTCGTCCGATAGTTGGTCGCAAGAAGCACCCGTCGCCGAAGCAACCCTCGTCGTTGCCGGCAATGTCGACGAAAGCGTCTTCGAGCCCTATCGCGAGAAGGCGATCGAGAAGTGGGAGAAGGCGATCAAAGAACTTGAAGAACTCGACAAAACAGAAACCGATCCGGCAGACGCGATTCTGTTTCTGGGCAGCAGCAGTATTCGGCGCTGGGATGACATCGTGATCGACATGGCTCCCTTCCGACCCATTCAACGCGGTTATGGCGGATCGAAATACAGTGACGTGTCTGTGTTTGCAAAGCGTCTGATCCATCCGCACCATTATCGCGCAATGGCGATTTTTGTGGGCAACGATGTCAGCGGAAAATCTGACGACAAAACACCGGACGAGTTGGAAAAGCTAGTTCGCTACGTGATAGGCGTCTCGAAAGCACATCAGCCTCAAGCTCCCGTGTTCTTGATTGAGGTCACTCCTACCGAGAAACGTCTGGAAGTTTGGCCTCAGATTCGACAGTTCAACGCAAGGCTGCGAGAAATCGCGTTGTCCACACCGGATACTCATTTCATTGCGACCGCAGAACACTACCTGGACCCGCTCGGTCATCCTCGCAGCGAGTACTTCGTGGAAGACAAGCTTCACTTGAACAACTCCGGCTACGACGTGTGGGCGAAACTGATTCGAGATCGGCTGGACGAGGTGCTGCGTGAAACCGACGAGTTTCGCGCCAATCCGCCGGCGAGTCTTGAGGAGTAGGGTTTCACGGTGTTGCACGCGTCGGTTTGACGCGTGGAACTCGGGAAACAGGAAAAGCGTCTCTCTTTTCGGTCACAGCCTGCGCGATCTCGCTTGTGACCAGTGGAATTCAGTACGTAGACTCCGGCGGTCGCTGATTCGGCGACAACGCAATTCAAACTGAGGAATCCGCTCTTTTGGTCGGCACGGAAGCCACCGCTGAACGTCTTTCCAACAATCGCAGAACAGATAACTCTGCGTTTGGTTCGATCATTGCGCTCACGCTGTTGGGTTCGCTCGCATTGCTTGCACTCGCGTTGATGTCGCATTCCGCGGCGCAGGAAGTCAGTGCGGATCCGATCCGAGTCAGCGGTAATTCTGTTTACCGATGGCAAATTGGCGACGCGGAGGCCTCGCTGCTCGAAGGCGATTGCGTGCTGCAACACGGCAAGCAATTGATCACCGCAGATTCGGTGCTGATGGTCGTCGACGGACCCGTTGGTCGCGTGCGAACTCGATTCGTGATCGACGGAATGATGTCTGGCGGAATCAAGTCGCCCGAGCCGAGGAACTTCACCTTCCTGACGATGACGGATACCAAGCCGCAAGCGCCGATCTACAAGCGTAAGCCGAGCAGTGATTCGCGGTTATTGGCGTTTCTGCCGGCGGACCCACCGATCGACTCGCCACAAGCGTTGGTCCAACAGGCGCAGTACGCCGCGCCCATGGAAACCTTGCGTCTGGGTGCCGGAAACAGCAGCCAACTTCTGAACAGGCCACAGGTCAATCCGCCCAGCGATCTGGCGATCAATCCTCCCGCGAACGGACCACCACCGATCACGTTGTCTGATGGAGCGACCACCGGCGGATTCCAATTCATGACGGGTGGCGGAACCCGTAGCGTCGAGATCCTGGCTCGCGGGACTTCCAGACCACCGCAGATCGAAACCATCAACCGCCCCGAACTGAATGAAACCCTGATTCTAGCACGGGGGGGCGTCACCGTCTTGATTCGAGACGTCACCATGCGTCTTCCCAGCGGCGGACTGATGGAACTGGGAACGGTCTCACTGTCGGCCGATCGGGTGATTGGTTGGATACCGCTGGTCTCCAACCTGTTCAATGGCGCCGCAGACTTTTCGCAAGCAGAGGGCGAACTGTACCTGGAGGGCGATATCGTTTTCCGCCAGGGCGAGCGAATCATTTACGCCCAGTCGATGTACTACAACGTCAACTCCGAGCGAGGCATGGTGCTGGACGCCGAAGCAATCACGACGGTTCCGGAGTACCAAGGAATCGTCCGATTGAAGTCGGAAGTCATGCAACAGGTTTCGCGCGGGAACTTCATTGCTTACGACGCTGCGGTGACCAGTAGCCGAATGGGTGTGCCGCGTTACTGGTTGCAGAGTGAACGCTTGCAACTCACGGATCGACAGAGAACCGAAACGGATCCAGTCACAGGTGTGACTCGCACACGAAGTGAACCGTATGTGGACAGTCGCGATAATTTCGTCTACTTCGGTGGTGTGCCACTGCTTTACTGGCCGACGTTCGCGACCAGTCTGGAACGTCCAACGTTCTACCTGTCTGGGCTGAAGGTCAAGAACGACAACAACTTTGGAACGCAGGTGTTGTTGGATTGGGACCTGTTCCAGTTGCTGGGCATTGAGGATGCGCCTCGTGGTGTCGACTGGGATTTGTCAACGGACTACCTCAGCGATCGTGGCCCCGCGATCGGGACAACCTTGGACTATACCGTGCCAAGCCTGTTCGGCTTTCCGGGGCCGGTCACTGGGTACTTTGATACATGGGTCATTGATGACAAGGGAACAGACCGACTTGGTCGAGATCGCCTGAGTGTGGAGCCGGAAAAGTCGTTTCGCGGTCGATCTCTGCTGCGTCACCGACACTACCTGCCCAATGACTACGAACTGATTGCCGAAGTCGGTTGGATCAGCGATCGAAACTTCTTGGAACAGTATCTCGAGAATGAATGGGATCAACAGGTCGATCATCGAACCGGGCTGCGACTGCGCAAATACTTCAACAGCCATCGCTTTGACTTGACCACCCAGGTGCAGGCCAACGACTTCTTCACCGTCACGGAAGAGTTGCCCACCCTTGAGCACTACATGTTGGGCGGATCGATTTTAGGTGATCGCTTCACTTGGTCAGCTCACAACAAAGCCAGCTACTCGCGATTGAACGTCGCTGATCCGCCCAAGGATCCCATTCAGGCGGCAAATGAAGCAGCGGTCCCAGGTGAAGCCAATCGAGCTGGCGTGATCTTATCGACGCGACAAGAACTGACGATGCCCGTGCAGATTGGTCCCGTCAAACTCGTGCCGAACGTATCAGGTGAAGCAGCGCATTATGGCGAAGGAACCGATGGCAATTCGGTCACTCGGATCCTGGGGCAAGCTGGGCTTCGGGCTAGCCTTTCCGCTTGGCGGGTCGATCCAACGATTCAAAGTAGCCTACTGAATGTGCGTGGCCTGGCTCATAAGGTCGAATGGACTGCCGAGTATCTTTACGCGGACAGCGATACCAACTTGGATGAGCTGCCTTTGTATGATCCGCTGGATGACAACTCTCAGGAACAGTTCCGACGCCGATTCATTCTGGATGCTTATGGTGGAACTCTGCCGACCCGGTTCGATCCTCGGAACCATGCATTTCGCCAAGGCTATCAAGGCTTGATCGCAGGACCAAGCGATACGATTGCAGACGACCTGCAACAGTTCAAAGTCGGGCTGCACCAGCGTTGGCAAACCAAACGCGGATTGCCAGGACGTGAGCGGATCGCCGATCTGCTGCAGATGGATGTTGATCTATCGTTCTTCCCGGACGCTGATCGCGACAACTTTGGCGAAACCATTGGACCAGCAACCTACGACTTTCGATATCACATCGGCGACCGCGTTTCCCTGTTGAGCGACGGATACTTTGACTTCTTCAATGATGGTTTGCGATCGATCAGTGCAGGCATTCGCAATAGCCGGCCTGGCGTGGGTGACCTGTACATTGGGCTGTTGTCGCTGGAAGGGCCAATCAGCAGCACGGTCCTTCGCAGCACCGTCGATTACCGAATGAACGAAAAGTGGATTGCTTCGGCTGGCACGACTTACGACTTCGGCGCGACGGGCAACGTCGGGCAGTCGCTGGCACTGACACGAGTCGGCGAATCGCTTCTCCTTCGCGTTGGCGTCAATGTTGACGCAGGACGTGACAACGTTGGCGTTCGATTCGCGATCGAGCCCCGTTTCTGGCCACGACCGAAACTGGGTCGGATCGGTGGCCAACTGATTCCGCCTCCGGGCGTCGAAGGCCTGGAATAGAACACGCTGTTGCCCAGTCTAAGCAGCTTGGCCGACTAGCGAATCACCAGATAGCACAGGGCTGCAACCACAGCGCCAGCGATCGGGCCCAATACAGGCACCCAGGCGTACTGCCAATCGCTGTCTCGCTTTCCGCCGATTGGCAGGATCGCATGCACTAGTCGCGGTCCCAAGTCACGCGCCGGATTGATCGCATACCCCGTCGTTCCACCGAGGGATAAACCAATCCCAAACACCAGCAGGCCAACCGGCAGCAATCCAAGCGACCCAAGACCTAGAACCGGGTCAGAGGCCCCTTTCTCGGCGCCTTGAATCAGTGTCGGAGTAGCCATCAGGAAGATCGGCAGGATCAGCGCGAACGTGCCAACGGCTTCACAGAAGAACGCTTGACGCATGCCGCGGATGTTGGGTGCGGTGCAAAAACAAGCTAGCTTTGCATCCGCATCTTCGGTCGCTTTGAAGTGCTCGCGATAGAACGCGTAGACCAGCCCGCCACCGACAATTGCGCCAAGGAACTGGGCCACGGTGTAGAGGATCGTATCCACCATCGTCAGCTTTCCGGCAACCAGCATGGCGACCGAGACCGCCGGATTCAGATGAGCGCCACTGAATTCCTGCGCGCAAAATGCACCGATGAAAACCGCGATTCCCCAGCCAGCCGCGATCACGATCCAGCCCGAATCATTTCCCTTCGTTCGTGCCAGCACAACGTTTGCGACGACCCCGTTGCCAAACAAAATCAGCATCATCGTTCCAATGAATTCAGCAAGATAGGGTGACATCGACAGGTCCTTCGAATCGCAAGTTGGTTAAGGAATTGGTCAAAAGTAGAACACGGATCATGATGACTTCGGACGAACCGTATCACAAAAGTTCATGGCGATGGTTTGGAAGCGAGCGACCTCTGCTTCGCACCAAGATCGATCGTGCCCCAATTCGTCGGCAAGCGCTTGAGCGACCGGCAACGCTATTTCCAACGACGCTTTCGCGTTCAGGAACAGCGAACGTGAACGCCGCGCTAGCACATCGTCGACGGTCCGTGCCATTTCGTGGCGCACCGCCCAAGCGACTTCCGACTTGCGGATGGGCAGATCGGGATGCAGGCGTTGTCCGAGCCCCGGATCCTTGGTTTCCACGGCCTGCAGCAAGTTCAAGTCGCTGCCGTAGTGAGCTCGTTCATCGCAGTTGGGACTCGAGACGAAGCCGTGTATCCGAAGTTGTTTCGTCTGGCACTTGGCAGCGATTAGATCAAAGTGTCGCACAACGCGATCGACGCAGTCCTCGGCCATCTTGCGAACGGTCGTCCACTTGCCGCCGGTGATCGTGACCAGACCGGAATCCGAGAACCGAATCACATGGTCACGTGAAAGCGATGCCGTTCGCGCGGATTTGTCGCCTTTGACCAGCGGCCGAATTCCAGTGAAGATGCTCAGGATATCGGATCGCTGCGGCGGGTGTTCCAAGTACTGTCCCACCGTTTCGAGCAAGAACTCGATCTCCGCGTTGGTCGCTTCCGGCTCAAGGGTCGAAGTTTTGATTTCCGTGTCGGTCGTTCCGACCAACGCGTGTCCGTGCCAGGGAATGATGAAGATGACTCGTCCATCGGAGGTTTTTGGCACGATCATCGCTGCAGGCCCAGGGAAGAATTGTTGCGGCAGGACCAGGTGAACGCCTTGGCTGGGCGCGATCATCGGTTCGCAAGTCGCATCATCCATGGTTCGGACAGCGTCACAGAAAGGTCCTGCAGCATTGACCACGCACGTTGCCTCGATAGGAAGCCTGTTGCCCGTTTCTTGATCAATCGCAATGACACCGGTTACTTTGCCGCCGTCTTTGCATAGCTCTGAGACGGCAACGTAGTTGCAAAGACAGGCTCCCTGCTGGCTGGCTGATTGGGCCATGTTGATCAACAACCGAGAGTCGTCGAACTGACCATCGTGATAGACGACACCACTGTGAAGGTTCTCTTGCTTCATCGTTGGCACGAACTGACTCAACTTCGTTGCCGACACGCCTCGCGAGCGACCGAATCGATTTCCTGTGGCCAGGAAATCATAGATTTTCAAACCAAATCCATAGAAGAACCGCTGCCAAAGGCTTGCGCATGGAATCACAAAGGGCATGTCGTGAACCAAGTGCGGTGCGTTCTGCCTCAGCAGCGTTCGCTCTCGTAGCGCATCCCGTACCAGCGTGATGTTTCCTTGCTGTAAGTAGCGAACACCGCCATGAACCAACTTGGTACTTCGGCTGGAGGTTCCCTTACCGAAATCTGATTGTTCCAGCAGGAGTACCTCCAAACCACGACTTGCCGCATCCAGAGCCACGCCGACTCCCGTAGCACCACCACCGATCACCAACACGTCCCATCGCTTCGATTGCTCTTCGATTCGGAGGAGCGAAGCCTCTCGTCGGAATCGGTGCTCGCTCATTCAGATGTCTCCCAATCCTTCGCGCGTCGCAAGGCTTCTGCCCAACGATTGCGTCGATGGGCGACTTCATCAGCAGGCATCGACGGCTCAAACACCCGATCGGTTTGCCAGACAGCCGAGATCTCTTTCCCGTCGTTCCAGAATCCAACCGCGAGTCCGGCCAGAAATGCTGCACCGATTGCGGTGGTTTCAATGACTTTCGGACGCACCACAGGGACTTGCATGATGTCGGCTTGAAACTGCATCAATAGATCATTGACGCAGGCGCCTCCGTCCACACGAAGCTCGGTCAGTGGACTGCCAGCGTCCTTTCTCATTGCATCGAAGACGTCAGCGACTTGAAAAGCGATGCCCTCCAATGCCGCGCGGGCAATGTGCGCTTTTGAGGTTCCCCTGGTGATACCAACAATCGTGCCGCGCGCGTACGAATCCCAGTGCGGGGCTCCTAAACCAGCAAACGCGGGAACTAAGTAGACACCGTCGCTATCGGGGACCGTGGCGGCAAGCGATTCCACTTCGCTGGAGGACTCAATGATTCCCAGCCCATCGCGCAGCCATTGAACCGCCGCTCCGGCAATGAAGACACTGCCTTCCAAGGCATACTCGCGTTGATTCCCGGATCCACAAGCGACCGTGGTCAACAGTCGGTTCGCCGAGGGGACGGGTTGATCACCGACGTTCATCAACAGAAAGCAACCGGTGCCGTAGGTGTTCTTCGCCATCCCCACTTGAGTGCAATTTTGGCCGAAAAGTGCCGACTGTTGATCACCGGCTGCTCCGCCAATTTTGATGGGTCCACCAAACAGCGGTGCATCGGTTTCACCATAGACATGGCTGGATGGCAGAACTTCCGGCAAGACAGATCGCGGTATCTGAAACAACGACAGCAGTTCATCGTCCCATTGGCATGTCTCGATGTTCAACAGCATCGTTCGTGAGGCGTTGGTCAGATCGGTTGCATGCACTTTTCCACCGGTCAAGTTCCAGAACAGCCAACTGTCGATTGTTCCGAAAGCCAGTTCACCCCGCTCGGCCCGTTCCCGAGTTCCAGGCACGTTCTCTAGAATCCAATGCAACTTGGTCGCACAGAAGTAGGAATCGATCAGCAGCCCTGTCTTCTTTTGCACCATTTCTGTGTGCCCGTCTTCACGCAGCTGATCACAGAGTGACGCTGTGCGACGGTCCTGCCATACGATGGCGTTGTGAACTGGTTGGCCAGAGACGCGATCCCAAAGCACGGTCGTTTCACGCTGGTTGGTGATCCCGATCGCTGCAATGTCCGAAGCCTGCAGATTGCACTTGGCCATCACCTCACGCCCCACGTCCAGTTGCGACTGCCAAATCTCGGTGGCATCGTGCTCGACCCAGCCCGGTTGGGGAAAGTGCTGCGTGAACTCTTTTTGAGCAACTGCCACGATCGATCCGTCGTGGTCGAACACAATTGCTCGAGAGCTAGTCGTCCCCTGGTCAAAAGCTAAGACAACACTCATGAAGCATCCTTTGGCGCGAGAAGAGTCAGAAGAAACGGTGCGATTTCTTAGCTTAACACTTCTCGTTATCCGAAGTTCTCCTGCAAGCTCCGATTTGTCTGGCTAGACTAGAGCTCGTAGGAAGCGTCCGGGCGCCCAGGAATATCGCAAGTTGCCCGAGGCCTTACTCGTCAGCGTCACTTGTCACAAAGAAGCACAGTCCGTCGCAAAGCTGACTGACGAATCCCGCCAAATCTACATCGCTGCCCGCCGTCCCGCCTCACTGCATGCTCGTGAAATATCCTCTTTCGATTCGGTTCGTTGTCAGTTGCGTCTGGGGCGCAGTGCTGTCGCTGTCGCTGACGCCTGTTCGGGCTGTCGATTTGGATTTCAATCGAGACGTGCGTCCGATTCTCTCGGAGCATTGCTTTGAATGCCACGGCCCCGATCAAGCGACGCGGGAAGCAGACCTGCGTTTGGACGACGCAGACTCGGCACTTCACGTGGTCGAAGCCGAAGCAGGAGATGCCAAAAACAGCGAACTGATTCGACGTATTGAATCGATCGATGCTGATCAGAAAATGCCGCCGGTGGATTTCAAGAAACCGTTGTCCGCCAAGCAACGTCAGCTTTTACGAACTTGGGTCGACCAGGGCGCGACTTATGGTGAGCATTGGGCCTACGTGCCCCCCCGTGCGGACGCGTTGCCTACCACGAACGATGACTGGTCGAGAAATCCGATCGATCAATTCGTGCATCGCAGGTTGGCTGAGGAAAACTTGAAGCCATCACCGCCTGCCTCGCCGCAGGCTTTGATTCGACGTATCAGTTTGGATCTGAACGGCCTGCCACCTACCGTGACGGAGGTCAAGCGGTTTGTGAAGGCATTCCAGACGAACGCCGCGAATGCCGTCGAGCAATTGATTGACCGCCGGATGCACTCGTCGCGGTATGGCGAACACATGGCACTTCCATGGCTCGAGGCGTCTCGGTATGCGGACACCGATGGATACCAGAACGATCGTTATCGATACCACCACGTCTGGCGTGATTGGGTGATTCAAGCCTTCAATGACAACATGCCATACGATCAGTTTGTCATCGAGCAGATCGCCGGAGACATGTTGCCCGACGCCACTCTGACTCAGCAGATTGCCACTGGCTTTGGTCGCAACCATCGTATCAACTCCGAAGACGGTTCCATTCCGGAGGAATGGAGAACCGAGAACGTGATCGATCGAGTCGACACCTTCGGGACACTCTTTCTTGGTTTGACCGTCGGTTGTGCTCGCTGCCACGATCACAAGTACGACCCCATTTCGCAGAAAGAGTATTACCAGCTCTTCAGCTACTTCAACAACATTGCCGAATGGGGCGTTGGCCCCAACAACGGCAACACTCCGCCGTTCATTGAAGTTCCGGAAAGCTGGCCGAATTTGGCCGCGACCGAGAATCATTTGATCGTTCCAGATCCGGTCGAGCTGCATTCGGCTCGAAAAGAAGCGGGCAATGGACTGCAAAGACCGCAAGCCGGTTCGCCTTCGACATTGATGATCATGCACGAGCTGGCCGAACCACGCCAAGCCTTTGTCTTGGTCCGTGGCCAGTACGATGCCGCCGACGAAACGCAGCCGGTCTATCCGAACGTCCCACGATCGCTGGCGTCCGATTCAGCGGACTCGCCCAGCAACCGCCTCGAGTTGGCACGTTGGCTTTTCGAGGACGATCATCCGTTGACCGCGCGCGTTGCCGTTAACCGGATCTGGCAACAGTTTTTTGGAGTGGGTTTGGTGGAGACGAGCGAGAACTTTGGCTCCCAGGGGTCGCAGCCAAGTCATCCTGAACTACTGGATTGGCTGGCCCTCGAGCTGATCCGCAACGATTGGGACGTGCGCGTGATTCAGCGGTTGATCCTGTGCAGCCAAACTTACCAGCAGACTTCGGCGTTCACCGAACAACTCTTGCAACAAGATCCCAAGAACCGATTGTTGGCCCGTGGTCCGCGATATCGCCTGCCGGCATTCACTCTCCGCGATCAAGCTCTCGCGGTCAGTGGATTGCTGGTCGAAAGAATCGGCGGCCCGTCAGCAAAGCCTTACATGCCGCCGAAAATTTGGTCGTCGATCTCGAACAATAAGTACCAACAGGAGAAGGGGGCGAACTTGTATCGCCGCAGCCTCTATACGTATTGGCGACGCACCATCCCGCCACCCACCATGATGAACTTCAATGCAGCACCCCGAGAAGTTTGCATCGTTCGTACCGAACGCACGAATACACCGCTGCAAGCGTTGTCATTGATGAATAACAAGTTGTTCATGGAGTCGGCTCGGTTTCTGGCTCAGCGAATGCTGCGTGAATCGAACGTTGATTCGGGGATTCAAACCGCGTTTCAGCTGACGACCGCAAGGACGCCCACAGACCCGGAACTTCGTCTCCTCGCAAATGCCCACAGTAAGTTCTTGCGTCATTATCGATCCGATACGTCTGCTGCAAATGAATTGCTGACAGTCGGAGAGTCAACGCGTGACAAACGTCTGGACCCGATCCAACATGCTGCGATGACGATGACGGCGTCGTTGATTTTGAACCTAGACGAAACGATTTCGAAAGAATGAGCCCCATGAATCACATCCTCTCAAGACGCTCGATGATGTTGGGAACAGTGGGGCTGGCTTCTCTCATCGATCGCGGTCTGCTCGCTTCCAGCCCAGATGCCAACGAGACCACCTACCGTGGTCTGCCATCGTTGCCGCACTATCCCGCCAAGGTGAAACGGGTGATCTACCTGTTTCAGTCGGGCGGTCCCGCGCAGATGGACCTGTTCGACTACAAGCCTGGACTGAAGGATCGATTTGGCGAAGACGTTCCCAAGAGCGTGTATCCCGATGAACGCAAAACGACGATGAGTTCGGCCCAGGCGAACTTTCCCGTCGCTCCCAGTAAGTTCAACTTCTCGCAGCATGGACAAGCAGGATCATGGATTACCGATCTGCTTCCGCACACGGCAAAACTTGCGGACGACATGTGCATCATTCGGTCGATGCACACCGATGCAATCAATCACGATCCTGCCATCACTTTCCAGCAAACGGGATCACAGATACCTGGAAGGCCGAGCATCGGTTCGTGGGCTGGCTACGGTTTGGGTAGCGAGAACGATGATCTGCCTGCTTTCGTGGCGATGAGCAGCAAGGGTTCGGCCAAGCAGGGGCAGCCGCTTTATGATCGGCTTTGGGGAAGCGGGTTCCTGCCGTCCAAACATCAGGGCGTCAAGTTTCGCAACCAAGGCGATCCCGTTCTGGACATCAATGATCCGGCAGGCGTCTCCCGAGATGTCCGCCGAACGATGTTGGATTCACTGTCCGCGCTGAATCAGTTGAAGCACGAAAAAACCGGCGACCCCGAGATCCAGTCGCGGATTGCACAATATGAACTGGCGTTCCGAATGCAAATGTCGGTACCCGGTTTGCTTGATTTCGCAGATGAACCGCAGCACGTGCTGGACATGTACGGTCCCGATTCGCAGAAGCAAGGCAGTTACGCTCACAACTGCCTGATCGCTAGACGATTGGCCGAACGCGGCGTGCGTTTCATTCAGCTGTTCCATCAAGGCTGGGATCAACACAACAACATTCCAGTGCAGCTTCCCAAGCAATGCAAAGATACCGATCAAGCAACGGCGGGACTGATTCGAGACTTGAAGCAGCGCGGAATGTTCGATGATACGCTGATCGTTTGGGGCGGCGAGTTCGGCAGAACCATCTACTCGCAGGGCAAGCTAACCGACAAGGTCTACGGCCGCGATCATCACCCCAGTTGCTTCACGATGTGGATGGCCGGCGGTGGGGTCAAGGGCGGCACGAATCACGGCAAAACGGACGACTACAGCGTCAACGTTGCTGAAAACGGAGTCAGTGTTCATGATTTGCACGCTACCATTCTGCATTTGCTTGGGATTGATCACGAAAGATTCGTTTATCGGTACCAGGGACGAGATTTTCGTTTGACCGATGTTCACGGCAGAGTGGTGAACGAACTGTTGGCCTAGCCGTTCCAAGTCTGCTGATGTGATGAGGGTTGATGGGGCCGGGTTCATTGAAAGCCGGCGGTGCCCATTGGCTTCCTCGATACGCACTTTTAAGAGCGAACAACAAGATGAACTGTTTTCGATTCACTTTTCTAGTTCTTGCGTTGACGACGAACGCTGCGGCCGATTTTCCGAAGCTCTTTAACAGCGAGCCGATTTCCGATGAGTCGTTGATGCCGGCCGAGGAAGCTGCAGCAAAGATGCAACTCCCAGAGGGATTCAAAGCAACTGTCTTTGCTTCGGAACCCGATGTGCAAAACCCAATCGCGATGAGTTGGGATGCGCGCGGCCGCTTGTGGGTCGCCGAGAACTATACCTACGCCGAAAGGGCGCAGCGGTTCCAATTGGATCTTCGTGACCGGGTGGTCATTTTCGACAATACCAGCGGCGATCATTTCAAGAAGCGAACCGTGTTCACCGATGATGTGCAAATGCTAACGGGCATCGAAGTTGGGCTGGATGGCGTTTGGCTGATGTGCCCGCCGCAACTGATCTTCCTTCCTGACCGCGACCACGATGATGTGCCAGACAGCGCCGGTGAGGTTGTTCTGGATGGATTCACGGTCGCTCAACAGAACTACCACAACTTCGCCAACGGTTTGCAGTTTGGTCCTGACGGATGGTTGTACGGTCGCTGCGGAGGATCTTGTCCTGGGCGGATTGGGGTGCCCGGCGCTCCCGATCATCATCGGTTGGCAATGGAAGGCGGCATGTGGCGATACCATCCATCGACCGGTGACGTCGAAGTCTTGACCACTGGGACGACCAACCCGTGGGGACACGATTGGAATGACGTTGGTGAAGCATTTTTCGTCAACACTGTGAACGGGCATCTTTGGCACATGATCCCCGGAGCACATTTCACTCGACCGTTCACGCTTGATCCCAATCGTCGAACCTACGAGTTGATCGACTTCCATGCCGACCATTGGCACTTCGATACCGGCGCCAGTTGGACCAAGTCACGAGATGGAGCCGCGAACTCGTTTGGTGGTGGGCATGCGCACTCAGGCACCATGATCTATGACGGCGAGAATTGGCCGGCGAAGTACCGCGGCAAGTTGTTCACCCTGAACTTTCACGGACGGCGAGCGAACCAGGAGAAACTTGTTCACCAAGGCAGCGGCTATGTAGCCAAGCATGACGAAGACTTCTTCCTTGCAGCTGATCCTTGGTTTCGTGGCATGGAGTTGGGCAGCGGCCCCGACGGCGGAGTCTTTGTGTTGGACTGGAGCGACGCAGGTGAGTGCCACGAACATACCGGCGTGCATCGAACCAGCGGGCGGATTTACAAAATCACCTATGAACAAACGCAGAATTCAGCTGGGCAAACGCCCAACATGTTGGACTGGAAGTCCTCCGATTTCGAATCAGCAACGCTTCAAGATGAATCTCAAGTTCGACGCCAACGTATGGAATTGGCCAGCAGGCGAGCACATGGAGAAGATCTTTCGTCGGTCATCAACGCGACGCGACAGCGTTTTGCGACGTCCCAAAACGACCGTGATCTTGTGCAGACCTTGTTGACCCTGCACGTGACCGGGGGCACCGACAACGACTTTTTGCGGGCTCAGCTGAAGCACTCCAACGCTCACGTTCGATGTTGGGCGATTCGACTGCTGACCGAACATTGGCCAGTCGATGATGCGCTCGGACCCGTTTGGAAGACCGAGGACAAGGCTGAAGCAGTCAAACGCTCCGCTAGTCAGGTGCTGCCCGATCTTTGTGATCTCGGTGCCAACGACGCTTCGCCATTGGTTCGTCTCACGCTTGCTTCGACACTGCAGCGATTGCCGGTTGGCATGCGGGCGAGTCTGGCAGAGAAACTGGTTTCGCATTCCGGGGATGCTGAAGACCACAACTTGCCATTGATGATCTGGTACGGACTGATCGCAGTTGCAGAGGAGAACGCGGCGGACTTGGTTGGTGTCGCAAAAGCATGCCGTTTGCCAACGACACTGCGATTGATCTCTCGCTGTTTGGCTGAAGAGATCGAACGAAGTCCCGCGGCGATCAATGACCTGCTGCAACATGCTGCCGATGCAAATTCGGATGGCTTCAAATCCACGGTACTGGAAGGCGTGGCTGAAGGGTTGAAAGGCTGGCGACGCGCGACGAAACCAGCTGCTTGGGATCGTTTGGCGAGCACGGACCTACCTGTAATCCGTGAACTGAGTGTTGTGTTTGGCGATGGTCGAGCGATGGACGAATTGAAGGCGATTGTGACCGGCAAAGTGGAGGCGGAACCGACGACTCGGCTGGACGCTCTGCAGACCTTGATCGATCAAGAACCAGAGGACCTGCGTTCCATCTGCGAGTCACTGTTGGGAGATGGTCGGATGAATGTGCTTGCCGCTCGCGGGCTAAGCAGGTTTGATGATCCCGCCATTGGAAAAGCGATCGTGTCACGCTATCGAAATTTCCGTGGTCCCTATCGTCCTCAGATCATGTCCATCCTTGTTTCGAGAAGATCATTTGCTGACGCAATGTTGCAGGCGATCGAGAAGGGCAAGATCCCACGGCAAGATTTATCCGCCTTCCAAGTTCGACAGATTCACTCCCTGGGCGATGATGGATTGAGCAGACGCGTTGGAGAGGTTTGGGGAGAAGTCCGTGACTCGCCAGAGGATAAGCGGCAAGCGATCGAATCCACCAAGAAGCTGCTCAGTCGCGATACGATTGCGACGAGTAACAAGCAGGCAGGACGCGTGTTGTTCCAGAAGCACTGCCAAACCTGTCACAAGTTATTTGGTGAAGGAGCGACCATTGGGCCCGACCTGACTGGCGCGAACCGCAACGATCTTGACTACTTGCTTGGCAACATCATCGATCCCAGCGCGGTTGTCGACAAAGACTTTCGGATGACCATTCTGTTGTTGGAAGATGATCGAATCATCAACGGTCTTGTCACCACCGAGACCGATCGCACGTTGACGATGCAAACGGCGACCGAATCCCTGACGATCCGGCAAGATTCGATCCAGTCACGAAAAGTCACGGAGAAGTCACCGATGCCAGATGGCCTGCTCGAATCTCTCTCGGAGACTCAAATCAAGGATCTGGTTGGATACTTGCAGGCTCCAAGTCAGGTTTCGCTGCCCTAGGAAAGTCGCGAGGTTCGCTTAGATCCCGCTGCGGTCAGTAGGCTCCGTCGAGAGCTGTTCGTTGCCCTATTTTTCCTTTTTGATTCAAGCCCCCCGGTTTGCCAGTCTTGGCAAGGTGTCGTTACACTCCCGGACGATGGAACTGATCATGGATGGCATCTCTCCCTTGTCTTATCGAGATATGACTCATGCTGTTTGTTGGAGAAGCTGGTTTCCGCCGTCTTGTGATTGCCGGAGTGTTCTCAGTTGGTTTGCTGCTTCAAGCGAGCTTCTGTCATGCGGCTCAGTACTACGTTGGCACCAATGGTTCCGACGGCAGAAACAAGTCGCAAGCACAAAGCCGATCGACACCTTGGCGAAGCATTCGTCATGCGATGAGTCAGATCAGCGGCGGTGACGATGTTGTTGTGTTGAACGGCACCTACTACGAAGGTGTCTCGATCAATCGGTCCGGCTACGCGGGCAATGAGACGGTCTTGCGAGCGGAAAACAAGCGCGGCGCCAAAGTTGTTGGTTTCATTTCTTGCTATGACAAGAGCTACGTGAAGGTCGATGGCTTTGATGTTCGAAACCCAAGCAGTTCAGGGCAAACCAAAGGCATCGCTTTCGGGCGGTGTCACCATGTGACGGTCCGCAGTTGTCATGTGCATGATTGTTGGGGCGGCGGAATTACCGTCGACAAGTCGGATTGGATCTTGATCGAGTGGAACAAAACCAACAACAACGCTTACTACAATCCATCGCAGCACAGTGGCATCTCGGTGTACCAGCCGCAGTACCGTGCATCTGATTCACGCAAGTATGGCATCATCATCCGGAACAACACGTCCTTTGCGAATTGGAATCGGGTCAACAATTCTCAGTTTGGGCGTCCGACGGATGGAAACGGAATTGTGGTGGATGACTTCTACAACTCGCAGTCGGGCGGGAACGGTGTCGCCTACGATCGTTTGACGGTGATTGAAAACAACCTTTGTTACGACAATGGCGGTCAGGGCATTCACTGCTTCAAAGCGCAGAACGTTCGCGTTCGCAATAACACCTGCGTGAACAACATGGGAAGCTTCGATTTTGGCGGCGAGGTGACTGCCTCGAACTCCAACCGAATTTTCGTTTACAACAATATTCTGGTTGCACGACCGGGGAAGAATGCCGCGTTGCAGTTTGCTTCGACCAACTATTGGTTCGGATACAACATCATCAACGGACCAACTCGAGATGTTCCGTTTAGCTCTAGTAATCGCTACGAGAGCCCACGATTCAATTCCGGCACGTACGTTCCCAGTTCGTCGAGCCCTGCGATCAATAGCGGCTACAACGGGAGTGACCATTTCTTCATGGACATCTACGGTCGTGGTCGATTCAACGGCCAGATTGATCGCGGCGCCCACGAACGCCAGTAGGGACGGGGCGATGTCGGAGCAGCGGCGCTGTCGCCTCTTGATCCGGCCTACGAGGGGCTAGATGAGTTCATGTAGATGGATGAACGTCTTGCCCAGGCGGCCTCCATAGTTGCCGGCGCTGATCTTGATCAGGCCAGGCGTCTCTGCGGCGGCGTGGATCGCTCGCTTGGTCGCTTCCTGGAGTGCTTCTAGGTCGCGGCCGTTGACGATGATTTCCATGATGCTGTTGACGCCCTCGGGGACTTTTGACGTCTCCCCCAGTTTCTCTTTGAGCGTCGGACAAAACTCTGCGTAGGTAGCGGCGATCAGGAAGTCATAGCTGCTGCCAGCCTTGGAGCCACTGGACGCGACTCCACCGGGGAACGTCGTGATCACGTCGGGTGACGCTTCGGCGGCGCATGCCGCACGCTCCGCAGCATCGAGTGCGGTTTCTTCGTCAGGTCCGAAGAACCATAGGTTTCCACCCATCACTCCGTCGCGAAACCCGAATCGGCGAGACAAGAAGAACTCACCACCGAGCGTTGGAATCACCCAACCTTTCCGACCAAAACGCTGGTCGCGAAACTGATGCCGGTCACCAAACAATGCCACTTTACGGCCAAGCTTGAAGTAGTCCTCGGTATCGAGCAAATTGAAACACCGGGCGGTTGGACAAGTCAGCACGTTCTGGCTGATCCGTGCCAACATGACTTTCTCAAGATGCTTGCGGCGATTCTTGACGAACCGCGGAACGTGAAATTGCACGATTGCACCCACACGACCATCGGGAGTGCCACCCTGCGCAGCTTCTTCGGCGCTGATCCAGCGGGCCACGCCGGCCTCGCAATCGCACATGATCGTGCTGGAGGAATGACCGGTCACCGCGGCGACGCAGTGGCGCAGCCAGCGTTCGTCTCGGGCGGTGATCAGGACTTCGCCATAGATGCTGCGAAAACCCTCTGCGTAGGTGTCTTCAACGAGCTGTTTCAGGTCCGTCATCAGGATTCCTTGTTCTCGCTGCGTCCGACGCCTTCGTAAACACGAGCTTCGGTAACGACTTTGTCCATGAAAATATCGTGGTCTTGCATCGGAATCTCGTCAAACATTTGACACTCGAAGGCGAGAGATACGAGCGGCGTTTCGGGTCTGGCGTTTTCAAGCAGCTTGTCGTAGTAACCTTTTCCGTGACCTGTTCGCCCCCCACGCGCATCGAAGCCAACGCCGGGAACCAAGATCAGATCGAGTTGTTTGACATCGACACGTTTGCTGGTGACCTCGCGAAGATCCGAGCGCGGCTCCAGGATCTTGTACATCCCGATTTCCATTTCATCCATCGACTCGAGGTGGAACAGTTCCAGTTCACCGTCGACGCAGAACGGGATCACGACTTGCTTGCCGCTCTCCAAGGCAGCGGGAAGAGCATGTCGTGTTCGTGCTTCGTCGCGAACGTCGACGTACCACATCACGCAACTGGCAGCTTCGTACTCCGGCAGCGACATCACCCGATCGGTGATCTGCTGGCTGACGGTCTCTTTGTCAGCTTGTGCTTTGCGGGCAGCATGGGCTGCGGTGCGGATTTCAGTCTTACGCTGGGCTAGCTGATCGGTAGACATTGGCTGGAATGGCGTTTTTCAGGGTTCGAATCGGAAAGACGAATCCTAGTCCGAACCAGGCCGTTTGCGAAGTTGACGAATATCGAAATCTGAGAACACCGCGGCGACAAGGACTACAGCTTGGCAAACCGCTCGGCCGGCTCGGTCCATACGCTCGGATTTTGCGGCTCGAAACGCTTTGTGTCGAAGCTCGATCGCACCAACGCTCGGGCCTGAGATACCGACTCCAATTTGCCGGTGCCCATCATTTGCATCAGCAGGTTTCCGATTGCCGTCGCTTCGACCGGGCCAGCGACAACGGTGCGGTCGCAGGCATCCGCGGTCATTTGGCAAAGAAACTCGTTCAATGAGCCACCACCAACGATATGAATCGTTTCGATTCGGTGCCCTACCAACGACTCTAGCATGCCCAAGCAGGCCCGGTATCGCAGCGCCAAGCCTTCCAAGGCTGCGCGAAACAGGATCCCATCGTTGGCCGGGCTCCCCTGTCCTGTGCGAACAGCATAAGCATCGATTTCTTCGATCATGTCGACGGGCGCCGCGAGAGCGGGATCGTCCGGATTCAACAACAGCTCAAACGGCGAAGCGTCCTGCGCAGCTTGGACCATCTCTTCCCAAGACGGCGCTGCTCCTTGTCGCTCAAGTGATTTTCGTATTTGTTGGAACACCCACAACCCACCAATGTTCTTGAGCAGCCGCGTGCTTCCGCTGACGCCACCTTCGTTGGTGAAGTTCAACGCCGCACACTGTTCATTGATCATCGGCTCAGGCAGTTCGCATCCCATCAACGACCAAGTGCCGCTACTGATGTAACACCAAGTTGGCTCGGCAGGAGCAAAGTCCTCCGCTGGCACGGCCAGCACCGCGGACGCCGTGTCGTGCGTCGCTGGAACGACAACCGGCACATTCTCCAGACCCGTCATCGCAGCGACCGATGGTTGGACGTTGCCCAACACGGTGCCTGGGTCGACTGGATCTGAAAATAGAGCCACTGGCAAACCGAACTTGGAGATCAACTCGGCATGCCACTTCTTGTCACGCGGATTCAACATCTGTGTGGTCGAAGCATTGGTCACTTCGATGCTACGCTTCCCCGACAGTAACCAATGGAAGAAGTCACCCATCATCAAGAAGCCGTCGGCGATCTTGAGGGATGGATCGTCTGCCTTTTGGGCAGCAAGCAGTTGATACAGCGAATTGATCACCATGAACTGCAGACCGGTCGCAGCAAAAATCTCGGCACGCGGCACGGTCTGGCAAGCTTCCTCGATCATTCCCACGTTGCGTGCATCTCGGTAGCAGCGAACCGGGCCAGCGAATTCGTCGTTCTGATTCAGCAGGACAAAGTCGACGCCCCACGTATCAACGCCAACGGAGCTGACCTGAGAATACTGAGTCGCCGCGAGCCTCAGCCCCTCGATGATCTCCTCCCATAATCCAACCACATCCCACTGCAGCGAATCCTGAATGCGAACGGGGTTGTTGGCGAACCGATGAACGACCTCCAAGTTCAGCTTGCCCTGATCCAGGAACCCCGCGATCACACGCCCACTGGAGGCTCCGAGGTCAACTGCTAGGTGGACGTCTTCTTGTTTGCTTGCATCTGCCATGAGGGCGTTGGGAGGATCGAGGAACGAAATGCCATTCAACGCGATAAAGTAGCCCGATCGCAATTAGCTCGGAAGTCAGCCCCGGAAGACAGGCTCAAATTTGCTTCAATATGGGGTAAATGGGTAATTTCACGAGATGGGCGGTTTCGGGACAACATTGGGGGTAGGGGAGCTCCGAAAAGGCTGCTTGCCCCCCACTGGAGCGGAAAGGGATCAGGATCGATTCGAGTTGGCATCTTTGGGGGCAGAAAGGTCAAAAATTTTTAACTCGGGTTTGGTCAACGCTTTACCGCACGGGGGCGATTTGGACGTCCACGAAATCGAGAATCTGGAGTTGACCGAGCCAGCTGAGGGCGTAACCTAACGCTGTCGATGGAACGGGCACGACTTTGGTCGTGCCCTTTTTCGACGAGTGTCGAAATCTGACGCATTGAATGCAAACTATTGACAGCATTCAACTTACGAAGGATTTCTGTCGCCGAATATGGCGAAACACATCCTACAACGTTCTCCGCGAGTTCGCCTTCGCGTGGGTTCATTGTGGCATCAGCTTGCGGCCACGGGCTGATATCGCAGTGCTTGTGAACATGAGTTCGCGAACACTTGAACTTCACGGGCCGGGTACATGGAGTGCCCGGTCGCGAACGCTCGCAGAGAACTTCTTGTTGTCGGATTCCACGACCGACAGAGGTCCCACTTGCATCGCCTGAGGAGATTTCAACGGCACTTGATCAGTGACGCAAATCGATCTCACCACTCTCCCACGCGTCCATGAAAATTGGCAAACTGGGAAGCATATCTGTGGCAGTCCGAATTTCGTTTCTGGTCATCCAGTGAACCTCTGAAACTTCGTCTGGATTGGGAACAGGTGTGACGTCGGAGTCCAGTCGAGCAAGCCACCATGCCAGATTGGTTCCCCAATCGGTCACGCTGCGAAAGCAGAGTCGGATTGGATCGACATCGATGGCGAGTTCTTCTTGCATTTCGCGAACCAGCGCGACCTGTTCGGTCTCACCAGACTCGATGCCACCTCCCGGCAGACACAATTTCCCTGGTGCCGCGACCGTCATGGAACGCCGTATGATCAGCAATCGATCCTCGCGCAGAATCACTCCGATCACACCATATTTACAGTCCCTGCTAGGCTTTGATTCATTCATGCCATGCTTTTAACGGACAACGACAAGCGAGACAATCGAACCTGCGGCGTCTTTCTCCAAGTTTGGCGAGACGTGGGTCCAGGAGCTTCTGTCCTCTTCTATCAGCGAATACAGTCATCGATCTTTCATTTCTTCATGGTCCCGAATCGCACGATGCACGTTGGGTGATTACAAAACTGAATGACGCCGGCTTCATCGCCTACATGGCGGGTGGCTGCGTTCGGGATGCCTTGCTGAACCGGCAGCCCAAGGACTTCGATGTCGCGACCAACGCGACGCCCGAGTCGGTACGTGAAGTCTTTGGCCGCTCGCGAACGCTTGCCTTTGGCGCATCGTTTGGCGTGATCGGCGTCCTGCCTGCACGCGGGAAGCGACTGCCGGACTCAGCCAAGATCGAGCCTATCGAAGTCGCAACATTCCGTAGTGATGGGGAATACAGTGATGGTCGCCGGCCTGATTCGGTGCACTACGGTGATCCGGAGCAGGACGCTCTGCGCAGAGACTTCACGATCAACGGTTTGTTTTACGATCCACAATCCGATCAGATCGTTGACTATGTGGGCGGTCAAGCAGATTTGAAAGCCGAACGGCTGTGCACGATTGGTGCTGCCGAGGAACGATTTGGGGAAGACAAGTTGAGGATGCTGCGCGCTGTTCGGTTTGCAACGACGTTGGGTTTCCGAATTGATGACGCAACGCGGAAGGCGATTGTCGAGCACTCCGAGGATATCGGAGTTGTCAGTGGCGAACGCATCGGAGCGGAAATGCGCCGTGTCCTGACCGATCAACACGCTGCCGATGGTCTGGCGCATTTGATCGACTGTCGACTTCAGGGCTGCGTGTTGCCGGAGTCAGAATATCTTGACCTCGGCGGATTTCGTTCATTGAGCAAGCACGCGGTGCCGCGTAGTTTTCCGCTCGCTCTGAGTTGCCTCTTGAAGTCTTTGGACTGCCAGAACGTCGGAGAACGGCTCTCCGCGATCACAAAACGCTGGAAACTATCAAATGACGAAGTTCGAATCGCCAGATCTACACTGGAGCATCACGCGACGATCATCGCTGCCGATCAGCTGACTTGGTCCAAAGTACAGCCCGTGCTGATGAATCGAGACAGCGAGTACATTCTTCGAATGGCCAACGCTGTCGATCAAACAGAAGGCGGCAGCAGCGCGGGTATTCAGATCGCCACCGAAGCGCTCAACTGGCCAGCCGAGAAGCTCAATCCACCCGCCCTGGTAACCGGTGAAGATCTCAAAGCGTTCGGGATTCCCACCGGTCCGCATTACCGAAGCATTTTGCAGACGCTCCGCGACCAACAGTTGGATGGCGAAGTCAACACGCCCGAGGAAGCTTTCACGCTCGCGCAAAAGCTATCGCCTTAGTCGCACCGACACTACTCGGGCGATTCCGATTCTGGCAGTCGAATTCGAATCTTCGTGGCCCGATCGCTTTTCATTTCCAACACTTCGGCGGTGGCGCCACCAAGATCGATCACATCGCCTTGCGAGAGAATTGCTTGGTGTTGTTCCATCAGGAGTCCGCTGATTGTGTCGGATTCGGATGACTCATCCAACGGAATACCGACTTCTCGAATGACCTCGCTGACGCTTGCGCCGCCACTGACGATGAATTCATCGGGACCGGTTGGAACCACATTCGGTTCCTCCGAATCGAATTCATCTTCTACTGCGCCGACGATTGGCTCCAAGACGTTCTCAAGCGTGACGATGCCGGTGACGGTGCCATGCTCATCAATCACCAATGCCAGCAGTTGATGCGTGGCTTGGAAATGCCGCAAGACGCGACTGATCGGCATGGTCTCAGGCACTTTCTTGGGTGGCCGCATGACGGATTTCAAGTCAAACGGCGGTGCATCGGGATCGGACGATTCGGGAATGATCAACAGGTCTTTGATGTGTGCGACACCCAAAACCTGGTCGAGTGACCCGTCGCAAACTGGATACCGCGTGTGTTTGCTGCGGCGGACTTGATCGACGATCTTCGACATGGGCTGATTCACGTCAAAGAAGGCCACTTCGCCACGGGGCACCATTACCCTGCGAACGATCAGGTCGTCAAACTCGAAGACGTTGTTGATCAACGAATGCTCATTCCGAGTCAAATTGCCGTGGATGTGAGCCTCCCGCAGGAGGGCTCGAATTTCTTCCTCCGAGTTTGGCCCGTCGTGTTCGGAGGCTCCCGTGATTCCCACAAGACGCAACAAGAACGACGTCGTGATGTTCAACAACACCAAGAACGGGTACAGCAACACATAGAAGAACTTGAGTGGTGCCGCACACCACAGCAACATTGGCTCGGGACGCCGAATGGCGAAGATCTTGGGGAACTGTTCGCCGACGACGAGGTGCAGGGCCGTGATCGCAGAAAACGCGAAGGCGAATCCAAGAATATGAGCAACCTTCTCATCTTGGATGCCGATCGCCTCCAGAACCGGCTGCAGCAATCGAAAGAAAGCCGGTTCACCGACCCAACCAAGGCCCAGTGATGCCATCGTGATGCCAAGCTGGCAGGCCGAGAGGGACTCATCCAGACGCTGGGCCAACCACCGAGCGGTGGGGGCAAACATGCGTTTTTGGCGGACCAATTTATCAATGCGAGACAGTCGCACTTTGACCAATGCAAATTCTGCAGCAACGAAAAACCCATTCAAAATGATAAGAATGGCCGCACCACCAAGGTACAACAGGTTGCTCATTGATTCTCCAGAACTCCGAAATGGTCACACGCAGCCAGCAAGATGGAGGCCGCGACCGAAGATTCTAGCGGATCGGCACAGATCAATGACCCCCAGCGGACAAGACTCTCCGTCCTGAATGACCTTGACCCCTAGTCCCCGGCATTGCTAATCCTACAGGGCCCCTACAAATTCCCGCTCGAGCCCAACCATGGAAGGTTGCACGAATGGCCAATAAGACGCAAAACGTCCCACTCCTAGACATCAACCTCGACAATTCTCCTCATCGCGACGAGTTCGTGGAGGCTTTGACAGCCGTTGTCGACAGCGGCCGATTCTTGTTTGGTCCAGATGTCGTCGAGTTGGAGCGCGAAGTCGCTGCCTACAGCCAGGTCGAAAATGCTGTCGGTTGTGCCTCAGGAAGCGACGCCCTGCTACTTGCCTTGATGGTGCTGGGCGTGGGACCTGGTGACGAAGTGATCGTGCCAAGTTTCACCTTCTTTGCATCGGTCAGCTGTATCACTCGTTTGGGTGCCACTCCTGTCTTCGTCGACATTCGTCCCGACACGTTCAACATCGACGCTTCCCTGATCGATGCCGCCATCACAGAGAAGACCAAGGCGATCATCCCGGTTCACCTGTTTGGGCAATGTGCCGAGATCGATCGGATCTGCCAAATCGCAAACGAGCGTGACATTCCTGTCGTTGAAGATTCGGCACAAGCCATTGGTGCTGCCTATCACTCGCGTCCAGCGGGTAGCTGGGGTGCGATTGGCTGTTTCAGTTTTTATCCGACCAAGAACCTCGGCGGGATGGGCGATGGCGGAATGATGACCGCCACTGATGCAGCGACTGCAGATCGTCTCCGATTGTTCGCCGGTCATGGCATGCGACCTCGCTACCATCACCAAGTGGTTGGCATCAACAGTCGTCTGGATACGTTCCAAGCTGCTGTGTTGCGAGTCAAATTGCGACACCTACCCGATGCGGTCGACTCACGAAGCAACATTGCCGATCGCTACGACCGTTTGTTGGGTGAGCACGGCCTGCTCGGCGAAAACCAGATCACATCTCCTTCGCGTGATCCCAATGCGTTTCATGTTTGGAATCAGTATTCCATCCGAGTTGCTGGCGGGCGGCGCGATGCCCTTCGCGCGTTCTTGGCTGAGCGTGGCGTGGGAAGTGAAATCTACTACCCCGTTCCGATGCATCGCCAAGAGTGCTTCGCGTATCTGAATGTGGATGGCAATTCCTTGCCTGAAACCGAGAAAGCCAGCGAAGAGATTCTGAACCTGCCGATCTTCCCTAGTCTTAGCGAATCCCAACAGCTTCGTGTTGTGGAAACCATTGGCGAGTACTTCTCGGTTGCAGCCAAGGCTGCTGCCTAACGCTTCGCTCCGTCTTGATCCATCGGTTCGGCATCGGTCGTCCCGATTGGAAATCAAGCCTCGATCGACTTCTCTCACGCGCGTCAGGTTCATCGGTTAGAATTCATTCATCCGAGTGACACGAGACACCTGCGTGTGAGACACCATTGAACGATCAGTCGACCGAACCCTGCCATCTGATGGCCCAGGCTCTGCTGGAGGAGATTCCGCTGCTGTCGGCGAAGATTTCTGCAGCCTGTTCGGTTGAGGGGGAAGCCGTCTTGGCGTTGTTGACGGAAGTCCTACGCTTCATGCACCTGATTGCAGATTCCGATCAACCGATGTCTCCCAGCCAACGTGTCGATCTAGGTTGGCACGAGTTCATTTTGTTCACCAGACGTTACGCGCAGTTCTGCGATGAACATTTTCAACGAATGATCCATCACAGCCCAGGTGGATCGGCCGCATCGAATCAGCGACAATTTGAACGCACGCTTGAGTCGTATCGAAAGCGATTCGGCGTCCCCGCCCCGGCCTTCTGGGGACCCTCCACGCCCGATTGCGGCGCGTGCGAATCGGATTGAGTGAACACTCGGATCCAAGCTCCGTTTCCTTCCACAACTTGAAAGTGATGTCATGTATCTCCAGGGAACGATTTCCATTGATCCGTCTTCCATGACGCACGTTGCGGTGGCCAAGCCCACCAAGGCGTTTGGAAAACTACTTCACTTCATGACGATGGGACTCGGTTCCGAAAAGGAAGAACGAGAAACCTTTACGGCCGTTAGCGTTCTGCAGAAGTTCAATCGCGCGTTCAGTTCTCTGGGAATCACGGACATCGTGCGGCTTGCGAAAGACGAAATCAATTACTACCTCGACGAAGAAGGTAAAGAAGATGACTTGAAGGAAGCCATGGATGCCTTTGCGAGCCGAACGGCAGCGACACCGGCATCTCAGCGCGCCTTTGAAAGTCTGAAGCTGGTTCTAGAGCATCCAACTGAAAATTTGATCTACCTGATTGAGGTCGAAATCAAGAGACGTCATAGAGTCGGTGAAGTTCCAATCAAGGTGATCGTCAACGGCTTGATCTCAGAACTGAAGACTGCAGAGGAGTCTCAAGACGACGTCCGCGCGAAGTTAACGCCTCACTTTTCTTCGCAGGACGCTTACGATTCGTTGGTGAATCGTATGCAGGCAGAGTTCGACGAGTTCTTGGAAAAAATCGAACAAGCGATTCGATCTCAATTGAGTGTCGATCAAGTCTTTCGCACGCAAGATGCGCGAATCATTCGCCCCACAGCGCCTGTGCGATCGCGAAGGTCCAACACCGACAAGCACGACTCCTGTGATCCGGTTTACCACGACTACCACGGCATGGACGATCACTTCTACTACTGCTGGGTCTGGTCGGAAATGTGCCATGCTCACCAGATTCACTGTGCGGATTGCAAAGTCGTCGATGAAGAGGGAGAGCCGATTGCCGAACTAGGAGAAGACGGGATCGAAGCGGGTGAGTCTGATCTGATGAACCCAGAAGCCGACTTGGAGGTGCCGTCTAACGTTGCGGTAGAATCGCCCGAACAGGAATCCAATGAAGCTTCCAAAATTGCATCGCCGCCCGAGCTCGATACGTCCGACAACGATTCCAAGACTTCCGGTGGAGGCTGGTTCGATTCGTTCACCGACGCGTTCAGCAGTGACTCCTCAGGAGGCAGCGATGGTGGATCGAGTTGTGGAAGCAGTTGCGGGGGCGGGTGTGGCGGTGATTGACTCGATCACACCAAGCCCGAGCTGGATCCGTTGGTGCCGACCTACCTTGGTGATCTTACTGTTGTTGAGCAGTGGGCGGCCACTGCTCGCGCAGCAGCAGGTCGCGCTCCAGGTTTCCGTCAAACCCGCACCACCTTTTGTGTCGGTGGATCCGGGATCAGGTCAGGTGAGCGGGTTTTCTGTCGACCTGATGCGGGAGATCGCGACGAAACTCAAGCGGGACGTGGAGTTTCTTACTCACGACACCGTTTCCTCACACTTGGATGCGGTTCGCAATCGAGAGGTCGATCTGAGTATCTCGGCGACTTCGATTTCTGCGGATCGAGAGCGTGAGTTGGATTTCTCACAACCCTTCTATCAGAGCGGTTTGGACATTGCTGTCCGGCACGAAGATATCAACATTTGGGCCGCACTCTGGTCTTCCCAGCTGCGGACGACGCTGATCTGGCTGTTGGCCTTCGTTGTTTTGTGCGCGCACTTGATCTGGATTTCCGAACGTCGAAAGGGCGATGGTTTTGATGATCGTTGGCTACCAGGTGTCGGGCAGGGACTGTGGTGGACCATCGTGACGATGTCCACGGTTGGTTACGGCGACTTTGTGCCCCGCAACGCCTTCAGCCGCGTCTTGGGTGTCGTGATCATCTTCGTCGGCATCATCCTGTTTGGAGTCAGCGTGGGCGTCTTTTCGTCTTCTTTCACCGTGCAACAACTGTCTTCCAGCATTCAGTCGCCGGATGATTTGCGGGGGCAGAAGGTTTGTGTCGTTCAAGGCACGGTAGCCGAAGACGAAGCTCGCAGGCGGGGCGCGTTCACCCACGGAGTCGCCAGCCTGCCCGAGGCATTCGCGACCGTTGCCGCGGGCGACGCGATCGCAGTGGTGCACGACCTGCCGCAGTTGAAACACTACATTTCACAAAGCGACGGAGACTTTGCTCTGGTGGGGAGGCCATTTCTAAAGCACGCTTACGGGATAGCGTTTCCGCTGGGCAGTGGACTTCGAAAAGAAGTCAACGTTGCGCTGTTGGAGCTGATGGAGGATGAACCGTCCACCTATGATCGCATCAGCGCTCGCTGGTTCGGTGCGGACTGAATCGCTATTTGTGATGAACGCGAAGGCGATCCAGAACGGCGTTCCAAACCGGATGCGGAGTCTGCTCCATCGCCCGGACCATTTGAAAGTGAGACACCTTCAAACGAATGGCAGAGTCGAGGTCTTTGTCGATCAGAGCTCGTTTGACTGCCACGACACCGTCACCCTGCCCGTCGCTCAGTTCCTCGAAACTATCCAGCAATGGAGCGATTCGCGGTTTGACCAACCGCACCAAAGACCCGTCCTGATCTAACTGGCGCAGCGCCGTGATCAGCTGCCGCGTCGATTCATCGTCAAAGGGACTGAAAGTGCCAACGATATTCGTGTAGGCGACGTCCTCTCGCCGCGGACGAGACTCGAGCTTTTGCAAGAACTCGGAGCCAGGAATCAAATCCTTCAGTCCGTGTGCGGACGGCTGATGCAGGATCACGTCCACCAGATCATTCGCGTCAAAGTCGCCTGATGAAAACAGATCGAGAAGCGGCGGCATGCTGGCCCAATTCGATCCTTCATGTGGGGTTCCTAGCGTGAACAGCATCGACACTCGTGTGTTGTCCAAGCCTGGATTCTCCGTCCACTCACGAGCCACCAGTCCGCCCATCGAATGCCCGACCAAAGCAAATTTCGACGGTGATTTCGAGTTTGCGAAATACTGATTGACAACATTGGACACTTGAGTGGCGGACTGTCTGATCGATTGCTCGAAATCGTACGAGACACTGGCAGTCGCATAGCCATTGGAACGCATGAAGTCACGAAAGTCGTCAAATGCTTCTGCATGGCTCTGTAGACCGTGGATGCATATCAGCAATGGCCGATCATCGGTCCGCTGTTGCCAATCGTCATCGACAGAAATCCCAGCGACCTCTCGTGCCGGAAGACGTTTGACGGGGGCGCCAAACATGCGCCGATCGCACTTCACTTTCAACGAGGAACGGTTCTGGCTGTCCCTTACCAAACCAAAGCTGATTGAATCACCAGCGGCCAGGTTGATTCCCATCAAAACCAGCAGAACGGCATCGGAGTGAAGGTTCATTTGCCCGTTGGGAAGCATCTTCTGAACGGAGGGCGCGTCGAGCTTCAAAGCACCCGCCAATGAGGTCGCCACATCGGTCCATTGAACGATTCCGTTGTCAGCGGGGATCAAGAGCTCAATGTGATTTGAATCAGGATGCGTGATCTCGATATCAGTCACTTGAGCAATCGCGGCATGGGGGAAACTGAATGTCAGCAAACAAAGTCCCGACAGCCATGGACGCATATTCATCGGAAGTTCTCTTCAGGTATCAACCGAGCAGAAAAAGCTCAGTCTGATTATAGCACCTGTCTAGAAGAAACCACCTCCTCCGCCACCACCACCGCCGGGTCCTCCACCGGTCATTGGCGTCATCTGCGGCGTGAGTGGAACTTGCACAGGTTTCATAATCGGATCTTGTCCGAAATGGGTTTCTCTCAGCACGTTGAAGAATTGATCGATGTTCTCGTGGACGTGATAGGTCGTACTGATGACGATTGCAGGCCGCGCGGAGATCAGTGGGGCCATCGTTGACGGTCCCCCCAATGCCTCCCAAGTTTCGGGAGTGATCGATGTTTGGATACTCTCCAAGATCGATTGGAAATCTCCTGATGGCAATCCGGTGCCTTCCAGCCAATAGACACGATTGATCAAATTTTGCTCGGCATCTTCAACCGAAGTGATCGTGAGGGACTCGCCTTGGACGGTGTAGGTCAGGTCGAGTTCGCTTAGCACCAGACTCAGCACACTTTTCAGCTTGACCCCTGCCATCTCCAACCTCACCGGAATGTCTGACGAAAGTCCGATTTCTTCCAAGGCACGCCGATTGATCATGATCGGGACCTGGTGCAATGCAGAAAGGGTATTAACCGCATCATTCAAGGGGGTATCGGCAAACTGCACTCTTGTTTCGGAAGCAAGTGCGGCGGCAATTTTCTTCTCCGCTTCTTCATCGATGTTCGTCCACCGCGTCGCTCCGATCCCTTTGTGAACCAGGACGGACATGTCTGCAGTGATCATCAAGCCTTCGTCTTGAACAACCGCTTTCAGGCCCAGTGGGTTTAGCAACTGGTGCAGGCCGGTTCTCATCGGAATGTTCTCTTCGTGGATCTTGATCGGTTGATCCAGTTTTTGCTTCGAGAGTTCGATCGCTCGACCATCCCACAAAACGGGTTGCTCCAACGCCTGTCTTAGCGCATCTGGCAACTCGAAGAGCGTCGTCTCGAACATCATTTCGATTTCCGAATCCATCGCATTTGAAATTTCAGCGGCGGTCGCACTGGTAGGCTCAGGCACGACTGACTCTTGCGTCCAGACCAAGGATCCTGGCTGCGGTTTCTTGCTTGCGTCCGTTCCGTTAGCACCGTTCTTTTTCTGCTGCTGCGGACTAGCGATCGCTTGAGCGATGACAAGCGAACCACTGGGCGCGACCTGTTCGACTCTTTGTGTTGAAAAGGAAAGCTGGTTGGCGGGGGACTGTCCTTGGCTATCCCCGCTGATCATGGCGAGAGCAATCAGCGCAGAACTACCTAGGACGCCAGCGGCCGTGTAGAGAGAAGGCATGAGTCGAACTCCTTGTGAGAGAAGAGATTCCAGGAGAGGTGTATTGACTGGAGGGTTCGGCAGTTGCGCATCCTGGATGCCGCTACAAAAATATGCGTTCGCGGTCGATGCTTGAGCGTTGGAAACCGTCCAAACATTGGCGGCCGAAAACGCCAACACGGGCACCACGCCCCGCCGCCTCAATCGCTGAGACAGCAAGTGCTTGCCGCGTTGAAGTCTTCCGCGAATGGACCCCGCCGAAGTGCCGAAATGCTCGGCAAGTTTTAGGATTGGTAAACCCTCGTACAAGTGCAGCACGATCGCCGAGCGATAGTGTTCGGGCAGGTCAGCCAATTCCTCATCCAACACGATTGCCTCGTGCCGTTGCGCTAGTCGGTCCAGAGGATCATCTGGATCAGCAGGCGGATCAACCATTGGTTCGAACTCCCTTTGCGCGGTCTGCAACGTCGCGACCGCTGCCCTCTGTGCGACTCGATGTAACCATCCGGCTAGACGCTCAGGATGACGAATCTTGCCACCATTCCGAGCGAGATACAGAAACGTGGTTTGGAATGCATCCTCGGCATCTGCTTCTGTACGAGCGCGCCGTCGACAGACACTCAGAACCATCACGCTGTAACGGTTCACGAGAGTCGCCAACGAATCAGCGTGTTGGTCTCCCGTCCAAGCGTCCAGCAAGTCCGCGTCGCTTTGTAGTGCGAGAGAACCGGCAACTGGACTTTGTTGAACGGGATCAGCAGGATTGGAGATGAGATTCATCGCGGCCCTTCGCAGAGCAGCTTCATTTTCACTACAAAATGAGGCTGACGACTAGAAAAGATGTGCTTCCAATAAAGTAGTGGGATCAGATCGTGGAATGGCGCGCGAAAGCTGTAGATTTTTCTCAGATGCAGCTTTTTGCCGGATTTGGAGGGGAATTATCCGCGGCGGCTCATCACGATCACCGGGCAGGAGGTGCTCTTCGCAATCTGCCGTGTGAAGGATCCGAACAGCTTCTCACGCGGTCCAATCCGCTGCACTCCCAAAATCACCAAGCCGCTGCTTTCGGCTTCCGCCGTGATGGCAGCCACCGCATCATCGCTTTGGATGACCAGTCGTCTGGATTTACCGGCCATGTTGTCTCGCGCCATACGGTCCAGTTCACGCTGCACGCGCCGAACGGTTTTCACCGAACTCTTCTCAGGGACAACACGCACGAAGATGACTTCACGCGATTGCCGTCGGGTCAAGCTACCCAACAAGCGTGCCAGTAGGTGATCGTGACCGCCGCGGCCGGCCACTGGAACGAGGATTCGGTTGGCATCTGCAAACTGCCAATTCTCATTGGCTCGCAAAACGACAACATCGGTTTCGAGTTGCCCCAGCAGTCCTTCCAACGGAGAGCTTTGGCTGTCCTCCGAGATTTCGCTCAGACCCAACAGCACCGATTCACAGCGATGCAATTTTGCGACGCGCGCGATTTCTTGCATGGGTTCGGTTGAAACCGTCGTCAGTGTCTCGGCGTGGACGCCCAACTTGTTCGAGGCGCGCAGCAACTCACGGAGCACCGTTTGCGATCGATCGACGGGCTCAGGCTGTGTTTCCGGATCCCAATTTGGCGGCGTCACCACAACGGTCTGCAGCAACACGCGTCCAATATCGGATGGCACCAACGTATCCGCCAACGTGATCATTGCCTCCGCGTTTTGCGGATTGGCAATCGGAACCAACACGAGCGGAGTATTGCCTCGCATCCGAGCCAACTCAGGATCGGCGGCCAAACTCGTGACATCCATCAAACGAGCACGCCGAGCGAACAACGTCAAAAACAACAAACCGCCAATCCCGATCCACGCTGCAGCGATCGATCCCGCCGATGGGACTGCAATGCCTTGGAAAATCGCCAAGCCAATGCACGCCAATCCACCGATGACGGGAACGGCAGGGAAAAAGGGCGTGCGAAAAGGCGGCGGACTTCTCTTGCTGCGCTCTCGCACCAGAACTGACAGCCAGTGGGCAATCGCGAACGTGACCAAGAAAATCAAACTGGAAGCAGCACCCGCTGCGGCGACATCTGGAACCATCACTACCAAAACGGAGACCAACACTCCCGTGATCAGCACCGAAGTGACGGGGACTCCGCGAACGCTGACTTTGCTCAGGATCGATGGCAGAGTTCGGTCACGTGACATCGCGAAAGCGATCCGCGAAGCAGCGAATAAGTTGGCCTGCAAAGCCGTGAACATCGACAGCAGTGCGGCCACCACGACCAACCAATAGCCGGTTGGACCTAGGAAGTGATTGGCAGCCTCGGCAACGATGCCTTCCGGATTGTTCGCTGCCGCCTCAGCAATCGGTTGTCCGCCTTCGGTTCCTACCGATGTGATCACAAACAACAACGGAATGTAGATCAACAGTGCGATGAACAGCGACAGCATCATCGCTCGCGGAATCGTCTTGGCTGGGTTGCGGACCTCGCCACCCACAGCAGCGATCAAGTCGAATCCTTGCAACGCGATGAAGCTGTATCCCATCGCTTGGATCAATCCGCCAAAGCCAGCGGTGAAGAATGGTTGCAACGCTTGCCCGGTATCGCCAGCCGCCTGTTGCGAAACTGCCCATAGTCCGCCAACAATCACAATGAGAAAAACCAAGACTTTGGCAACGTTGGCCCACTGCCCTCCCCCGGCTGATTTCAGCATCAAACTGACGCTCAGAAACGCGGTGGAACCCAATGCGATGCCCGCAACCATCCACGGATGGTTCAGCCATTCGGGCTGATCGAATCCCGCGACAACCATCAAGTCTCGGGTGAAAATCAAAGCGAAGTGTCCGAAGCCAAGCGCGTACAACACAGCAGCAACGATCGACGCAAACCAAACGACCCAGCCCACGGTGAAGGCCGCCTCGACCGACAGAACTTTGCGGCTGAACGTGTAGGTCCCGCCCGACTCAGGAAACTTCGATGCCATCTCGGCGAAGCTGAGTGCGGTCAACAAAGCGATGATGCCGTTGACTGCAAACGCAATGATCGCGGCAGGTCCGGTCGTGGCAAAGGCGACTCCCGCCAATGCCAAAATGCCGCCACCAACGATCGCTCCCACACCGACGCCTGTTGCGGCAAAGAGTCCGATTCGACGTTCTTGATCAGCGATGACGATCCATCCCGGCAGCAAAAGCCTGTTAGCAACTCTACAGTCCCAGCCCGCAGACGCGGGTGGGGCTTTGTGAGTTGGAAGTAGGCTTCGCTCACATGACTACCTGTAGTCATGGCATTCTGGCATCAAACCAAAGCTGGTCAATCCGCCAGCAATCCGAAGGAACTACACCTTCGGTTCCCAGCCCGGCTGATACTCCTTGCCCCACATCGCTTGGGCATCTGGATTCCCCTTGATGTGACCGTTGGTTGGATCAGTATTCAAGACACTTCGTGTTCGATAGGCGATGTTGCCGAGGTGACAGAGCAAGGTGCTTTGGTGTGCCTTCTCGATATCGGCATTGGGGTGCCGACCCGTTCGAACAGCGTCTAGGAAGTCTGCGAAGTGATCCGTGTCTCCTGCAGCGCCGCCTCCCTTCGCGACTTCTTCCTTTTTCATGTCATAGATCACGTAATCGGAACCGCGAATCACCAATGACCCGTCGGTACCATGAAAACTCATTCCGAACCCACTGTCGTGCGGCCCCAGAGGCGACCAGCTGAGTCCCTCCCAAGTGATCGTTTTGTTTTCGGGGAAGTCGAAGGTCACCATCATCGTGTCGGGTGTCTCTTGGTCATCCTCATGACGGTACTTGCCACCACCGGCGGTCACGCGAATTGGGTAGTGGACGTCCAACCCCCATCGCGCCACATCGAGCGCATGGATTCCGTTGTTCCCTAGCTCTCCGTTGCCCCAATGCCAGTGCCAATGCCAGTTGTAGTGAACCACATTGTCTTTGAACGGGCGATCCGTGGTGGGGCCTTGCCATAGCCGCCAATCCAACCAATCAGGAGCATCGGTCTGCTTGCCCACACCGATCGAAGGTCGTCGATTGTTGTACCAAGTTCGCGCGTACAGAACTTTTCCAATGGCTCCTTCATGGAGTTTGTCGATTGCTTCGACGATACCAGGCCAAGATCGCCGTTGTGTCCCCATCTGTACGATGCGTTTGTTCTTTCGCGCCGCGGCAACTGCTAATTCACCTTCCTCGGGTGTGTGGCTGCAAGGTTTTTCAACGTAGACGTGTTTGCCAGCGCTGCAGCCAAGAATCGTTGCCGGCGCATGCCAGTGATTGGGCGCAGCCACAACCAGGACATCGACCTCGCTATCGTCCAGGATCTTTCGAAAGTCACCGACGACTTTCGGATTCTTCTTCTGCACCTCGCCGACCAAGTCACCGACCTTGACCGCAACGCGGGAATCGACATCGCAGATGTATCCGATCTCGGTGTTGGGAGCCGCCATCATGCCCCTTGCAATCGCGCTTCCGCGACCGTTGACACCCATGATGCCTAGCACCACTTTCTCGCCGGGAGATTCGGTGGGTTCCCCAGCGTCTTGAGCTCGCGTGGATGACTGCAACATTCCGGCAGCAGCAAGCGTGGCACCGGCTCGCAAGAAGAGACGTCGATCTTGTTCAAGGTTCATTTTTTACACAGGGTGAGAGGAAGACGGTGAATCTCATCTGCCGGGACTCATCCCGGCGCGTCTGGCAAGTCGTTCTATGTTCGTTGAATTTTCGCCGCATGATGTGGTTCGATTGACTTTGCAACCACTAGCTTTGGTTTGGCATGAAACGCCCGCGCTACCTGGTTAGACCGCTGGATGTCCGCGCCGCCGCCGTGGGCGTGCAACAAGTATCGCCAAGTGGTTGGGCTGTCTTTGGTCAGCATCACCGGCGCGTCGCCGCACACCGATGCTCCCATCCAACCATCGTCACGAACATGCCACGTGCTCGGGAACGTGCCGTTGTCGGGATGATCAAAGTAAGTGATGCCTTCGACCACACCTTTGTCGATGGATCCGCTGTAGTCGATCCAAGGCGACGTTCTTTCGAATAGGCTTTTCTCTGTTGTTTGACCGTTGGCACCCGTCAACACGCCATTGCCAAACACGGCGGACAGCGACTTCGCCACTCGCACAGCCAACAAACCGAAGTTGGTCTTCCCTAACTCCAGTGAATCGGCCAGCGACCACAGCGATGTTTGCAACTCCAGCAGCAAACCCTCTTGTCCATCGGGAGCGATCGTTGCGATCAGTTCTTGTTCAATCAACGCTTGGGGATCATGCCCGTCATACCAGCGCAGGCGGACTGCCATCTTTGCTTCATCTTCCCCGTCCTCGTAGGCAAGCCACTGTTCTTGTCGAATGGTTGCCTCCGATTCGTCGGACCAGAAACTGATGCCTAAGACTTTGTGGTGGGCAAACCAAATGGATCGATGATGGTCGTGGTTCGGTGCGCCTGGATGCCCCATCCGCGTCAGTGGCAAACCTGCGGGGCCGATCAACGGGAAGAAAAATGGTCGCGGCGAGGAAGTGCTGGCGTGCCAGCGCAATCGTTCCTTTCCATCGATTCCGATCGCGACTTCTTGATTGGGAAGTGGGACGATCTGGCATCTGGGATTTTTTGAGAACACGTTCGAGCCCAAATGGGGGCGACGGCAAACTGCTCAAGAAACGAAGCTTGAGCGGTCAGGGAGGGAGTCGGCGGGATTCTCATTGTAGCTGAGTTTTTGGGCCAATGGACCAGACGTGTCAATCAGCCTCTGCATGCTGTTGACTTCCATTCAATCTCAATTCGCGAGGTACAAGATGTACGAATTTGATGACGACGGCTGGTTTGACGAAGACTGGGACCAGCTCTACGCCGACGCTGGGGAAGCGGATTCCATCGTAGCTGGCTGGCTCATTCAACGAACGACCAAAGCGGTAAGTGATGTCCGTGGTCCTGTTGGTAAGCGGCCAGAAGCTGTGATCACGGATGAACCTCAATTCCTTCAAATCGGGACTGGGCAATGGTGCTCCGCCAAATATGCCACGCTCTTTCCATTGGCTTCGGCTGCCGAGGTCTATGCCGAAGAGTTTGGCTATGTCTTGGGGTATCACGTCAAATTGGTGAAACACCGATTTTGATCGCGCGACATCACCTAGGGAGGCCGGGCTTCGGCGATACGGCGTGGTGGCGGCCAGAATCTCATGCGGCGTTTGGATGCTGGAGTTACAATGCACTCCCACCAAAATTCCCCCTCGAACTGTTTCTCCGCCATGCTCTCTCGCTGTTTGATCACTTTGATTCTGGCGGCCATTGTCGCTCCATTGTCAGCCATCGAGGCGTCGGCCGAAAAGTCGAAGCCGACCGAAGACCCTCCTGCCGGCCACAGCTATCACGGAGAAGTCTTCAACGAAGGTCCGCGCCAAGCCGCCGTGTTGATTCCCGGCATGGCCAAAATCAAGTTTCCCACCTCCACGAAGTCGGCCACCGCGCAAAAGTTCATTGAGCAAGCCATCGCCCAACTTCACGGGTTCTGGTACTTGGAAGCCGAGCGTTCCTTTCGACAGGCGGCCAAAGAGGATCCGAAACTCGCGATCGCTTACTGGGGAATGGCGATGGCCAACTCAAACAACAACGAACGCGCTCGCGGCTTCATCGATGAAGCAATGGAGAGACGTAATAAGAACACCAGTCGTCGTGAAAAACTCTACATCGAAGCGCTCGACCGGTTCATCCTCAAAACCAAAGACGACGACGCAGAACCGGCCGACACCAAAGAGGCCCAGCGCGAAGCCAAGAAGAAGCGTGGTGAACGCTACCTCGCCGACTTAGAAAAAATTCTCCACGATTTCCCCGACGACATCGAAGCCAAAGCACAACTCGTCGTGCAAATGTGGCTTGGCGATCGATACGGCGTGAAGTTGACAAGTCGCTATGCCGTCAACGCGTTGCTTGGCGAGATCTTCGCGGCCAATCCGAATCATCCGGTTCATCACTACCGGATTCACTTGTGGGATTCTCAACGACCCAAGAATGCACTTGAGTCGGCAGCCAACTGCGGCCCTTCCAGTCCAGGCATCGCTCACATGTGGCACATGCCTGGCCACATCTATTCCAAGTTGAAACGCTACAACCACGCGGCTTGGCAACAGGAAGCGTCTGCGCGTGTCGATCACGCTCACATGATTCGCACACGATTGATGCCGGATCAGATTCACAATTTCGCCCACAATAACGAATGGCTGGTTCGAAATTTGATCTACACCGGTCGAGTGAAAGACGCTCTGAATCTATCGCGCAATCTGGTCTCGCTGCCCCAGCATCCGAAATACAACTCGTTGACCAAACGTGGCAGTCACCAGTATGGACGTCAACGTCTATTGCAAACGCTTTCGGAATACGGGTTGTGGGAAGAGCTGATTGACGAAGCGGGCGGTCACTACCTACCGCCGACCTCCGACGCCGGGCAACAAGAGGAGTGGCTGGGTTGGCTGGCCGTTGCACACTTCATGACAGGCGATGCCAAGCAAGGCGGCAAGACCCTGCGTTCTCTACAGCGTCGCCGGATCGCTCTACAAACGGAGTTGTTGGATTTGGCCGAGGCTGAATCCGAGGGCGATCAGGACAAGGAAGCCACGGATACAGACGACGAGGGCGAAGTCGATGAAGACGACGACGATCCGCCCACTCGAGAGGAAATCAAGAAGCACATTGCCAAGTTGCAATCGGTCATCTCACGCGCTGCGGCTGCTTCCGCCGTGCATCGTAAAGACGTCGATACGTTAAAAAAACGGATGGGAACCGCAAAGTTGAATGGGCTGATTCAAGCTCAGTGGTTGGCTGACGCAGGAGATCTACCTGCGGCGATCAAGTCCACCGAACGAGCCGTCAAAGACGGTGAAGGCCAGGTTCGTCCGTTGGCAGTTTTGGTCGACTTGCATTGGCGAAAGGGAAACAAGGACGATGCAAAAAAACACTTTGAAAAACTGCGCACGGTTGCTGCCGTTGCCGATCGCGACACTCCGTTGCTGAAAAAGTTGACGCCTGTTGCCAAAGCTGCTGGCGTGAAAGGTGACTGGCGGATTGTCGGCAAGCCAGCCGACGATTTGGGTGAGCGACCACCCTTGGACAAGCTTGGCCCTTTTCGATGGCAACCCTACCAGTCGCCTTCTTGGGGAGCCAAGAATCAAGATGGGGACTTGGTCAGCGGTGAAGAGTTCGACGGGAAGCCTCGCGTGATGATCTTCTACCTGGGATTCGGCTGCCTGCACTGCATCGAGCAACTCCACGCGCTATCACCTCAAACGCAAGCGTTCCGGGAAGCTGGGATCGAGCTTGTTGCTGTTAGTACGGAGTCTGTCGAGGAGTTGCAAACTGGTCTGAAAGCCTTTGACAAGAAGATGGATATCCCCCTGCTGTCCGACGTCGAGCAAGAAGTCTTTCGCTCCTTTCGCTGCTTTGACGATTTTGAGTCGCAACCACTCCACGGGACGTTTCTGATTGACGCTCGTGGCCGCGTAAGATGGCAAGACATCAGCTACGAACCGTTCATGGATATCGACTTTCTCCTGGAAGAATCAAGGCGTCTGTTGGCGCTTCCTTGATCACTGCTGTTTGCGGCCGGTGGCAGCCGAATGTCTCCATCACAACGCGAAGGCAACAATGGCCCAATGACCATGAGCGATCCCAATCCCTACGATTCTCCATCGGATGATCAGGCGTCCGAGAGCAGCACATCGGAAGTGCCCCGTTTCAAGAAAGCATCACGCATCGTCGAATACGTGATCGTCATCTTCTTGATCGTCGTCATGTTGGGGCTCTTCTTTCTTTTCATGTTTTGAAATAGCGTTCTCTCTTTCCAGTCTTCCTCCCCAACGATTGAAGTCAAATGCAACGAACTTACCTGCTGTTTTGTTTTGCCCTGGTCGCAACACCGTTGTTTGCAGAAACGCCCTCGGGAACATTGATCCTGGAAGACGCGTTTGAACGAACCGAATCGGATCCTGCCAAAGAAGACGTTGGAAACGGCTGGACTACGAACAGCAAATCACGAGCGAAGGGCGAGAAGCAGGTTGATCTTGCAGATGGAGCGATGCACATCACTCGCGCTGCAGTTGCCGATCATGGCGTCTCTGTCGTTCATGATCTTGAATTCAAGGATGTCACAATCCAAATGAAGTTCAAGCTTGGCGATAAAGACAGTCTGGGAATCAATATCGCCGACATGAATGAAAAGTCGGTGCACGCCGGACATCTTTGCTTGGCATTGGTCAAACGCAACAAAGTCGAGATCAGCGATTTGAAGACAGGCCGCATGAATCAAGAGGTTCGCACCCGCCGCAAAGACGGCAAAGCGTCCGACGCAGACAAGAAACTTTTGAAGACAAAGTCAAAGTACTTCGATGTCGATCTCGCCGCTGACGAGTGGCATCAACTGCAAGTCCAGATCGCTGGCGAAACCATGAAGGTCAGTATCAACGGCGAGAAAGTCGGTCAGTTCAAGTCTGCTGGGATCGGTCATCCAACCAAGAGGCGACTCCGTCTTGCAGTCGCCAAGTCGGCCTGGGTAGATGACGTCAAAGTTTGGCAGCAGTGACTTGAATGAGATTCATCTCAATCGAATGGTGATCAAGCCCACGCCCGCTGTGGCCGTCGCCGCAGCAGGTTCGCTTCCTCATCATTGATGAACGTCTCCGTCGCCGGATCGATCGTCAGTTTGCGTTGGAGTATCCAAGAGAGTGCAGCTGCGTGACTGGCGATGTGAGAACGGCGCATCACGGTTGGATTGCAAACCGTCTGCTGACGCGATTTGATGCAGTCAAAGAAGTTTCGTGCGTGTGCGGACACATCTAATCCACGCACGCGTTTGGTCTGCGCGATCTGTTTCATCAGCAAGTCCGAACTGGCAACGATCTCTCCTGAGTCGCCTGTCTCGACGGACCCCAGGCTGCCTGAAAACCGAACCGGGCACGTTCCTAGCCGGGTGATCCAACGCGGGCCGCGATCGCCAAACGGATCTTTCAGAAAGTCGACGACCAGTTTGACGCCATTGGCATAGGTGCAAGTGATGTTGTTTTCTGCAGGGACGTATTCCACCGGCATTGTGTCATCGGCTTGGTTTGCCCACTGACACAAATCCAGTGTGTGTGCGCCCCAATCCAACAGCCGCGCACCAGAATCGAAATCGTATTGCCCTCGCCAACGACCTTGCACGTACTTTTCGTTGTAGGGTCGCCAGGGTGCTGGGCCCAACCACATGTTCCAGTCGCAAACCTCGGCGTCAGGAGTCTTCTGACCCGGCAACCACGTGTTGTCCAACGTCGGTATGTAAACCGTCGCGTAAAGAGTTTCTAGCTCACCGAGCTTTCCCGTGTGAGCGAGCTGGACGGCTTGCTGAAAGTTCGGAACGCTCCGTCGTTGGGTGCCGGCTTGGAAAATGCGTTTCGTGTTGGCGAACGTGGCGGACAAGTCTTGGCAGTCGCCAATGGTGATTCCGCAAGGCTTTTCGCTGTAAACATCCTTGCCGGCTTCGGCCGCCATCATCGACGCGCGTGCATGCCAGCGGTCTCCTGTCGCAACGATCACTGCATCGATGTCATCCCGAGCAATCATCTCGCGGAAATCTCGATAGAGCTTACAGTCGGTGTTTCCATAGTGACCGTCAACGAGCGCCTTGCCAGGATCACGTCGCGCCTTTTGGACGTCGGCAATCGCAACGCACTGAACGTCCTTCAGCTGCAACATTGCTTTCAGGTCATACGTGCATCGAGGGCCAATGCCGACAACGCCAAGCGTGATCTTCTCGGATGGGGCGACATTGTCTCCCGCCCCAAACGCCTTCGCAGAAACGAAATAGGGGGCAGCGACAGCAGCCACGGTCGACGTCAAGAAACCACGTCGGTTCGGTTCAGAAACACTATTTTTCACGGCGGGAATCCTCCAGGATTGGCTGGGGTTTGAATGCGACGCAAGTATAACGGTCTCAGCAGACGCTTGCTGATCACCAGAACATTCGCGAACCTAGTTCAGTCATCTGCGTTTGTGGCTGTCTTCTGTCCTTGGTGCTGGGTGGGCATCGACCGCCGCGATTGGATGCCTCATAGTGATTGGCTCAATTCACCGACGACTCGGATTCAACGAACACCAATGGCACAGACACTCTCGACTTTTGCTGCTTTGTTCACTCTGCTCACGGCGAGCATGGCTCATGCCCAACCGCCGAATGGTTCGGAACTGGCCACGAACCTATCGCGTCAATTGGATGCGTATCACAGGGATGCGAAAGCACCCCAGGATCCACTCCGAGTTGTTTACTTCCACCCATCGGATGTCGCGCCACAAGCAAACCATCAGCAGCGAATGTCTCGCATCATGCTGGATGTGCAAGATTTCTACCGAAGTGAAATGCAGCGATTGGGCTTTGGTCCACGAACCTTCACTTTAGAGTTGGTCAAAGACAACCTGCAGATGCACGATGTCATAGGCGAAGACAAGTCGGATGGTTACACGCATGATTCTGGAAGCAAAGTTCGGAATCGAATTTTCTCGCAGTTGCGCACCGAGATGAACATGAACCAACAGTTCGTGCTCTCGATCAATGCGATGTGTACCAAACGTGAAGACGGCAGCTACTATTTTTACGCGCCTTACTATGGCAGCGGCGGATCGCGATCAGGTCTTTGTCACGCCGCGGACTGCGAACTGATGGACACGTTGCTATTCGAGGAAAACGACAAACGCATCAAGTACACCGAGCATTATGGGACACGAGATCAGTCGCAAGCAGACTTCAGCTGTCTGTACATCGGTGGGATCGCGCACGAATTGGGGCACGCGTTCGGTATCCCCCACAATCGTCAGAAACCGTGGGAGAAGGCGGAATACGGAACGGCTCTGATGGGCTCTGGGAATTTCACTTACCGACATGAGAAACGCGGACGAAAGGGCAGTTTTCTGACCTTCGCCAATGCCGTTCAATTGGCATCACATCCTCTGTTCACAGGCAGTCGGCACAACCTGGATCTTGATGTGAGCTGCAGTTTGCCAGACCTTTCCTTTGAACAAAACAAGCAGACGCTTCGCGTTTTAGGAACGATCGAAACGAACGTCGATGCTTATGCGGTCGTCGCCTACACCAACCCAGAGATTCATATGGGCTGGCAGAACGAGGACTACGACGCACTCACCTGGATCTCGCCAGTGGTGGATGGAAAGTTTGAGATCAAGGCGAGAGTCCACTCGGTCGGCAAGAGTGGCTTGAAGCTGCGAGTTTGCCACTTGAATGGGGTGCGATCTGATTTTAAGTTCGAGTACGCCGTCAACGAACGCCGTGAACCTCAAGCCGACGCGTTGAACAGCCAGTGGCGAATCCAACAAGTAGAGCAAGCGTATCTTGCCGGTGACAAAGACAAGGCCGCTCGGCTTGCGAGAAAGAATCTTCCCAAACTGTCCGATGAGACCACCAAGGCAAAACTGAGCCATCTGTTAGAACTTGTCTCGCCCAAATCTCCGCGGCCGCCTTCCGAAGTCACTGAGGATGAGATCGCGCTGTCTCAGCTCGTTTGGAAATCCGCGAAAGTCGGCTGGGGAAAACCTGCCCGAGACCAGTATCACATCGATCGAAACAACCAGGATGCGGTCTTCCTGGAGTCAACGGAATCCTTTTTTCAGCGCGGACTCTATGCACATGCGCCGTCACGTTACGTGTTCGAAATTGGCGGGAAATGGAAACGATTCAAGGCGACCGCAGCGCTTCAAAAAGGTGTGGGAGGAGGCGGTTCGGGAATTTTTCAGGTCAAAGCGGATGGCAAAACGCTGTTCAAGTCGAAGCGACTGGAGGGCAAGCAAACGCAAACGACTGATGTCGACGTCGAAGGCGTCAGCATCTTGGAATTGATCGTCGAAAGCGGAAAGCCGGGCAACGGGATGTGCTGGACGATCTGGGGCGATGCCAAACTCACTCGTTAGTTTCTGGTGTTCGGTTTGACACTCTCGGTTGGCATTTGAAAACAGGCCATCTGATCGCGGTTGCGAATCACCAAACGATCGCCGATCCAAGCTGGGTGACCAAGGCAGGGGGAGCCGACGGCCTGGAAAACAGCCTGCTCCGTGTAGGCATCACGATTCAGCTTCTGTAGCACAAGCCGCCCGTTGGAGGCCAATGTCAATTGCTGTCCTGCGTCGGGGAACATCAGAGCCTGGCCTTCCAATCGGCCCTTCTTCCAAAGTTGCTCGCCGTTGAACAGATCAACGCAACAGTTGATACCTTCGTCGTCGCCATACAAGCATCCGTCATGGATCGAAAAGTCGGACGCATACGGATTGAATTCCATCGATTCCCAGACCATCGTTGTTCTCCATTCGCCTTCTTCGCGGCGAACCGAGACTCGCTCGATCCCGCGTCCGATACCCGTCGGCAACAGAAAGGAGTCATCGCTCAATGGAACCGGCTGAAGCATCCGCGAGCCGGACTCCAATGGCGAATCGTAAATCCATAGAACTTTGCCCGTGCCGATCTCGATCGCCTCTGCACCAAGCTCGGAGATCATCAAGATCTGTGGCACGTCGGCAAACACAGCGAAGTGCGGTGAGCTAAAACTTGTTTGGCCACTGCCGCCGCGCCAACGGACTTTGCCAGTTTGGCGATCCAGCGCGCAAATGGATCCAGACGCACATTGGGGGACGAAGACGACCACTGAGTCATTCAGAACCAGTGGCGAGCAACTCATCCCATCACGTGGCAACTTACCAGCCAAATCATCTGTCATGCTCTTGCTCCAAATTGCGTCTCCGGTCTTACGATCGAGGCAATGCATCAAGCCAGTCGATCCGATTGAAAACACTTTCCCATCAGCACACTCGGGGGTGGAGCGTGGCCCTGTGCGACTCTCTGAGTCTGGCAGCCGAACCGGATCTGCGTGGACCCAGACTTCTGTTCCCGTTTCCAAGTCGTAGCAAGTGATCATGTCGGACTCATCGCGTTGCTCTTGGGTGTAAACCAATCCGTCGATCACTGTGATGCCCGACCAAGCTTCCCCGATCTTCATCCGCCACAGTTCCTTCGGCGGACTGGAGTCCCAATCTGCGACGATGGCAATGTCACGTACTTCACTGATGCGGTTCGAACCCCGGAACCCAGGCCAAGCCGAGTCCGAAAAGGGCTGCAGGCGTTGCGGGCGAGCATCCTTGCGAATCAGGCTCAGGGCGGCCTCTTCAACGACAACGCGCGAAGCAGTCTGCATTTGATCAAATTCGGTCGGCGGCAACGGCTGGGAGGAGTCTGGCTGATGGAATCGACGAGCGGAGCCGATCGCGGCAATCAAAACCGTCAACACAACTGTGGCGATCAACAGGCGAAGTCGCATTCAGTGATCCAAAGGCATGTGGGCGCAAGTGCAGAAGCAGGAGTTTACCATCAAGTTAGGAAATGCCGGCGGCTGAGTTGCGTCGTACGCGGACTGCGAGATCCATTTTTACGGTAGCCGTTTTGATCAGGCATCCGACGTCCAAATTCGCCACAAAGGTGGAACCTTCGCACCGGGAGGAATATCGCTAGAATGTGACTCACACCCTGAGTCCGGAGAAATCCGAAACAACTCAAAACACTGTCTTTTTGCAGTAGCCCAGGTGGTGGAATTGGCAGACACAGGGGACTTAAAATCCCCCGGCCGTTAAGGCTATGCGGGTTCAAGTCCCGCCCTGGGCACTGCAATTTACGGTGTTTTAAGAATATGCCAACGAATGCGATGTCTCGCGGAACGATTTTGGTGCATATTTGCGACGAGAGCGCGGGCAATGCTTCTTATGGCTGATGTCATGCGGCTTTGGTGATTGCCAGTGGGTCAATCTCTCCACGCATGACCGCTGCGATACTGTTAACTGCCGCGGCATCTTGTCCTGGGAACAGATGGCCGTATCGATCCATCGTCAGCGTAATTGTTCCGTGCCTCATGACGGTTTGAATGATTTTTGGGTGCACGCCCGCAATTGCCAACCATGCCCCGCAAGTGTGACGTAGGGCATGAAAATCGAGAGTTTCTGCATCGGCGTTTTCGACTGCGAGAAAGTCATCACATTGGCGCCTCTTGATCTCGGTCTGTGTCGTCGCTGCATCAATCCATTCTTTGCGAGCGTTGGCCAGATCTGACCTAAGCATGGTTGCGACGTTCCGCTGATCCGTGAAAGGAAACAGCTTGGCAGATTTCACCCTGTTACGGATGTGAGAGGTCAGCCTGACGGTCAATTCTGCATCGATATACTGCTTGGCGGGCT
>JBGCGI010000047.1:0-61632 GCA_045110715.1 Rubripirellula sp.
CTGGCAAGCGAATTACGACATCATTCTTGCTCAGCTGGTGGCCTACCAAGCAAGGATCTTTGAGTACGGAGTCGCCCTGGACGCTTTTATCGCAAATCCGAAAACAGCACCGATGAAAAAGGGGGAGCGGATTCTTCGCAACTGGGACATCCGTACCATGAGCAAGGTGCGAACGGAGGAGGCCAAGCCTTACGTCAAACGGGCCAATGAAATGTTCGCTTCGATTAAGAAAGAGCACCCAGGATCGCCCTGGGCGGCACGCGCCAATTGGGAACTCAAACGCGGTTTTGGTGTCGATCTCCGTCCGGATTACGATCTGCGTTTAAAGAAGGTCGAGAATCCAACGAAGCCGCCCAAGCTCTAGTCCGCAAGCGGATTGTGTGCGCGGTGCTGGTTCTCAAAAGAACACCGCTAACCAAACGGTTGGTTCGTCTGGGCTGGTCGATTCGACACGGTGCTTGCGGTGCGGAGCGATGGTGAGATGATCACCGACCTGCATGCTGATCGGATCGTCGTCGTCTTGGAACTTCAGTGTGGCTTCACCTCGCAAGACGATCACCCACTCCGTTTCTGCTTGGTCGTACCAGAATCCGTCCGGACTCGATTGTCCTGTCGAAACGATCCGCTCGACGCGAACATGCTCGCTGCTTGCCAGCAAGTCGACCAACTCTTGATCGATTTTGTCCGGTAGATTCGAAAACAGATTCATCGGTGCCGGCTAAGCAGACAGCTTTTGCAAGTGAAAGTGATGGGGTCCTAGTTTGCCGCCATAATTGCCTGCCGAGATCCGTAGAACACCAGGGGAGGCGGCCGCGGCTTGGAGTCCGGCCAACATCGCCCCGGCAACAGCAGATTCGCTCAGGCCATCGATCACAATCTCGTACACAGCCTGCTCGCCGTCCTGCAGCACGCTGTCAGCTTGGCCGCGAAGCGAAGGGCACCATTTTTCATTGGTGCTGGCCTTCAGGGCGGCGTACTTCGAGCCAACTTTCGATCCACTGCGGACGATCCCGCCAGGAAACGGCATGATCACATCGGGAAGCAAGTGAATGGCGTTGACCGCACTGCGAATGGCGGCGAGGGCACTCGCTTGCGAATCGCCACAGACCAGCAAGTTGCCTCCTCCGATGCCTTTGACGGTTCCCACCACGTCTTCACAAAGGAACTCGCCATCCATGACCGGTACTCGCCAAAACCGACGGTCGTCCAGCTTCTTCGAGAACTGGTACCCGTCGCCAAAGAATCGTAGTTGGGAACCAACCTTGATTCGATCCTTCTTCTCGTCGCTGTGCAAACCGCTGTAGCAAGCGGTGGTGGGGCAGGTCAGCACATTCTGGCCAACTCGAGCAGTGACAGCTTTCTCGAGTGACTTCTTGTCGAATGCGAAGGCGAGCACCGAGACACCAGGACGACGATCAAGGGTTTCGGAGGCTGGTACAATCCGTTCGATACCCGCCTCGGTATCGCAACCGATCACGCTGGAAGCGTTTCCGCAGAACTCGCTTGCAGCGATGAGTGCGAGTTCCTCATCCAACGCGGTGATGATCAATCGCGTCCCACGCATGGGAAAGGCTTCCGCAAACGTATCATCAATCGTCGGGGCAGGCATGGTGGTGGCGGTCGGCATGAGAGGGAGTCAATCGATTACGGAGTATGGTCGAGATCATTGTCGCGGATCGCGGCCAATTTGCCAGCCATCCGAGTCCGGAATTGCTTCACGATGTCCGCGTGTTCCGAAGACTCAGCGAGATTCGTGTACTGTTTGGGGTCTTTCTGGACATCAAACAGTTCCGTTCCGCCAGCGCCGTCTTCTCCGTACTGGATGTAGGACCACTGCCGTTCGCGAAGCAAAAAGCCTTTCCGCATCGGGGCGACGCTGAAGGCCGCGTTGCGAACTTGGTGAGTTGGATCGTCGAACATTGGCGAGATGTCTTTTCCTTGCAGATGAGTTGGTGCTTCCAATCCACAGAGCTTGGCAGTGGTTGGGTACAGGTCAAGCAACTCCACAAAACTATGGCAGATTGCGGGCTGTTGCCCTGGAACGCAGACGATCAGAGGAACGCCTGCGGACTCATCGCGAAGTGACACCTTGGCCCAAAAGTCATGCTCACCCAAATGGTAACCGTGATCGCTGGTGAAGATCACGATCGTCTTCTGTTCTAGGTCGTTGGCCTTGAGTGCTGCCAAGACTTTTCCAACCTGCGCGTCCATGAAAGAAACCGAAGCGTAGTAGCCACCGACTGCCTTCTTTTGACGCCGAACATCCATCTGCATGTTCTTGCTGGTCTTATAGTTGATTCCGGGTTTGGGGATATCATCCCAATCGCCAGCGATTTTCTCGGGCAGCGTCATCGAATCGTAAGGCAAGAACGGTTCGTAGTAGGGACGCGGAGCAACGAATGGAACGTGGGGTCGGACGAATCCGATGCCCAGCCAGAATGGCTCGTCGCGATGTTTTTGAATCAGCTCGACGGCTTTGGCGGCAGTTTTGCCATCGGAGTGAACGAGATCGTCTCCGTCGGCTTCGACGACTACGAAAGTGTTCCCACCGACAGCAGGCTTCTTGCCATCTGGGTTGCGTTCGAGCGTCTCTCCATCGCCGGCAGCTTTCCACTCAGGGCCTGGGCTATTGAACCGCTCAGTCCAAGAATCAGCGTCGTCGGCGCCATTGCCTCCGTCGTGGTTTCGCCCGTCGCCGCCGGTTTCGATCCCACCGGGAACTCCCATGTGGTAGATCTTGCTGACTCTGGCGGCATAGTAGCCATTGTTCTTGAACAACTGCGACCAGGTAGATCGATCGCCGATTTGCGGTCGCGGGTTCTTGTATCCAAGCACGCCGGTTGCATGCGGGTAATAACCGGACATGAAGGACGCACGCGAGGGACCACAGTAGGTGCCCTGGCAGTAAGCTTGCGTGAATCTCGTTCCGCGCTCTGCCAATGAGTCGATGTGGGGCGTTTGGCAGACCTGGTTGCCGTAGCACGAAAGCGCGGTTGAAGTCAGATCATCAGAAATGATGAACAGCACGTTGTAGTGCTCGTCGGCTCGCAGGTTCGTGCAGACTGCCAGCAACGCGAAGAGGACGATAGCTTTCATGATGCTTCTGCGTATTGTTGCGATGAATGTTGGTGAATCAGCGGTGGACTTCGCCAACATTCTATAGCAGCGAGTCGGCGAATGCCTTCGAAAGTCCTGTGATCGCGACGTCTGACTTGTTGGCGTCGATCACTGCATTGACCTGCAATTCGCTGGTGCTGATCATTTCAACATTGATGTTCGCATCCGACAGTTCTTGGAACATCAGCGTCGCGACGTGAGTGTGGCTGCGGAGCCCAATCCCACTGACGGTGATTTTCGCGATGTTGGCGCTACCTTGGACGTCGCGCATGCCATGCTTTTCCTGAATGGTCTTCGCGACAATCAAACTCTTTTCCAGGTCTTCTTCATGAACGGTGAAGCTGACACTCGTTGAGCCATCTTCGCCGTCATAGCCTTGCACGATCATGTCGATGAAAATTTGCGCGGCACCGATCGACTCGAACATGTCGGCTGCGATCCCAGGTTGATCGGGGACGCCATGCAGGGTCACGCGAGCTTGCATTTCGGTGAGTGATATTCCAGTCAAAGTTAGTGCTTCCAATGCATCGTCGCGCAAGCGGCTGACCAGCGTATCGACATCGGCTTTTCCACGCTCGGCTTTGATCTGACTCCACGACTTGGCATTCGCTGGTCGCTCGTGTAACGAGAACGCCTGGTGAACGGCGCTCAGTGCAGCGTGGGATTGGGCTTTGGAAACGAGTGCCGAGATTTTGATTTCGCTCGTCGTGATCATCTGAATGTTCACGCCAGCGTCGGAAAGTGCTCGGAACATTTGTGCGGCAACACTGGTTTGCGTGGCCATATTCGATCCGACCACGGAAACCTTCGAGACTTGATCATCGTGAGTGACGCCGGTCGCACCCACTTGCTCGATCACTGATTCGAGGGCACTGAGCGTGGTCTTGAGTTCGCTATTGGGAACGGTGAAGGAGACATCCGCGCGACCTTCGGTGCCCACGTTCTGCACGACCATGTCGACAGCAATCTTGCGATCCGCAATCGCGGTGAAGATTTGTCGGCTCTTTCCGGGTACATCGGGGACGCCAAGAACCGTGACTCTCGCTTCGTTGGGCGTCATGGCTGCGCCGCTGACAGGCTGTGTGGTCGACTCGGACTCCGTCACGATCATCGTGCCCTCGGTGTCCGAGAAACTGCTACGCACGTGAATCGGAACACCGAATTTTTTTGCGAACTCAATCGATCGACTGTGCATCACGCCTGCGCCGAGGCTGGCAAGTTCCAGCATTTCGTCGTAACTGATGACTTCCACACGGCGAGCTTCGGGAAGCAGTCGCGGATCGGTCGTGTAGACACCATCCACATCGGTGTAGATTTCACAGGCGTCGGCGCCCAAGACAGCAGCGAGTGCGACTGCGGTGGTGTCACTGCCACCGCGGCCGAGTGTGGTGATGTTTAAGTCATCGTCGATGCCTTGGAATCCTGCCGCGACGACGATGTTGCCCTCATCTAGCAATCGTTCGATTCGTTCCGTCGAAATGGACTGGATGCGGGCCTTGCTGAAGCTGTTGTCGGTCTTCATGCCGATTTGGCCGCCCGTCAAACTGACGGCTTTGGCACCCAAACTGTCGATTGCCATCGCTACCAACGCGACGCTGACTTGCTCGCCGGTGCTGAGCAGCATGTCCATCTCGCGTGCTGGTGGTTGATCGCTGATGTCCCCCGCCAGCGACAGTAGCGTGTCGGTGTTCTTCCCCATCGCACTCACGACCATCACGACACGATGCCCTTGTCGCTGAGCACGAATGGCTTTGCGAGCAGCAGCGCGAATTTTATCGACATCGGCAACACTGGTGCCGCCAAACTTCTGGACGATCAAGGACATGGGTGTAAACGGTGTGGGTGAAAGTTGATGATGAATGATGACTATGATTGGATGAAGGCATCCATCAAGTCCCAGCCTTTGTCAAATCGACGCTCGCTTGCTTCCGCGGCGACTTCGTCATAGGTCGATTGCGAATCGGAATCGATTCCAGTTCCCGCCATGACCAGTGGGACCATGCCGTGGCTGTGTTTCTTGGTCCGGCAAAATGTCGGATGGTCCGGGGTCACCAAGATTCGATGATCGCCATGGGAGGCAAGCGCCTTTACCAGCGGAGCCACAATGTGTGTATCGATTTGCTCCAAAGCCTCGATCTTGGCATCATGCCGACCTTCATGAGATGCCTCGTCGGGTGCCTCGATATGCACACAGACCACGTCGTACTCATTCAACGCCTCGATCGCTGCTTTGCCTTTGGCTGCGTAGTCCGTGTCCAGGTATCCGGTCGCGCCTTCGACCTCGATACGCGGCCAACCCGCCAGAGCAGCGATCCCGCGGAGAAGATCGACCGCCGTGATCATGACGCCTTGCACGCCAAATCTTTCTTGAAACGACGGTAGGTTCGGCGCTCCGCCCAAACTCCATAACCAAACGTTGGTGGCAGGACGTTTACCTGCAGCAACTCGAGCCAGGTTGACCGGATGATCTGCAAATAGCTCGGCAGATTCATTCATCAAGCGAACCAAGGTGTCGCTTCCGGGACCGCGTGGGAAATCATCCGACACAGGCAAGTCGGTTAGGTCGTGAGGGGCGCTGGAACGGGTATCCCGAGAGAACGGCGCTTGTTGGGTCGGCGAGCCACGATACAGCAGCAAGTTTCGGTAGCTGACACCCGGCACGAACTCGTAGGGAGAATCACTGCCAAGCAGTTTGGCTTGAGCGTCCGCCAAAAGTTGCGAAGACTCATCGGTGCTGATGTGATCGGCGGTGAAGTCGACCATCACCTGGTCCTCGACCGTGACCAAGTTGCAACGCACCGCCCAGTCATCTGGTCCCAGCGAGATGTCTTGGGCGGCTGCCTCCAGTGGAGCACGTCCTGTGAAGTACACGTCCGGGTCATAGCCCAGCAGGCAGAGATTGGCGACTTCACTACCAGCAGGCAGATGATCCGGCGTATTGTTGGCGAGTGCCAGCGAACCTCGCTTCGCCAAGGCGTCCATGGCGGGCAACTTGGCGACCTGGAGTGGCGTTTTGCCATCGAGCGACTCGATCGGTTCGTCGGCGCAGCCGTCTGGGATGATGATCACGTATTTCATGGTGTTTCAGCGGCCCAACAAGCCCGGTCCGATCTCTGTCTGTGGCAAGCGAAACCCCTAGTTTCCTTCACGTTTGGATTCCGCGGAAGGGGGTTGTGTTCCAGCCCAGTCAGGCCGACCTGCCTGCCGAAATCATCAAGATCGGAACTACCGTCACAGGCTGGCGGCTTCAAGAGCGGGCGTCAGCCAATCCAGTGTGCAATGTCTCATTTTCATTGATCGAGACATAGCTTTCATAAACCACCCATGTTTCCTCAGGATGCTTGTAGAAGGGAGGCGTCGTGCGCGTCATCAGTATTTTCGTAACCTTGATCGTCCTCGTCGTTGGCAGTTGGGTCAGCATGCGCTACGCAGGAATCATTCGAGAATTGAAGTCCTCTCACGGGCTGCCCCAAGACGCCGACCAGGATGGGCCCTTCGACCAAGAGTTAGCGAACCTCAACTCGTGGTTCTATGAAGATGAAGGTTCCACGCCTGGAAAAACGGCGTACGTGCCTGCCGAGCCTGTGTCGACCGGCGTCCAAACGAATCCTTTTGGCGAGTGAAGACGGGACCATGAAGTCGTTGCTGTCCATTCTGATCGTCGGAGTGATTCTGATCTACTTCGCTGGTAGCCTCCTGCAGACTGCCGGGAATCATCGGTTGGATAAGGAAGTGCAGGCTGGGTCGACGAGCGGCACGCAGTACTATCCTGCCCCCATGGGTGGATCAAGCTTGATGGTTACCAACCGCGTTCGCCACGAGTGGAAGCGCGAGAAGCAGCGAAGAACGAACCCCCACACCAGCGGTTCTGGCGACCGGTGCTCGAACGTACGGCAGTGCCGCGGATTCTGAGTCACGAACCCGCACATTTTCAGCAACTACTTGAACAAGATAAACGCTAGGTCCTTCCACACATGTCCAATGCCCCTGCTGAATCTGTACTCAAGCCGCATCGTCGCATTCTGGAGCTCGATGCGCTGCGAGCTCTCGCAGCAATCAATCTGGTGCTATTCCATTTCACACACGTTTACTCGGTGAAGTACGGGTACTCATCGCCACTGGGATTCGAATGGCCCTTTGGCGCCTATGGCGTTGAGATGTTCTTCATCCTGAGCGGATTCGTGAACAGCATGTCATTGCTGCGCCGCCGAAAACCGGTGGACTTCGTCGCCGCGAGATTGATTCGAATCATTCCCGTCTTTTTGATGGTGATCGTTGCGAATCTTTGGATCTTGCAACTGGCGCCGATGAATCAAACGGTTAGTACCGCGCAGTTCGCTGCCAACATGACTCTGATCCCTCGAATCTTGGGTTACGAGTGTGTTGATCCTGTGATGTGGACATTGCAGATCGAGATGATGTTTTACGTGACGTTGGTCGCGCTGTTCAAAATCGGTGCTTTGAAGCGATACTTCCTGGGTTGGGGGACGCTGCTCGCGCTCTCGTTGTTGGTTTGTCCCACGTTGGACTCGATGGCTGCGACTCACGCTGGCGAGGCTTGGTTCGGATTCGCGACCGCACTTCGGCGATTGATGCTACTAGACTTTGTGCCGCTGTTTTGCATTGGTTTTCTGCTCTACATGATCAAGACCGAGACGGGAGCTCGATGGAAGAACATTCTTGGCATTCTGGTCGCAGCTGGCGTGTTCCACAGTATCGACCACGGCAAGCACAATCCGCTGGCAACGGCTTTGATCATCGGACTGGTCACGCTCAGTGCTTATGGCAAAGTGCCAATTCTCCGACTCAAGCCGCTCGTGTATATCAGTACGATTTCTTACGCGATCTACTTGTGTCACAACAACTTGGGCTGCGCGATCATCCATCGTTTTGATCAGGCCGGGATTCCGCCGCAGATTTGCTTTGGGATTGGGATCGTCTTCTCGTTCGCGATGGCGGTGATCGTGACCAACCGGATCGAGCAACCGATCACCAACGCGCTGCGGAATGCCTGGGGACGCTTTCGCGCTCCTGTCGAGAGCAAACCGTCAGACGGGAAAACAGAAGTAACGCCAGTAAGTGCTTCTTAGCTCAGGCGGGATGCTGAGCAGGGCGTCCGTCTTATCCCTTTTTCTGCTCGCCTAGGCCGACCATTTCCAGCAATCGAAGTGCGTTGGTCGTAGGTGAAACACCGTCACGCATCTTGTAGTCGAACGTCATCTGCTCGTTGCCAGCAGCATCTGGGCGAATCGTTTCACGGAAGTGAACGGCCTTTGCAATCGCCATCAACTCGGGGTCGTCCGCTAACTCCAAGTCGTGCGTGCTGATCGCGCCGATCGCAGCGGAGTTCATCAGGTGCCGCAGTACTTGGACGACAGCGATTTGTCGTTCTCGAGAGTTCGTTCCCTGCAGGATTTCATCCAACAGAAACAGGCATGTTCGGCCGTCGACTTGTGCCATCGCACGAGCGTGGTCAACGACGCTCTTCAATCGTTTTAGTTCTGCCATGTAGAACGACACGCCCTGACTGACATCGTCACTGACGCGGATACTGGTGGCTAGTTCAACCGACGAGAGGGAAAAACTCTGGGCGCAGACGGGGGCACCGACCCCTGCAAGTGCGACGTTCAGGCCAACGCTTCGAAGCATCGTGCTCTTGCCTGACATGTTGCTGCCGGTGACCAGCAGCAAGGTGCCCGGCGGCCCTACAGCGACATCGTTGCAAACGCGGGCCTCGTCTGGAAGCAGCGGGTGCCCAATGGAGGTGGCTTCCACGATCGGGGCTTCGTTCGCCTCATGCCAATCAGGACTTGCCCATCCAGGATAGTCGTCACGCAGTGCAGCAATCGAAACCAGCGATTCCAATTCGCCGAGAGCTTCAAACCATCGAGCGACATCTTCGGCGTACTCGACCTGCCAAGCTTCCAGCCGCCGCAGGACTCGCACGTCCCAGAGCGTCAAGCATTGCAAAGGCAGGTAAATCAAGAATGTGGCGGCAGCCTGGCGCAGCCCGCCGGCAGCCGCGATTTTTTGTAGAGCACGCATGCCAGCGGTCGCCGAATGTTCTCCACCCAACATCGCGTTATGGATATTGGAGAGAAAGCCATCTTGTGCAGATTCAGCGGGCTGCGGTAACCAATTGGCAGCCGAAAAGATCTCGTGGTAATGATTGACGGCTTGTCGATTCGACATCGCGATCGAAAAAATCTCGTGAGCGGGCCCTAGCATTAGCGTCGTGACCAGCAAGTTGATCACCATCACAACGATGGTCCCGTAAAGACCGAAACGAAACCAATCCGCCGAAAGCAACCCAGTGCCCGCGATCACCATCATTGCGACCAAAAGACCCGCGATCACGGTTGATACGCTGGCCCAGGTCGAAAGCCATGCTCGCTGCGCGAGCCATGGCGGGGATGTGGCCCAGCGAACGAACTGATCAGGGTCGCCTGAACTCTCACCCACTTCGCGAGCGAGCGTGAAGAATCGCAATCTTTCTTCACGCAAAGGGGCGATCGCATTCACCGCGGCGGCGCGCTCGATGGCGACTTGCGATTCGGCGGGGCCAGCCAACCACTGGGCGAGGGTGCGAATGCCTGGTGTCGTTGCTGCCATCGAAACAAGATGAAACAGCGAAGCGTTGCCATGCAAGTCCAAGTCACCAGCGACGTCGCGGCCATGATCGGGCAATTCAACCTCGATCAATTGCTTGGAAAGTCGTTTGGTGGCCAACTGCTTCCAGTCGCGTTCCAGTCGGCCGATCAGACGGAGGACGACGGAGCGATGTCGGGTTTTTTCAGCAAGCCGATCACGGACGGGCTCGTTGGCAACCACGGATCCCAGGAATAAGGCAAAGACGCCCCAGCCGATCAGACCGGCGATGGGGAGTCCGTCGAATCCATATCCGGCTACCCAAAAGATAAGCGATAGGAAGAACAGCAACGCGCGAATCTTGCCAAAGACACGATCCTTGCTCTTGAGTTGCTCGCGTTCCTGGTCAATGGATTCCAACTGCGCACGATAACGCTGCAAAGCATCGGTTGCGGAGGACCACGTATCCGCTTTGGGTTCCTTCTCCGTCGCGCTCAAACCGGGCTGATCTCCGACTGCGAACCCCAGAAGCGATTCGATTTTGCCACGACAACCTTCGTTGCAATGCGATCCTGCAAGTTTGGTCGGAAGATCGTCAGCAGCAGCAGCGGCAGGAACCAAGCGATGTAGAGTCCCCCGCCGCCGCCATACCCGTGCCAAAACTGTGCGGCAACCATGACTGCGGCGGATCCCGTCATCAGCGTTCCCAGATTTTTTTGAGCAGGCCAAATCGCGAAGAAGACGCTCAGGATGACGAAGGCGACAATCACCGGCAAACGCCAAATGGGATTCCAGCCAAGTCCCCAGATTCCTGACAGCTCATTGGCCTCTTTATTTGGATTGAGCAGGCCAAACATCTGCTGAAGGTGCTCGGTCAAACTCGTGGTTGAATTGTCGAATGAAAGCGCAACGACCAACATGCCAAGCATCACAACGACGCCAACGACAAACGGGCGAACTCCACGTTTCCAATAAAAACTGATCCAGAGCGGCAATAGAAATAGTGGGTAGTACACTAGGCCGCCAGCCAAGCCCAGGAAGATGCCGGCGATCAAAGGTTTGCGATAACACAGCACAGCCCAAAGCAGCAAGGCCGCCGGAAGAGCATGATCGACTCGCCCGGTCATCTGAGCGGTGTACGGTAAAATCAGGTAAAGCGTCGCGCAGCCCACGCCCGCACGCAGGTTGCTGAAATGCCTGTTTCCAATCAGGACGATGCCAGTCACAATCGCCAAGTGAGCGAGAATGGCCAACGCTTTGGCTAGCTGGGCCAATTGAGTTTGGGACGCTGTTAGTTCAGCCGTCGTGGGCGGTGACGCGCCCCCTAATTCATCGCTAACGGGACGTGTTGGGATCGAAGGCAGCATGTTCATCATCGCGTAGCCAGGTCCAAGTTCTGGTCCCTGGGTGACCTGAATCCGCGGGTTGCTGGCGACCACGTTGGCCATCATGAAGATGAACAATGAAATGCCGATGAAGTTCAATCCACCGGTGGTCAGGTTCGGATCCAACAACGGACGTCGAACCATCAAGGGATCGAGCATTAGTCGAAGCATCAGCAAGGCTTCGACAAAAAACAGATAGATGAATCCCCAACGCCGAATGTCAGTTGGGGAATACTGGGGGACTGGCCCTGCGCTACGGTCCGCCTCTTCGCTGCTTTCACCGACCGGTTCCGCACTCTCTGCAAGGGAGTCGTTCGCAATCGAGTCGTCATCTGCAAGGGAGTCGTCGTTCGCAATCGAGTTGTCGCTCGCAATCGATGACGGCCCGTCAAGCGGAGCGATGGACAGGATCGGAAACGCACTGAACAGCGAAGTGACGGCCTTGGTTGTTTGCTCTGGGCGGGGTGGTTCCTGTTTTTGCCGAGCAACGGACTCGGCCTCGATCAACTGGCGTCGATAGCCTTCGTGGACGACCAGCAGGCCAGGTGCCAACAGGATCAGCAAAAACACATCCAGGTTTCGGATGCTCCAGAAGCGATGAAATACAAAGAACAGACCAATCGTCAAGAACGACGACATGTAAACCCATGTCGTCGGATCGGGGCGTCTGTAATAGAGCAGTATCTGGCTCATACGAATCAAACGTCGCTTCCAGGTGCGACGCCTTAGTTTCAAGATGATATGCCTTCTGCCTGAAGATGTTCCTTCTCAGTAGAACACTCGTCGGACGTGTTTCAATTTAACACTTATCGCACGAATGTTCTGCTCCCAGGCGTCTTACAGAATATCGGATCCCTGACTGCTGAGAAGCATGCGGACTGACTTCGCGATAAGATGCCCGGAAATCCCTCTGAAACTCGCCAAACGGGCTAGTTTGGCGGGGGCAGGCTGAACCTTGGGTCCATCACTCGCTACTATTATTGGGCAGGGTTGAGCGGAGAACGCCAATCCGGCCGATCCCATTGAGGAATTGTTTCTTTCCTGACCTGCCTTTCCTGGAGTAAACGCTGTGCCCTCAACTGATTCGGAGATCAATGGTTCCTCAGGACATGCTCTTCAGGCGGATGCTCTCCGAGCCGATCCACGTGTTGCCGAAGCTCGCCAGTTGCTGATGGCCGCTGTTGCCGAACATGCCGGTACGATCGACGCGGTTCGAACTCCTAACGCTGACCTCGCGACCGACTACGAGAGTCTGTTGCAGCGATTGGGCGTCGCTCGGGGGGGACCACCGTTTTGGCCGTATTTGGCATCCGGACTGGGGAATGGGCCCTTTGTCGAATTGGCCGATGGAAGCGTCAAGCTGGATTTCATTTGCGGAATCGGTGTTCACGGATGCGGTCACAGCCATTCATCGATGGTCGACGCTGCGATTGATGCAGCCCTGGAGGACACTGTCATGCAGGGAAACCTGCAGCAGCATCCACCCAGCATCAAAATGTGCGAGAAGCTCATCGAGTTGTCGCGTGAATCGGGTGCCAAGCTTGATCATTGTTTGCTTTCGACCAGCGGTGCGATGGCCAATGAAAACGCAATCAAGATCGCGCTCCACAACAAACACCCCGCCGATCGTGTGATCGCTTTCAACAACGCGTTCGCCGGTCGAACGATGGCGATGGCGGCGCTGACCGATCGTCCGAACTATCGGATGGGTTTGCCGCTTGCGCTCACGGTCGACTATCTGCCATTCCGCGATCCCGATGATGTGCAGGGCAGTACCCGTGAAGCGGTGGATGAACTGCATCGTCTCTTGGAACGACACCCCGGACGCTACGCTGCATTTTGGGCTGAACCGATTGCTGGCGAGGGAGGTTACTACCCTGGCAGCAACGATTTCTTCACGGCTCTTTGCGAGCCACTTCGAGAGGCGGGAGTCCCGATCATCTTTGATGAAGTGCAGACGTTTTCGCGAACAACGCGTGCTTTTGCGTTTCAACACTTTGGGTTGGATCAATTCGCAGATATCGTGACGATTGGGAAAATCACCCAAGTGTGCGCCACGCTCTATGGAGAAGCGTTCAAACCAAAAGGGCCAATTCTGAGTCAGACTTTCACTGGTTCTTCCTCGTCGATTTCGACCGGATTGTCGATGCTGAACCAGCTCGATACCAACAAGTGTTTTGGAGAAGACGGGCAAAACGCCAAGAGGCATCAATACTTCGCCGCTGGGTTGGAAGGGTTGCAGAACAAGTATCCGAAACTGATTCGCGGTCCGTATGGTGAAGGAATGATGATTGGTTTCACGCCTGGTGACGGGAGTTTCGACCAAGCAAAGACACTCATGACAACGATGTACGAGACCGGGTTGCTTGGATTTGTGTGTGGCTCGAATCCAACGCGGATTCGTTTTCTACCGCCACCAGCGACGACAACCAACGATCACATCGATGCGGCGTTGTCATTGCTGGAACAATCGCTTCAGAAATTTGCCAAGCAAGTTAGCTAACACGACAACGACTCTTTGTAGCAATTGCACCGTCCAACGACCGTGGGGATGACATGTGGGTACTTCGCGCCGTTCGGATTGAGGATCTTGACTCACTTCATGCACTGGCTCAATCGGCGACTCGTGGATTGACGTCGCTGCAACTCAGTCGCGAGAAATTGCTCGACCGCGTTGAGCAGTCCGCCTTCGCGTTCAGTCGAACGGGGCTTTCTCCGCGAGGCGAACCGTATGTCCTGGTATTGATTCACACCGAAACCGGCGAACTGGTTGGGACTTCTACCATCTATGCCAAGACTGGTGGATATCAGCCTTTGTATGCCTATCGAATGGTGGAATCGGATCACCACAGTGAACTGTTGGGCGTGAGTGACCATCGTGTTCGATTGGAGTTGGCTCGCATTCACGATGGCCCAACGGAAATCGGCAGTTTGTTTCTGCGAGGAAAGTACCGTGGGGAAGGCCGCGGACGCTGGCTCTCGCTTTCCCGTTTCGCACTGATCTCGATGTTGCCACATCGATTTGCCGATCGTGTGATCGCCGAGATGCGAGGCAAAGCCAATTCGGATGGTAGTGTGCCGTTTTGGGATGCAGTCGCCGGAAAGTTCATTCCGACCGAGTTTTCCGTGGTGGACGCGATGTCGACGGTTTCCAAACAGTTCATCGAAGAAATGATGCCGCAGCATCCAATCTATTTGGACTTGTTGCCTCAGGAGATTGCCGAGGGAATCGGTCGGGTTCACGACGAGACCTTGCCCGCGATCAAGATGCTCAAGGGGGAAGGTTTTGGCGCGACTGATTTGGTCGACATCTTCGACGCCGGACCTGTGATCAGTTGCGAGACGAAGAAGATCAAAGCCGTCGCACGATGCCGAGAAGTGACGGTTCGTGAAGTCGCTGATTCACTGCCATCAACACGGACCAAGATCATTTTGTCCAGTGAAGCGGGAGGCTTTACCAGCGTGCTGACGGACGTCGTGCAAACGGGAGACACGCTTGTCGTTCAGTCCGCCGATGCAAAACAATTGGAAATTGAAGCCGGGTCGGTCTGCCGGATTCTCCCCACGCATCCTGCGGTTGAATGAAGGTCAGGGGCGCGCGTTGGCAGCGTTTGGTCTGGCTGGCAAGCCGGCGCGGATGCGGTAGGCATTGATGGCTCGCTGGAGTGTCGGGCCGGTCCATGCGGGGTCAAACGGCGGAGGATTGGTGACGTATTGGCGGAGGATAAAGTCGCTGACTGCTCTGCCCGCGTAGTCGCGGTTGCTAAGGCCGGCCATCACCACTTCCAGTTGATCGGTGGTGGGGCGTCGTTGAACGCGAACAAGTTCAAACCATGATCGAATTTGGCGATACCGTTGTGGATTGTTGATGGCTCGTTCCATCGATGACCATGTGCGCTGATAACGTGGGTCGGTTTCAGGCATCATCGCGAGTCGTTGCAGTGCAGCCAATCGTACGGCCGGGATTCGGCTGCTGACCATGCGGAAAATATTCGCGCCGGACATGGAAACCTGCATGTTGGCAAGTTGAGTCATGATGGTGGATTGATCGCGACCACTTGCTGACAGTGCACTGATGGTTCGGTTCAACGATTTGCTCAGGTCATCACTGCTGGCAATTTGCGCGAGTACCGTCTTGAATTGAGAATCTGGATTGGTCGTTTCGGTCACCCATTTTGGGATTCGTTTGGGAGCGCGAACACTCTTGATGGACTGGTCGGTGGCAACGTGGATCGATTTCGAGCTGACAATTTGCTCGTTGATCTCGACTCGTCCGCGATCGACTTGGATTTGCAAACCATCGGTCCTTCGATGAATGACGGCGGTGGCCGTGCCTTGCCAACGCAGGCTTGCAAGCTGCTTTCCGTCTTGTCGTAGCTGGACTTCCATTCCCTCTTTGAAACCCATCATCGCGATCGAGCCATAAGACACGTCAATCACCGCCGCTACGTCTTTGGCGTCACGATTGACCACAATTGCGCTGTCACCTGCCAGGACTAACCTTCCACCGCCACTGAATTCTCCATCTGCTCGTGAGAACGGGAGGGTGCGCAGCAGGACCCTCTGGTCCTTGGCTGCAACAGAACTGGATTGAAAAGTTGCCCCTTGCTGGATCGGACGCCAAGTAGGATTGCTTCGTGACTCCACTGCGTTTGACGGTGCGTCCTCACGAATCGCCAGTAAACCTGTGACTTCTTTCCAGGTCAGTTCCACTCGTTTCTCTGGCTCCTCCATCAGGATGGGCGGAGCGCTCTCGGGCAAAGGGGATTCGTTTGACGCAGTGCGATTGGGAGGTAGAGATTTTGGGTCGCCAACAATCGCGGTTTCTGGGGCCTGCATGGGTGGGGGTGACTGCTCGATCTGATCCTCCTGCGAATCAGGGTCGGAGTCCTGAGGCGAATGATCGACGATGGCACGGTTGTCGATTTTGCGTTCGTCATCGAGCGAAGGCTCGGGAGTCACCAACGGATTGGTCGACTCCGTCGGTTGTTGCTCGACGATCGATCTTTCTGGCGAGATCGGGCGAGGCGATTCTGGACCAGATCGGCTATACACGAAAGCAGCAATCGCGAGTGAGGCTGCGATGACCAAGGCAAGGATCGGGAGGACTCGCCGGTTTGAAGTATCGTTCACTGGCTGATGCGAACTTGGTGAAACGATCACGACCGTCGGATCGGTAGACGTTTCCACCGAGTCATCGCTAGAACTCTCCGTCGTCCCCACAGGTTCCGTCGCCGGTTCAATGGCCAGGGTTCGCGGGGCCATCTTGTTCAGACGTGCCGCCAACGAATCTGGAAGCTCAGGTAGGTCTTCCGATGCGGTTGCTGCCGCTCGTACCGAGGCGATCAGTTCTGCCAGCACGCTGTTGTCAAACATGACGGCATCACAAATCTGTTTCTCCTCGGCCGCATCCAAGTAGCCGTCGACGAAGGCAGCTACCGTTTCGATCGGAATCACCGGCGATGCAGTCGGCTGCGCCGCTGTTTCACCACGGATCTCGGTGGCAACTCGTCCAACGATCTCTACCAGCGGACGCACCTCCCCCGTCTCCGCGAGGCTCTCGCGAAGTTGGCGTCGGACGCTGGCTAGGATGTTTTGACGATTCACTCTATTGATTCAACGCAATTGCGAAAGGAAATGTTCTCGGTGTTTTCTTGCTCAGGAATCGGATTCGTATTCAAACTTCTGTCATGACGGGTTCGTTCATTCACTCTCCATCCATTCACGGAGTTTTGCTTCGGAGCGACGAAGGGTGGGGCCAATCGACCCAATTGGCATTTCCAGTTTCTCGCTGATCTCGACGTAGCTCATGCCCTGCAAATGAAATAGCACGACCACATTGCGCTGTTTTGGTGAAAGACGATCGAGCAATTGATGGAGTTTCTCCTGCTGTTCGGCTGCAATCAATTCGGCCACCGGGTCGTGCGCGGATTGATCCGATGCGGTATGAACGAGATCCGAATCGCTCGCAGTGGTCCAGTGTTTGCGAGCGAATCCCCGTGTTGCGCTCCGTGTCGCAATGACGGCGACATAAGTGCTCAGTGACGAACGACCCGCGAACGCACGAAGGGCTGCCGCATCGTTGCCGAGTAATGCTGCGAAGACTTCCGCAGTAGCGTCATCGATGGCTGACGCGTCTTTCGATCGCCCAAACGACGAGGCAACATCCGCCACGCGCGAACGTACCAGACGCCCGTGTTTGGTAACAAATGATTGCCAAGCGGCGCTCTCTCCGCGCACCAATCGCTCGACCAGCGATCGGTCATCGCTGTGCGGAGCGGAGGGAACCTCCGACGAAGCGGCATCAATACGCGGCAACTCGAAACTCGCAGTGACAAACCCTTGCGTCGCTGGAAATCATTGCTTCGCCAGAAAGCACCGATCGGCCAACGAATGGACAAGAAGAGGAGGCTCCTATCCTAACATGGCGTCGAGAAAGTTTCCTTTCGTCAACCAGATTCTTAGGGCGTTGAATCCAGGTAGAGCAGCCCATCAGTGAGTGGGACGCTGAGGTCGTTTTCGTACATCAATACCAACCAAGTCCTCGATTTATTCAAAATCGGTGATTCTCCAGGAGGAATCATGCCTGGGTTAGCGACGTCTGAGCCAGCACCAGCACAATCCAGCAAGCATCGCTTCGACGACAATGAACACAATTCTGGCTGCGATCGCCGCCAATAGTCCATGAACCGTCCCAATGGCGACACCCAGGACTGTTGTGAGTACGAGTTCGCGAATGCCGGCTCCGCCAGGTAGCAGCGACGCGAAACCGATCACCATCGCCAACCCAATCGCGGCCGTCGAAATCGCGTACAGCTGGAAGGTCAGTGGGACGCTCTCGACCGACGGGATCGCTGACACGATCGCGGTGAACGAAGCGCCGATCAGTAACCAGGAAAGTGTTGACCAAAACCAGCCAGCAGCAAACAGACGCCAACCAATTTGCGAGTCCACGTCCTGCACGCGAACCTTTGTGACTTTTGCCGCAACAAGTCGGAGAATCGGCGGGAACGTTGGCAGGCTCGCGGCGATCGCCGCGACGATCGATGTGATCGCGATCCATTCTGGGACTGGCAACCACCAGACCACGATTCCAGCGACGACGGCGCCAACGGCCATCATCAGGAATGTTTCCAGAAAGATGCTGACCGTCGCTCGCATGGGGCGGACACCGTCTCGTGACAAGACGCCGGCGCGGATCACAATCACCATCGCTTTCCCAGGCACGTACTTGCCGACGTGCCCCATCAGCTGAGCGGCAATGGTCGTGCTGAGGCGCGGATGTTCGCCAAGCGACACAAGGGCTCGACGTAATAGGAACGATGGAGGGATCAGACCGAGTCCGTAAAGCAGGCCTGCGAACGCGATTCGGTTCCAACGCAGATTCTCCAGTCGCGGGACTGACGCATCCAAACGCTCGCGTTGAGCTTGCAGTTCGGCGAGTTCTAGTCCACTAGCTGACTTGGCAGCCTCGTCTACCCACGCGATTTCCTTTTGAATTTTCTGGCTTTCATGCGCCCACTGTTGGACCGCCGATCGGCCTGCAACCAGCAGACCGACTAACACTGCAGCGGCAATCAGCCACTTTGCTAGTCCGATTAGTCGCTTGCGACGATTGGGATGGGAAGAATTCGGATCTGAATTCTTGGATGACGGTAGGTCGTTCAATCCATCCTCTCCCCTGAATTGGGCTGGCGCAGCACCAAGTCAGTCTGGTCAACGCGGAAACGATCGTCCACAATCCACACGCTGCATCGTCTCCTATCGGTCTTGCGGCGCATCATGATTCTTCCAGCACGCTGTCTAACTACATACATCTTTTGAGCGAACCGAATGGCCAATCGTAAACGGAAACGTAAATCGGAGTCGCAGGAGGCAGTCAACGGCCCTGAGAATAAGCCAGCGACCAAGGTCGATGCCGCCAAGCAAGAGAAATCGACCAGCGAACCGGACGCCACGCCATCGCAAACACTTCCCAAGCTTCCTTCGCTGTCGCGAATCCTTTCGGTCGTGATGTTGATCTTGGGGATCATAGCTGTCGGAGCCCTGTTTTACAAAGTGATGGCAGGGTTCTTTGTGCCACTGTTCTTGGCTGCCTTGTTGGTCGTTCTGTTTCGGCCTGTGCACCAATGGTTTTACATTCGCTTCGGCAGGAAGCCTCGTTTGGCGGCACTGGCAACGACATTCTTGGTGTTGATGGTCGTGTTGATGCCCTTGATTCTGGTGATCTCAGTAGCGACCAGTCAGTTCACCGCAATGGTCAGCCATGTCAATTTTGATGACTTGAGCTCCGCCTTGGATCGAGCGCGAGACCAAGTCGGGATCTCGCTTCCGCACGCAGAACAGTTTCGTCGCCTGGACGAGTTGACTGATACTTTGGACGAGCCACAGTCGGAAAGTCCAGTCGGTGACACCGAGTTGATTGCGAGCATCGATGAAGCCACTGCGTTGGTAGCGTTCTTGCAGTCGGAAGTACCAGGCCCTCCTACCGCCGAGGCCTTTGCTGGAACCGCCGAAGCGAAACTAGAAGAGTTCCGCGAATCCGTCATGGCTCACAAACAAGAATCATCCACCGAGTTGATCGGGAAATTGAATGCGGAAGAGAACTTTCATCGGCAAAGTGTCATCGCTTCGGCTTCGATTCGTTCTTGGATGAGAACGCTCTTGGGAGGCACGCTGCGCAGCCAAGTTCGTTTGTTGGCGAATCCGAGTGCAGAAGACTTTAAGAATCTCCTGAAGCGAGGTCGCGAGTCGTTACAGCCGCGGTTTGTCAGTCTCACAAGTGCTACCGGCAGCTATCTGTTTCAAATTGCGATCGGTTTGGTCGTGCTTGTGATTGCGGTTTACTTTTTCTTGATTGATGGATCAGCCATGATTCACACGCTGATGCGATTGAGTCCGCTAGATGACAACTACGAGGAGCAGTTGTTGCTAGAGTTTGATCGCACGAGCCGCGCCGTTGTCTTGGCGAGCGTGCTGAGTGCATTGGTTCAGGGGATTTTGGCGGCGATCGCCTACTACTTCCTGGGATTCGAGTCGATCATCTTGTTGTTTCTGATCACAACCATGATGGCGTTGGTGCCGTTCTTGGGTGCCGCATCGGTTTGGGCACCCTGTGCCTTGTACCTCGGCGCCGTCGAGCAGAACTGGGTAGGTGCTGGGATTCTAGCACTCTACGGTGCGACCCTTGTTTCTTCGATCGACAACGTTATCAAAATGTACGTGTTGCACGGACGGTCAACGCTCCATCCGCTGTTTGCTTTGCTCAGCGTGTTGGGAGGCGTTAAGGTTTTCGGTCCGATGGGGATCCTGGTTGGACCGATGGTCGTGGTTTTCCTGCAGACTCTGCTGGAAATTTTGAACCATGAGTTGCAAGCACGCGACGAGGAAGGGGAAGCAGCTGAGTCTTCCTAGCGTGTTCCCTCGTAGCAAGTGGACGGAGTCGCTCAGCTCGTGGGATACTTCCACGGTCCACGGTAAGGGCGAGTCAGAAGTTTGTTGGCTTCGTCATCACCGATGACTTGCTCGTTTTCGCCATCCCATTCAATGCTGCGTCCCAGTTTCAACGACAGCATTCCCAGCAAACTCATGTTGGTTGCAGCGTGTCCGATCGCGACGTCACAGGTGGGGCGTTTGCCTTGCTCGATTGCTTGAATGAAATCGGCCCAAAGCAAGTCAATGCTGTGGCCATCGGGTTCCGCATGTTGAGCATCTTCATGGACAACGGCTTTCTTCGCATCCGCTGGATAGAAGGTCCAGCCGTCACGCCAACCCATGTGAAAGGTGCCTTTGGTGCCATGGAAATGGCAACCCACCGATGATTTTGCGTTGCTGCTTCCGGCAAATCGCCGATGTTCCCAAATGGCCGTGAAGGACTCGAATTGGTAGGTCGCCACTTGGCTGTCCGGTGCGTCACTCGTCTGCTGTTTCTCGTTCAAAACGGGAGCACCTTTGATCGGACGCCCGCCAGTGGAGTAAACGTGAGTCGGAAACTTCTCGTCAGTCCACCATAGAATTTGGTCGAGCCAGTGCACGCCCCAATCCCCCAGCGTTCCGTTGGCAAAATCCAGGAAATGACGAAACCCGCCCGGGTGAATTTTACGGTTGAAAGGTCGTAGAGGCGCCGGCCCACAGTACATGTCCCAATCCAATTGTTCGGGTGGAGGACTGTTGGGAGTTGGCAGTTCCGAACCGCCGCGATTGTGTACAAAGGCCCGCACCATTCCAATGTCTCCGGCGCCACCGTCCTTCAAGAACTTCATGCCAGACACGTAATGAGGACCGATTCGGCGATGCAGCCCGACTTGCACGACTCGATCATTGGCGCGCGCCGCATTCAGCATCGCACGACTTTCGCCGATGGTATGCCCGGTCGGCTTCTCGACAAAGATGTGAGCCCCTGCTTCGATCGCCGCGATTGTATTCAATGCGTGCCAGTGATCCGGTGTGGCAACAATTGCGATTTCGATCTCTTCCTTGTCGAGCAACTCTCGAAAGTCGACATAGGTCTTGGGGGTTTCCCCCGAAAGGTCCTCGACCTCTTCAGCAGCGATCTCCAGTTTGTCGCTGTCAACGTCGCAAAGCGCCACCACCTTGGTGTTTCCGGCCGCCATCGCTTCTTTCAGAATGTTCATGCCCCACCAGCCCGATCCGATCAAAGCGGTTCGGTACTTCTTGCCTTTGCGGGAGGCCTTCGCGAAGGGAGCTGTCCCCAAAGTCGCCCCGACTGCGGTCGCGGACTTGATGAAGTTTCTGCGTTTCATGTTCGGTGCTCGGTTGATTGGCTATTTGCCACGGATGCAATACAAGTGGCTTTTGCTGCGCAGGATCAGGTCATTGTTCACGACGGCAGGTGATGCCATGAACCCATCTCCTAAATTGGATTCGGAGACCAAGTCAAATTCTGGGCCGGGTTTCAGTATCAAGATCGTTCCCTCAATGCTGAACATGTAGATGTGCTTGCCTGAGAAAATCGGCGAAGCTGCAAACTCACCTCCGACCCGTTTTTGCCAGATGACATCGCCGGTCGCAGGTTCACGGCAGGAGATGATTCCGTCATCGCTGTTGGTGTAGAGCAATCCATCGACGATGATCGGCGAAGATTTCTTAGGGACGCCTCTCTTGTCAGACCAAGCGATATGACTTCCCGTGACATCCCCTTTTCCATCAGCGCGAACAGCGACCATCCCACCGGAACCATTGGTGATGAAAACCAGCCCCTGGCTGAATAGCGGTCGAGCAGAAGCATTCATGCCGTCATGATAAACGGTCCAAAGTGATTTCCCGTTCTCGGGGTCGTAAACGATCGTGGCGGAGGCGCTGGGGTACACCAACTGCTCTTTTCCCGCGACCTCGATCACTTCGGCGGTGCAATACGCTTTCATGCGATCGCCATTGTCCGTTCCATAGTCGATTTCTCGATCGCGTTTCCACAATGTCTTGCCGCTCGTCTTGTCCAACGCAACGACGTATTGAACATCGAAGCCATCGTAAGCCACGTAGAGTTTGCCGTTGTGCAAAATGGGCGAAGACGCTGGGCCGCGAAAGTGATCGCACTCCAAGTCCTGTCGTTGCCAAATCACATCTGCAGTATTGGTGTCCAAACAAGCGGTCAGATAGCTACCGAAATGGATGTAGACGCGGCCTTCTTCGACGACGGGCGTGGGAGTCGCATAACTGTTCATGGCATGACAAAACGCAGGTTCCTCGTTTTCGATCAAGACTTTGTCATGCAAGAGTTTTCCTGAGCGGCGGTCAACGCAGATGACTGACATTTGCTTGCCGTCTTCGGTTGCCGTTGTTAGCCAAATTTTGTCGCCCCAAACGACAGGTGACGACCAGCCTTTCCCGTGAATCGGCGTCTTCCATCGAACGACTCCCTCGTCAATCTTGGCTGGCAAGTCCGCGTCGGTATGTCCGTCACCTGTGGGGCCGCGAAACTCTGGCCAATTGGATTCGGCTACGGCGACCACTGTGGTCGCAACGAAACACAGCAACATGAGCAAGGTTCGCATAGAATTGATGACTCGAGTCGTTGGTAGATAGAATGCTGGACGCGTTGGAAGGGTCTGCATGATAGGCCGACCGTCATGCTGGCTCAACTCTTTCTACCCTGCCCTTGTTTCTCGCTCGCTGGTTCCTCACTTCTATGCTCAAACAGGCACTTCCATGCTACGACACGACGCGGGCGTATCGCTGGAACTATGATCAGGCCCCAATCCTATCGGATCTGACGGATGTTCTGCCCGCGGTGCCAGCGGTTTCCGGCGACCATTGGTTCTGCAACAGGAAGGTTGGTTCGCCGCTCGGGGTATCGGCTGGTCCGCTTTTGAATGGGAAGTGGTGCTTGTACTACGCTGCTTTGGGTTTTGACGTGCTCACCTACAAGACTGTTCGCAGTTCGTCACGAGCTTGCTACCCGTTGCCGAATCTGTTGCCGGTTGATGTGGAGGTGATGCGTGGTGGCGAGCCGTCGGTTTCGGCAGAGCGATCGATGTCGGGATCGTGGGCCGTTTCGTTTGGAATGCCTTCAGCTGAACCAGAAAGCTGGCGCAGAGACGTTCAGGCCACACGGGACTCATTGCCAGCGAGCAAAGTTCTTTCCGTTTCGGTTGTGGGAACGGTGCAGGACGGATGGGGCATGGAAGAGCTGGCGAGCGACTACGCGCGTTGCGCTAAGTGGGCAGTGGAGAGCGGCGCCGACTGCGTCGAAACCAATTTTTCTTGTCCGAACGTTTCGTCGTGTGATGGCCAGTTGTTTCAAAGTCCAGAGAATTCGAGACTGATCGCCCGCGTGTTGCGCGAAGCGATTGGAGACACACCACTGATCATCAAGGTCGGGCATCTGACATCCGTTCCAGAGATCGAAAGGTTGGTGGATGCGATCGGGAACGACGTGGACGCGATTTCGATGACCAATAGTATCGCCACGCGAGTCGTTGAGGCCGACGGCGCCACGATGTTTGATGGCCAACCGCGAGGGATTTGCGGCGATGCGATTCGAGTCGCTTCCATCGAACAAACACGGCAGTTTGCCAACGTGATCCGGTCTCGGTCAATGGATCTGAAGCTGATCGGAGTTGGTGGCATTCGCTCGGCGCAGCACATACGCGAGTACATGGATGCCGGTGCGCACGCTTGCCACTTGGCAACTTCGGCGATGGTCGATCCGATGATTGGAATCGAGATTCGCAAGGTGATGGCAAGCGGGCACCAGTAACCAGAATTCCTGAAATCGTTGTCAGGAGCCAAACATCTCTTCAAGATTCTCGATGTAGTCGAGAGCTTCTTCGAGTTCATCCGCTGCACCGCCCGGCACTCGACCCTCGCGGTCGCAGTCTCCAAGCGTGCAAAGATCCTCGAACAACGGATGAGCGGCCAGCCTTTTGCGGCGTCTCGCGCCAATCGAGCGGTCATGGATTTTATGAGCTTCCATGTGGTGTTCGATCAGCCAGAACGTGCGTTTGGAAATGAATCCATCGAGTGCTTCCAAGCCAGCGGCGACGTGATCTTGAGGGTCGATCGCCTTGCCAACGTCATGCAGCACCGCAGCGAGCAAGAAGTCTTCGTCGTATGGCATTTGATCACGCGCCAATGAGAAGACTTGCAAGCTGTGAAAAAGTGCGTCGCCCTCAGGGTGATACCGCGGGTCTTGGCGTACGTTCTCCAAAGGCACCAGCAAAGCTTGGAAGACGAGGAAGCGATCTGGGCAACTGTCCATCTGAGCAAGACGCTCTGCCTGGTCTTGGGGATCGATGTTGTGTTCGAGCACAATCATCTTTTCGACTTCGGACAGGCCCGCACGTTCGATCGCTTTGTTGGTAATCGAGCTGCGGAATCGGAAGCCCAGATAGGACGGATGGTAGACCGTCAACTCAATTGGAAACTCATCACGCACATGAATGTGAGTGAAGACCCGTTGTTCGCCATCTTTGACCACCCGCTTTCGTTCCAGTTCATAGAAGATTCCCAAGTCATCCAAATCAACCGTGATGGAGTGCGGATTCGCTGCAAAAACGTGCAGGTCGATGTCCGAGCCCTCTCGGATGCTGCCGGTCAATACACTGCCGATCAGCTTGGGGTGAAAGGGCGATAGTCGCCGCATCCACCAGGCGGCCCGAAGTCGCATCTCAAGCAGTCGCTGACTGTGCGCTAAGGGGCCCTCGTGAAGCCTCGCCAGCATCTGAACTTGCTCGCGAATCTCGGCATTGGTCGGCAGGTCAGCTGGTTTGACCCAACCTTTGAACAAACGCTTGGCGGCCTTTTGTTTGGCCGCGTAGTACTCACTCACTTCACGCGAGTACATCAATCTCGCCGCCTCCCAAGCAATCTGGCGACGTGTTTTCGAAGAAGACATTCAAGGGGCTCGGCGTAGCGAACCCGACATACGAGAAACGAACATGTCGACGAAGCCGACAAGTTTGAGGACTCTCAATTGACAAGTCAAGTGAAAACTATGACGAGGGGGCGCAAGGTTAGCTCGGCACCACTTCCGTCGAAGCTCTCGCAGGAGGCTCTGATGCAGAGTGTTTCTTGGTCAAATCGCCAAGCGTTTTAGAGTCGATGATCTTCTTGTTCAGCAACAAATCTCGCAACGCTTCGACCAGTCCTAGGTTTTCTCGCAAGATGCCGATTGCGCGTTGGCGCTGCCCTTCGAGGATGACGCGTACCTGACGATCGATGGCGTCGAGCTGCGTCGCCGAGAGTTCTTGCTTTGCATGATTGGGTTGGCGTTGGGTTGGGTAGTAGCCGATGCCGACCTGTTCGCCACCTGCACCGAATTCTTCGACGAGGGCACGCGCGGTTTCAGTGGCTCGAACCAAGTCGCCCGACGAGCCAATGGAGAGGTCGTCCAACAGCAGGTGTTCTGCTTCGCGTCCGCCCATCAGCACACAGATGTCGTCGGTCAATCGTCCTTGGGTGATCACGTATTTATGTGCGTGGTCTTGATGCTGAACGAAACCCAAGGCGCCCGCCATATCGGCACGAATCGAAATTCGATCGATCGGCGGCGAATTTGGACAGAATAGTGCACAGACCGCATGACCCGCTTCGTGGGTTGCGACCACGCGTTCCTCGGTGGGGGTCATCTTGGGGCGATCGACCCAAGCGGTCAGCGCGCGATCGACATCAGCCGACTCTGTGGGACCCTTCAGGTTGTCTCGCAGTCGGTTTCGGGCAATGGCACGGCAGAGCGCATTGATATGATCACCAGAGAATCGCGTTCCCGCTGCCGCGCCTTCGACGTACTCGCCCGACCGTCGCACCGCGAATTCCAAGGCTTCCTCGGTCATGTTCAGCTTCATCTTCTGATCATAGATCTTTAGAATCGCACGTCGGTCATCGGTGTCTGGATGGGGAATGTGAAGATGAAATTCAAATCGACCCGGACGCAGGAGAGCAGGATCCAAGATGTCGACGAAGTTCGTGGTTCCAACCACGAACACCAATTCATCGCTGTTGAAACCGTCCATTTCGGTCAAAAGCTGATTGACCATCGAATGCTCAACGCCGCTGCCGGTGTAAGTGCCGCGTGCCGATGCAAACGAATCCAATTCATCGAAGACAATGATCGAAGGCGCCGACTGCCGCGCCCGATGAAATAACTGACGCAGACGTTCTTCGCTCTCGCCGACCCAGCGACTCTTCAGTTCCGGGCCAGAAACAACGGTGATGGCTGCACCAATCGATGTCGCGATTGCTTTGGCGAACATCGTTTTTCCGGTACCTGGTGGGCCCCAGAAGATCATTCCACGCGGGATCAGTTCCTCCAATCGCTTGATTTCCTCTGGATCCGTGCGACTATCTTTCGTGCCCAGCACATCGAGGATTTCAGACTGCAGTCGCTTTTTGACTTTTTCGTACCCGCCAATTTCGCTGTGCAAATCAACCCGAGGGATCTCCAGTTTGCCGCCTGAAGTGGCTTGTCGAATCTGTGCGTAGGCTCGCTTCGGGTCGCTGGGATAGTCCTCGCCTTCCAGTGTCGAAAGCATCTTTCGCAATCGTACGGCATTCATTCCGGAGACGTATTTATAGAGGCTCCAGGGATTGAACTCCTTGCCAAACTTGCGAGCCTCTTTTTGCGTGACGAGATGCTGCAGGCGAGGCCGCGGGATGCCAAGCAGACTATGTCGATGCGGAAACAGATTTTCAATGACTTCTGGCAGTGGAAACGAAGGGTCTTTGAAGCCCAGCCAAACCAATTCAGGATTCTCGTACAGCAGTGGGATGACTTCGCGCGCTTCAGCGGTCAAACCACCCTGACTGGTCGTCAATAGATCCAGGTGCGGCATGACGACGACGCGACGCTCGACTGCGCCGCGCACGGCATCTCGCAACTGAGCGATCATGGTGCCTACCAAGCCACATTGCATCGCATCGGCTGGCTGATCCGCAGGTGGGCGTCCATCCAAGTACAGGCAGCGAATGTCGTTTTGGCGCAAGCGTCCGCGAACGTTCATGAAGACGTAGGGCGCCAAGTCTTTGTCGCATTCGATCAAGACCGGCAGGCCACGTGATAAATCAGACGCCGTATCGCTAAGCGTTTCCGCATAGGCGGATTCCACCGATTGTTCAGCCGTCAGTTCTTTGGGGAGATCTTGTTCAGAGATGATGACGGACATGCAGATCGGTTCTCGTAGAAAGTTGGCGGTTCAAATGCCCTCTCGAACGGTCACTCGAGGTGCCTCGGAAACCGGGGCAGCCTGAGTCAAAGAGTGGGATACAGGACTGCGGTCAGACTTCGACCACAATCGTCATCGACCCCGTCTCGGGATCCTCGGTCAGTTCTTTGATTTGTCCAATTTGAGCAGCCTTTTGCTTGAGCGCTTCGGCGGTTGCTCGATTGGCCGCTTGATCCAGTTCTTTCCGCAGGTCAGCCAGTTCTGCTTCCAATTGATCGGTGACCTTCTTTTGAAGTTCTTGCTCACGCTCGGAAACGTTCTCTTCGAGTTCCTGCACAAGTTTCTTGGCCAGATCCTTTTTGACAGAATCGGAGCTTGGGCCAGCGTCATCGTAAAAGCGGCCTGCTCTTTCACCCGAAACTTCGACTTCGTCGGCCGACGCCCGCGCAACGGTGACCGACCCAGATGGCAAATCGACGGTGATCTTGGTATCGCCATCGACGCGAACGACCGTGTCACCTTCGCGCTCGAATCCCTGCTTGGTCAGTTCCGCCGCCAAGAGATCGGCCATTTGGTCTGCCGGTAGGATGTCCAGCATTTCCAATTGAGAGCTCACATGATCTTCGGCGCAGACCACTCGCCGGATCGATTCTTTGACGCTGACTCGGTAAGCACGACTCATGTGTTATTCCTCAGAGCTTGAGAGTGCCAAGAAAGGCTTCTTCATTGTCATCGATTGAATGCATCCAATGCAAACGTTTCTCGGCATCTGGAGCAGCCCAAGCGGCTTAGAATTCCAGTTCTTTGATAATTCGGTCTGCGTGAGAGAGAGTGTTGGTGCCGTCGGTGGACTCCCATAACGACTTCCAGAGCTGAGATTCAGGGTAGCCCTCATCAAAATAGCCAATTCCCACACTCTCCTTCTGCCAGTTTCCCATTCGCTTGCAGGCTCGTAAGAATGCGGACGCGGTTCGATACGCTTCGGTTCGCTCGGCTAATCGCAGATCGTTGGTTTCGAGCGATCCGATCCACTGACTTCGTTCTGTGTCGGCGTTCAGGAGACGTTGGGATGCTTGCAACAGGAATCGCGCCAAGTCGCGACGGTGGTGTTTCTCTGCTGCATCAAAGAACGCGGCCAGGATCGTGTCTTGGACTGTGCCTTGGCGATTCATCTCTTTGGGGGTGACGACACGAGATTTGCGTTGTTCGATCTCGACCCAAATGTCTGCGAGTTCATCCTGCATCGCTTCTAGTACGCAGGCACCGGGGCCTGACATCCAGGGTTCAAAGTTTGGTTTGGGGCCGTTGCGGCCGCTCGCAAACTTGCCGGGCATGGTCAAGGCAATGAGTCCGTTGCTGCGGAATGGTTCGTGTTTGTACCAGCGATCGAGGGACTCCACTTTCCTGAGCCTGCGAGCGGCCAGATGAAGGAAGTACAGATCGCCCACGAGAAGTTCGTTGGGTCTCGTCAGTTGTAGTGTCGGATCAACCACCCAGCGTGTTGTGGGTTCCGTGACCGTCGACGTTGTCAGCCAAATCAAGAAGTCCATGGTCACGGGAGAGAACTCTAAACCGAGTTCTTCTGGACGGGAACGTTGCCACAGACTGCCCTCACGGGTTTCATCGCCACGGAGATGCTTCTGCTGTGCCCACGCACCGTCGTGAGTCAATCGCATCACAACGCCGCTGCCCAGCATTTGCTTGACCAGTTCAACCGCATCACGGCTCAGGCACTCTGGTCGTGGCAGGGGTTTGGCGATCGCCCCCAAGACTTGGTCAACCGGAATGTGCCCCAAAAGAGACTGGAGTATCCGAAGCAGGTTTGATTCGAACCGACTGACCGAACGCATGAGCACGATGGTGTGTGAGGCACAAGGGAGAGGAGCCAGGACATGGCTCTTGCCCGACGGGTTCGCGAACCTCGTCTGTCAAAATTGTACCGCAAGCGCTCGGCAGCGCGGACAATCGCTTTCGATGATCCGGCATGCAGTGTTGTTGGACGCCGTGATTGAAATGCGACTGACGCTAGACAGCGGCTGGCTTCTTTTTCGGTTTGAAGATTTCGGTGGCGGTTCCAAAGTGGACTTCGCCTGCGTTCATCAACGTTTCGCTGAGTGTCGGGTGTGGATGAACGGTCTCCGTGATGTCATGAACTTCGCAGCCCATTTCGATCGCCAAGACGGCTTCGGCAATCAGCTCGCCTGCACCACTGCCAACGATTCCACAGCCAATGACACGGTGAGATTCGGGATCGACCAACCACTTGGTCAGGCCGTTGGTGATTCCCAGTGCCTGTGCTCGCCCGCTGGCAGCCCAAGGGTAGACTTCAACGTCCACTTTGCGGCCATCGCGTTTGGCTTCTTCTTCGGTCAGTCCAGCCCAAGCGATTTCGGGGTCCGTGAAGACGACCGCGGGAATGGCCGCTTTGTCGAAGGCTGCATTTTTTCCGGCCAAGACTTCGGCTGCGACACGGCCTTCGTGGGTCGCTTTGTGTGCCAGCATGGGGTCACCAGCGACATCGCCAATGGCCAGGATGTGGGGGTCGGCCGTTCGCTGCTGAGAGTCACAGACCACGAATCCACGTTCGTTGACTTCCACTTGCGTGTTCTCAAGTCCAAGACCTCGCGTGACCGGTCGACGACCGATGCTGACCAAGACTCGGTCAAACTTTTCGCAGCCAAACTTGCCGGGGCCTTCGAAGGTGACTTCGATCTGTTCGCCCGCGTCGGACAGAGAGCCAACCTTTGTATTCAGGTACACGCGTCCTTCGCAAATCTTATCGATCTTTTTCGCCAGCGGTTTGACCAAGTCGCGGTCCGCGCCAGGCAACAGACCGTCCATCAGTTCAACGACGGTAACCTTGGTTCCAAGTTGAGCGTAGACGCTGCCCATCTCCAGGCCGATGTAACCGCCGCCAACGACCAGCATGGTTTCCGGAATGTCTGCCAATTCCAACGCTCCGGTGCTATCCATCACCCGATCGTTGCCGATGTCGAAAGCAGCTGGCATCGCGGGAACGCTGCCCGTTGCCAGGATGCAGTGATCGAAAGTCAGTTGTCCACCTTCAGGAATGGACTCGTGGTCGCCTTCCAATTGCAGTGTTGTGGAGTTGACGAATGTGCCACGAGCTTGGATGACGGTGACATTGCGACGCTTCGCCAAGGCGCTCAAGCCACCAGTCAAGTTGGAGATGACTTTCTCTTTGCGGGCACGAACCTTGTCGATGTCGATTTTGGGTTTGCCGGAATACTGAACGCCCCACTCGGCGCCCAGTTCGTCGACTTCGCTGATTACTTTCGCGACGTGCAGCAGAGCTTTGCTAGGGATGCATCCTCTCAGCAAACAGGTTCCGCCTAGCGTTGGCTCCGCTTCCACGATGGTGACATCTAGACCTTCATCCGAGGCCAGGAAAGCCGCGGCATATCCACCAGGACCACCGCCAAGAACAACAATAGGAGCATGCATCAGAAAGTTGCTTTCCGTCTAAAAAGGCTTGTACCAAAAAACGATCCGCACGAATGTACTTCGCACGGACCAAGATTTCCGCTGTCGCAGTTGGTTGGATGTCTTCGGTCTCACCACGCGTTAGCGTGACAAGAATTCGACCACGCTGTTCGCGTCCACTGGCAGGCTGATGTCGCTTGATCCTGGTGTTCCCAAGACAGTTGCTTTCAAGCTCTCGCTGTCAAACGAAACCCAATCCAAGGCGTCGGGTGACGCATTGGCGATCACACCGCGATACAGGTTTTTGAGGTTTTCGCGACCGCGTACTTCGACGATGTCGCCTGGACGCAGCAAGAAGCTGGGCTTGGTGACCTTCACGCCGTTGACGCGGAAGTGACCGTGAGCGATTCCTTGACGTGCTTGTGGGCGGGTCTTGGTGAAACCAACTCGGCGGACCACGTTGTCCAGTCGACGCTCACACATCAACAGCAACAACTCACCAGTGTTGCCAGGTTTACGGCCAACAGCATCAAAGTAACGTCGCAGTTGTCGTTCGCCCAACCCGTAATAATGTTTGATCTTTTGCTTCTCCATCAACGCCAAGCCGTAGTTACTTGGTCGACGTCCTCGGGTGTGCATCCCTGGAGGCGAAGGGCGGCGATCCAACGCGCGGGCAGCGCCAGCTGTTTCGTAGATCAGGGTGCCGAGACGACGGTTGATACGTGCTTTTGGTCCAGTGTAACGGGCCATGGGCAGATGCCTTTCGCGATTCACGCGGGTGAGGGTTGGGTGTATCCCATCTGGAAAGGATGGAAATGACACCGACATGATCCATTCTCCTGCCGGTAACGATGCGGCAGAGTGGTCATGCGACGATTTTTGAAGGGGCTAGAGTTTGGCCTTCGAGCCCGTTTTTTGCAATAGGTTTGCTTTCGGTTTCGTGGGCCAAGGTGTCAGGACCGAACGCGTCTGAGTTGAGACTTCCTGCCAGACGGCTCATGATGGTGGGCCCAAGCTCGTCAAACGTCCTCCAGAGATTAGCCCAGATGTCGAATCCGAAGCCCAAGTCGAAGAATGAGGCGTCAAATGCCCCCCTTAGCGTGAGCCGCCGAGAGTTCCTGACGCATTCCGCAGCGACAGCGGGGGCAGCCGCCGTCGTGGCCGGAGACGCGGTTCCGGCGTCCGCCGATTCCGCTTCCACGCTGACGTTTGCACAGCCGGATTCCCTTTTTCACGGCCACCAGTGGCAATCCTTGAACCCCGGATACTGGCAGATTCGTGATGGAGCCCTCCGTCGCCGACTGACCAACTACGGTGATCGGGCTCGCCGAACAGGATTTCCGTATCACGGCGAAACCCACGGGTTTGACTTCTCGACCGAATACGATCCCTCTCTGGAAAGCGGGATCCTGTACGCGCCTCAGTGGGATTTGACGTCGGATTTCGCGCTGAAGGTCAAGTTCACCTACCGTGGCGATTCTCCGAAGCCGGCCAAGGGTGATGATCCAAACTGGTTGATGTATCAACCGGGATTCGGATTGATGGGAGTGGCGATTGGTTCGGAGTCGGTTTTTGAAAGTTACGGAAAGATCATCCATGCGATTCGAATCGGCTGGACCGACGACGCCAAGTTGCGGATCTTGGGGTCGCCCAAAGGGCCTCGTTCTGCTCAAGGAGGCAGTGGGGTCTGGCGAGACCAAATTTTAAAAACAGGGGATGCCTTTCCCTTGGAAGCAGGCGATGAATGTGAACTCTCTGTCACGGTCCAATGCGCGAATAAGAAGGCGACGATTCAGGTCGTGCTCACAGCGAATGGTCAGACCGCGAAGTTGACGCACACGCTTCCTCAGGAGAAGACCGCCGGCTTCGTTGGTGTCGCATCACGCGGCTTGATCGACTTTGAGGTCAACGAGTTCCAGGTCGAACCTCATGCAAATCAACCACGCAGTGTTGGCACCGCTGATTGCTTGGTGTGTTATCCGCTCGGTGACACCCTGCAGCAATTGGACAACGATTGGCATGTTCGTTTCGTGGGCATGTTTGCATCCGACGGTAAGAAGGTTGACGTTCGTGTCTCTCCGTCGGAGTCGCCCGATGGTGGATGGCTGAAGGTTCCCGTCGCTGGTTCCGCCGAAATCGTCAACAACCAATGGCGCAGAAACACGGCAGTGATTGATGTCACGCTTCCAGCCAATCCTGGTATGCAAACGCTTTACTACACAGTGTGGAAAGACGGAAAAGACGTGACCGCTGACGGACGAGTCGGGACAGACGCCTGCGGTCCCGGAACCGGTTTGGTGGGTGACGTGCCCTCGAGCGGCCGTTACGTGGGTCGGCTACCCCAGTTGCAGGCTCCCTACAAGTTATGTGGTCTGAGTTGCCATTCGTTATTGTCTGGTTTGCAGCAACGCAAGCAGGATGGTGGCTGGGCGATGAAGGGGGGACGCGATCGCTGGCTGTTTCGGGACCAGCCTACGGTAGAGGCCTACAAGCATTTGGAGGACTACGACTTTCAGGTGATGGTTTGGGAAGACGACGTTTGGTACATGGAGTTGGCGATGTACCCACCCAGCACGGATGATGCGTACAAGACGGTCGCACTTTCGATCTGTGGCCCAGCCAGCCGATGGCAAATGATGCGGCACTGGAACGTGATCAATCCAGGTGATCACGACTACGGCATGGATGACGTGAAGGGGCCCGAGCAAATCGTGATTCGAAAGACGGATGGATTGGGTCAGGACCCGGCTTACATGCGACGGAACTTTCAGATCGTGCATCACCTGATCACGGGTGATGAAGAAGTCGATCCCTACGTGAACCCTAAGAAGTGGCGGGCTTGGAAAATGCCCAATCGAGACTTCACGTTTGTGATTCTCGATTCGCGCCTGTGGAGAAGTAGCCAAGACGTGGATGTCTGGGATGATCAGGGCTGGGGTGCCTTCAAGAGTCTGTATGACCGCACCGACCCCACCCGGAGTTTGCTGGGCGAGGAGCAGTTTGGTTGGTTGCAAGAACTGCTTTCGGCCGACTCCTCGCCGCTGATTTGTCTGACGGGCGTGAACGGAATGCACACCGTGTGGGCGGGTGCGAAGAACGGTCGGAGCGCCAGTAAAGATCACCCGATGAACTTCGAGCAGCGCGATCGCGTGACGGCTGATTACGCGGGGTGGGTCAAGGCAGGCGCGGATCGTGTTCTGGAGTTGCTCGGGGCACGCCAGGGTATCGTCTCCGTCTACGGTGACGTTCACAATGGATCGATCATGACCAACACAGAGCATCGCGTGATCGAATGTAGTTTTGGACCGATCGGGCGCACCGGAGGTCGGGCAGTGATTCCTGGATTCGGTCCTCGCATGAAAGACGTGGACGAGCGTGAATTGGAAATGCATGCTCTGTACCACAAAGATTACGCCAGTCCAGATCTCGAGAAGCATGGAAGGGGCGACCCGGTCTATTGGAACTTTTTGGAGATGGAGTTTGACCCGAGCCAAGCGGACCCCACGATTGGTCTTCGTGTACGAAACTTGGTCGATGCGCCCGCCGATCCGCCGCGAGGTGGCGCAGCTCTTGAGACAGTCGCTTCGAAGACAGGCCGAGTCCCCAGTTGCAAGCTGCCAGAGATCCGAACGTTGCCTAACGCAGATGTGTACTTTGCCGACAGGAATGGTCAGACGATTCGCGGCACGCGGAGTGATGCCCAAGGAAGGGTTCACGTTTCCGGTTTGGTTGACGTGAAGCCTGGAGCAAAGGTCGTTGTCAACGCGTTCGATGGCGAGAAAGCGGAAGCTCAGGTCGTGACCACCTCCTGAGCCTGGATCGCTCAGCGACCAACGGTCAATGGGACGATCCCGTCTGGTCGCAAACGCGAGTCGCCGGTGATCGAAGCACGTTCTTCTTCAATCCGTTTCGCAAAGTCTGGGTCTACAGTATCCGCAAATCCAAACGGAAGATGGGACGAGTCCGCTTCTATGCCGAGACTCCAGACATGCTTGAGTCCGATTTCGCGGCAGCGGTACCCTCGGCCCGCGCGGACCCATCGGACCGCGTCCAGCCCGTGATCAGCGAAGGAAATTGCCCCGATCTGTACAACCTGGATGCGACTCCCTACGAGAGTTTGATGCTGGGTTTGTTCTCGATTCAATCCGTTGAACACAATCTTTCTCCCGATGACCCTTCGCATCCGAAAGTCGTGCACGTCTCAAGCAGTCATGCTAACACGATCGAGTTGCCGCCGTGTCTGGGCGAGAATTGCCGGTAGAAGTGGCAGGTGGGCAGCGACTCTGAGCCTTCATCGAACGCCACGATTCCGCTATTCTGAAAGCGATCTGTTTCGTTTCGCGACCAGATTCATTGTCATCGAAAATTCCTGCCCATGTTCCGCAATTCTGACCGCCCCATGAACGTCAACTCGCGTTTGAAATTCTTGCGGTTCACCCTGCTCTGGCTTTGCGTCTTGAATTTGTCGTGCTCAAAGAAAACAGCCCAGCCGATCAGTGAAGTCGCGGCGCGCGAAAGTCATCAGCAGATGATTGATCTGTTGAAGCGAGTCGCGAAAAGAGAATTGCATTCGAATGAGTATTTCAATAGCGTTTCGTTGCTGGAATCAAGCAAGCGGGCTCTGTTGGATGCGACGACACGCGGCGATCTTGTTCAGGAATTAGAAAACCACAAAGCGGTCGGTTTGCACGAGCTGAATATTGGCAACTCAGCGGAAGCCTGCAAGCACTTGTCAGCCGCTTGTGATCTGATGCCGAAGGTCACCGCCAGCAAGCTAGCGTCGATTTCACCCGCCGCGAAAGCCGACCTGCTGTTGAAGTGCGGGATCGCCTATCTGCGTCTCGGAGAAGACGAGAACTGCGTGCACTGTACAGATGGCAAGAGTTGTATCTTGCCAATCGAGAAAGATGCGATTCACAAGAAACGCGCAGGTTCCGAGAACGCGATGAAGTACTTCAAACAAGTCTTGGAAGTCGATCCACGCAACGCTGAGTCGGCATGGTTATTGAATGTCGCGGCGATGACGCTCGGCGAGTATCCGGACGAGGTTCCGAAGGACTATTTGATTTCGGAAAGTCGATTTGAATCGAAGGCGTCGTTTCCACGCTTCCCAAACATCTCAGCTGAATTGGGGCTTGATACTCTCTCGCATGCTGGCGGAGTGATTGCTGATGACTTTGACGGAGACGACTTGCTGGACGTCTTGGTGAGTAGTTGGAACCCAGGCGGCCCGTTGCGTCTGTTTCGCAATCAGGGCGATGGCCAGTTTGTTGATGTTTCGGAAGACGCAAATTTGGAAGGGATTACTGGCGGCTTGAATACGGTTCATGCGGACTATGACAACGACGGAGACTTGGATGTTTATGTCTTGCGAGGGGCATGGCTTTCCGCGGATGTTGGACGCCATCCCAATTCGCTGCTGCAGAATGACGGCGCAGGTCGATTCACCGACGTGACGTTCGCCGTAGGGCTCGGTGAGATTCACCATCCCACGCAAACGGCTGCGTGGGGTGACTACGACAACGATGGTGACCTCGATCTATACGTTGGCAACGAGAAAACGCTCTGTCAGTTGTACCGAAATGACGAGGGCCGTTTCGTGGATGTCGCTGAACAGGCCGGTGTGCAGAACTCGCGCGGGTTCGCCAAGGCGGTTTGTTGGGGGGACTTTGACGGCGACCGTTGGCTGGATTTGTACGTTTCCAATCTTGGCCAAGACAACTTGCTGTTCCAGAACAATCGGGACGGAACATTCAAGGAAGTCGCGAAACGCAAGGGAGTCGCAAAGCCGATCGATAGTTTTGCAAGCTGGTTTTGGGACTACAACAACGACGGTCATCTTGATTTGTTCGTCGGCAGCTACTCGGTTGGGGTTCGCTACGTTGCTTTGGATTATTTGGGGCTGGGAACGGTCACAGAGAAAGATTGTCTCTACGAAGGCGACGGAAAGGGAGGCTTCGATGAAGTCGGTTCAAGCCGAGGACTTGTCGGGGTCACTCAACCGATGGGATGCAACTACGGCGACTTGGACAATGATGGTTACCTGGATTTCTATTTGGGAACGGGGTATCCAGGCTACGACGGTTTGATGCCGAATGTGATGTATCGAAATCGCGAGGGCAAGGCTTTTGACGATGTGACTTACGCAGGGGGCTTTGGTCATCTGCAGAAAGGGCACGGCATCGCCTTCGCAGACTTCGATCACGACGGTGACCAGGATGTGTTCGCAGAGTTGGGAGGAGCCTTTCAAGGAGACGCCTTCCACAATGCGCTGTTCCAGAATCCGGGATTCGAAAACCATTGGATCAAAGTGCGATTGGTCGGCAAGCAATCCAATCGCTGTGCTCTGGGGGCCCAATTGAAAGTCACTCTGGGCGACCCTGGTGCCGAGCGTCACCTGCATCGAAGGGTGTCGGCAGGTAGCAGTTTTGGCGGGAATCCACTGCGACAGGAGATTGGTTTGGGCAATGCGACCGTCGTCCGGGAACTGGAAGTCTATTGGCCAGTATCGGACATCACGCAAACGTTCAAAAACTTGGACGTTGATCAGTTCATCGTGATTACCGAGGGCGAGTCTCAGTGGCGCAAGGTTCCGATGACACAGGCAGGCGTCGATGCGAACTAGACATCATGCTCTGTCGGATGGTTGGCCGCTCTTCGTGTTGGTCATTGTGACTTTTTGCGTTGGTTGTGATCGATCAGCCGCTCCGTCAGCCAACGCCGTTCCTGAAGAATCGCCTGCCCCCAAAACGAAGGTGCGCAGTGCTCAACCTGTTCCTTCAGTCTCAGCGATACGATCTGCACTCGCGTCGGGCAGGACTGACAAGGCGTTGGAGTTGGCGAAGTCTCTGCTAGTCTCCAAGCCGGATCACGCCGAAACGCTTTTCTTGGTTGGCCAGTGCTTCTACTTGAAAGGGAATGCTACTGACGCGATTGAAACCCTGCTGCAAATTCCGATCGAAGACCAGAATTTTGGTGTGATGGCGAGGGGGCAAGTCGCCGACTGGCAAATGAACGCAGGGATGACGCGAGATGCAGAAACCACACTACAGACGCTCCTGCAGCATCAGGATTTGACGCTCGCGCGCAGTCGCTTGGCGCTGCTGTGCAATAGTCAGGGAAAGCGAATCGAGGCGGTTCCCCACTTGAAGGCTTTGGCCGAACGGCAAGATATCACTCGCCGTGAACTTGGTGCCTTGATCGCGATCGGAGATCAATGTTCAACTCAGAAGGTGCCAGGAACCACGGGAACCGATGATAACTTGGTGCGAGGCGATCTTCGTCGTGCTCGGCAATTGGCGATGAACGGCAAGTGGGAACAAAGTTTGGCCTTGGTGAGAGAGCTTCAGAAATCGTTCCCACAAGAAGCCCCAATCGCAGCATTCTATGGCCGTGTGCTCGTGACGCTTCAACGCATCGATGATTTGATAGACTGGCATCAAGAGTTGCCAGCGGATATTTCGAATCAGCCTGAGTACTGGGGCACGATGGCAAGGTGGATGGCATTGCAGGGGAATCATCCGGCTGCGATTCGATGCGCGTGTGAAGCTTTGGCAATCGAATCCACAAGCATACTTTTGTACGATCTGTTGGCCCAGTCCTTGAGGTCACAAGGCAAACTGCTGGAAGCCGAGCAAGCCTCCGAGCGTTCCAGGCTGTTGGGCGAAGTGAAGACGACTTTCGAACGGACGTTTCAGCCTGGCGCGACCGCTGAGGACTGTGTCGAAATTGGGCTTGGAGTGTTGAAGTTGAATCGTCCTTGGGAAGCCCTGGGCTGGAGGACCGCCGCGCTGAAGATGGACGCGAAGTGTTCGCTGATCCCCAGACTCGATCAGGCGATGCGCCAGTACGAGCCTGAGAGTGATCTTTCTGGCTGGGTACTCTGTGGGCTCGATCGCTCGGAGTTTCCGCTTCCCGACAGAATGGAAGATGCCACAGAATCAGGTCATTCAGATGACTCACTGCTTGCCAGCGAATTGTCGTTGCAAGACGTTGCTGATTCGGTTGGTCTGGATTTCCAATTCGAACGCGGGCAGAAACCTTCGGGTCGCAGCCATCTGATTCATCAAACGATGGGCGGAGGCATCGGTGTGCTCGATTTCGATTTAGATGGTTGGCCTGATCTGTACTTTGCTCAAGGAGGAAACGTCGTCTTCGAAGAGAGTGATTTGCCGGATTCGCTCTACAGAAATCTGCGTGGCGAACGATTTCAAGACGTGGTGGGGGCAGCCGGAATCGATACGTTTTTCTACGGGCAAGGTGTGGCTGCCGCCGATTGGAACCAAGATGGATTTACTGATTTGATTCTCGCTGGAATCGGTGCCAATGTCCTCTATCGCAACAATGGTGATGGTACGTTCTCTCGTCAGGAAGTTCCCGAGTGGGACGCGGTCGATCACTGGACATCGATGGTGGGTTGCGCGGACCTGAGTGGTGATGGACTGCCGGAATTGGTTGAGTGCAACTACATCACGAATGCACAGGGTGATTGGTGTTCGGTGACGGATGAAAAATGTGGGCCAGCCGTTTACTCGGCCGCGCACAATCGCGTGCTGCAACTGCAGCCGAGCGGTGGGTTCGCGAAGTGGTCTGGTGGTTCTGCATTGGAGGCCTCGCTCAGTTACAGCCTTGGCGTGATGATCACGAATGTCGATGGGATTCCAGGAAACGATCTTTACATTGCCAACGACACCACAGAAAACGAACTTTGGAGCAGCACTGAAAATCAGTCGGCAAGCCCCGGTGGCGAACGGTTTCGGTTGCAGGAGCAGGCTCGTGTTCGCGGGTGCGCGGTGGGTTCGATCGGGGAGTTGCAGGGCTGCATGGGAATCGCCGTTGGCGATTTCGATCGAAATCAGACGTTCGACATGTACGTGACGAACTACTACAACGAATCCGCCAACCTTTACCTTCAGCAGTCGATCGGGCTATTCGTTGACTGCGCCGCGATGTACTCGGCTCGCAAGCCCAGCGAGTTGATGGTTGGTTTTGGAACCCAGGCGGCGGATTTGGACTGTGATGGTTGGTTGGATTTGGTCGTACTGAATGGGCATGCGATTGATCGCCGACGTTTGGGAGAGCCATTGGCGATGCTTCCGCAAGTCTTTCGTGGTCGTCGTGGCCAATTCGAGCAGGAAATGATCGGCGATCGTTTTTGGCAGCAGCCGACCATCGGCCGTACCTTGGCAACGCTGGACTTCAACCGAGACGGAAGACCCGATTTCGTTGGGAACCATTTGGACCATCCCGCTTCATTGCTGCAAAACAAAACGATCGGCGGGAATTGGGCTCAGTTCAAGTTGATTGGCGTGGACAGCGAACGCGACGCGATCGGCGCGAAGGTGACCATCCGGTGTGAGGATCAGACCTGGGTGTCTTGGGTCACGGCTGGCGACGGTTACTACTGCACCAATGAGAGAGTCGTGCGTTTCGGAATCGGACCGGCAGATCGAATCCGCTCGGTCACGGTCGACTGGCCCTCAGGGAAATCCCAGCAGTTCGAATCGCTGAAGTCCAACTGTCAACATATCATCATCGAGAACATCGACGAGTGTTTTCGGTTGTTGCCAGAGCCTTCCTAGCGAAGCACGTCGGACAGCTTGCGGATCAGCTCTTGGCGATCTTTGGCCGAGTCTGTTGCTTGCAGCTGGGAACTGAGGTCCAAGACGAACTTGGCGTAATCGTTGTGCCAGTCGCGAACGATTTGCGAAGGGTCGATTCGGGGGGCAGGCTTCTCGATGGACGTTGTTGCTCCGCCACCTGGTACGAGCGTGTAGCTTTCGTCGAAAGCAGGCAAGAAAATCCGTTCCTTGTCGATGCCACGTTCTGCCAGCAGGTCGCGTAGCGTGGCTCGTGAATCGTCTTCCCCATGGTTCAGGAATAATCCGCCCACGATTGGGCCACGTTCGACAATCCAGTCGATCAACTCACCCTGATCGGCATGTGCGGAATAGTTGCCAAGGCGACGAATGTCTGCTTTGACTTTGTATTCTTTGCCGTGGATGCGAACTCGTTTCGCGCCGCTGGTGATGATGTGTCCGAGGGTGCCAGGTGACTGATATCCAACGAACAAGATCGTTGAATTCGATCGATAGATGTTGTTCTTGAGATGGTGCTTGATTCGTCCTGCCGTGCACATTCCACTGGCAGAGATGATGATCGCGCCCTTCTTAACGTTGTTGACCGCTTTGCTCTCTTCGACGCTTTGCACGATCCGAAAACTTTCGTGTCGGAAGATCTCGGATTCATCAATCTCGATGTCTTCCATCTCACCGGCGTGCTTGATGAACACTTCGGTCGCCCGCCGCGCCATCGGAGAATCCAAGAATACCGTTGCGTCGGGAATCTCACCCGAGTTCAGCAGCACAGCAATGTCATGCAACAGTTCCTGGCTTCGTTCCACCGCGAAGGATGGAATCACGACATTGCCGCCCTTGGCAAGGGCACGTTTTAGCTCATCGCGGATTGCAGCACGCCGTTTCTCGAGTGTGTAGTCGTCACGATCGCGATTGCCGTAGGTGCTCTCGCAGACGATGTAGTCGTATCCCACTGGTGCATCAGGTTCAGGGTGAAACGCTTTCTCGACGGGACCAAGGTCACCGGAAAACAGCATCTTGATCGTTTCGCCGCCCTCAGGCAGTTCCACTTCTGCGGACGCGGAGCCCAAGAGGTGGCCGGCATTCCAGAGTCGCACACGGATTTTTGGTTTCGGCTCGAACCAGGTTTCGTAGTCGACGGGCTCTAGCAGTTGCAAAACCTTTTCGGCGTCTTCCATCGTGTAGATCGGTTCGATGGGCTCTTCGCCCCGACGCTCGCGTTTCTTGTTCTGACGTTCCGCGTTGCTCTCTTGGATGTAGGCTGAATCACGCAGCATGAATTCAAGCAGATCAGTGGTCGCTTGCGTGGCGTAGATTTTGCCGTTGAATCCAGCATTGGTCAGCTTCGGTAGCAACCCGCTGTGATCGATGTGTGCATGGGTCAGAATCAAGAACTCCACGTTTGCCGCATCGAACGGAAAGGGCTGGTAGTTCAATTCCTGCGTGGTGCTATTGCCTTGGAACAATCCGCAATCAACCAAGAAGCGGCCGGATTCGCTTTCGATGTGGGAGCATGACCCGGTCACGGTGCCGGCAGCGCCACAGAACTTGAGAGTCGCCATGATTTCAATCAGCTTTGCAAATTGGGATTCAACGAGAAGAACGCGAGTTGACGGTGCTCAGGCGTCGTCAAACAAGTGAACCATTTGGCTGTCGAATTGCCCGTTGGTCAAGACCATCGGGAAACCAGCATCGCGGGCCTCTGCCAAACGATCCACGTGAACGTGTGGACCGAACGCGATCAGTTTTGCCTGAGGGCAACGCTCGGAGCACAGCGGCACGATGGTTGAAGTCAGGCCGCTGCGAGTGGAGAGGTCCAAGACAACGAAGCGAACGGAGTCCATTTCGTCCTCCGGCAATTGGCCGCCAAAGCGGAACTCAAGTCCCGCTCGTTGGACGACCGATTTGACTCGCGAGGCGAACATCAAATCTCCGGACAACATCACGACGCTTCCGGCGTCACCATTTGAAGAATCGCTCATGATTGGCGTTTTTCGATTTCGCTCTTCATGAACTGCAGGCCTTCGGTGGCCAATGAGATCTCGTCTTTGTACATTCGACGCCAAATTTTTGTCGCCGCAGCGATCTCTGGCAAAGCCAAGCCAAAGGCTTCGATCACCAGCCAACTGTCATAACCACTGCTGACGATGGCATCGAAATTCTCGTCCCAGCGGACCGCGCCTGTGCCCGGTGTGCTGCGATCATTCTCGCTGATGTGAATGTGGAACAGCTTGTCACCGCCAGCCTTGACGGCTTCGGTCACGTTCTTCTCTTCGATGTTGGAGTGGAACGTGTCGTACATCATTCCGCAGGCGGGGTGATCGACTTCCCGAACGAAGCGAGCCGAATCCCCGTGCGTGTTCAGCAGGTAACACTCAAAGCGATTGAGCGCTTCGACACCAAGTTTGACGCCAACACTGCCGGCATAGTCGGCGACTTGCTGCATGCTTTCGACGCCCCACTTCCATTCATCTTCGGTTGGGCCAGCACCGGAAAAGAAGCCGAGCGCAGAGTGGTAGGGGCCAACCAATGTCTCGACACCAGCGGCTGCACAGCAGTCCAATGTTTGCTTGGTCAGTGAGACGCCTTTGGCGCGGATGTTGGCATCTGGTGAAATGGGGTTGTCTTCTTCGCCACGAATCGTCACAGCCGTTCGTGACAAGCCCATCGAGTCAAGTTGCTTTCCTAATGCGGCGTAGTCCAAATCCAGATTGAACATCGGCAACTCGACACCATCGTATCCCGCGTCCTTGAGTTGTTGGCAGACCGGAAGCATCTCTTCGGTGACTTCGCCGGACCAAAGAAGCAAGTTCATTCCGTATTTCATCGTTGGATTCGTCTCTTCTGCAGTGTTGATGGGATCAAGTTAGAAATCGAACGGATTTGTTCCGTCTGGTGGCGTCAACATCCGCTGACGGCGTGATTCTACCAGTTTCTGAGCCTGTGGCAGCCAGTCGCGGACTTCCACTGGCAAGGCGGCCAATTTGACCCGTTTCATGACCTGATTCAACCGCATCAACAGGGTTTCAGGGTCTTGGTAGTCATACAGGAACTGCGTCTCGGTGTACCTCTCCAGAACTTGGATCAGGCCGTTCGTTGGCTTGCCGGTGATTTTGTTGACGCAGTCTTGAATGGTCGCAAACGGAATCGACTGTAACGTCGAGTAGTAGTTTTCGGCGATCGAACGGTTGTCGCGAATCCAAAACGAGTCCAGGAACATCTCGATCAGGACATGCCCCACAAACATGGGACGAAACCCCGAGTCGCCGGGAAGCAAATCACGCAGTTCGACTGCCAATGTCAAGTTCGTTTCAACGAACGCTTGAGTCGTGTGAAACCAACGGTCGTCTTCAATGTGACGGATCACGCCGCCAGCGACGGACCGGAGATCATCGTCGTCGTGATCAAGGTACTGCTGGGCAAGTTTGCGTCGCGCACGAATCTTGCGATCCACCACGCTCAGCCAGTCAGGCACCCCCGTGCAGACCGCCAATAACGGGTTCTGATCAAGATACGGAATCGCGTGACAAAGAAAATTCATCCTGTCAGCCTATCGGATGGCCGGCCGAACCGGTAGCCACTCAGCGGACTCCGCCAGAGGCATGCTTAGTTGGTTTGCTTCGCAGTTTTTCGAGGCTGTTTCTGTTTGGGCTGCTTCTTTCGTGCGCGTCCCGGATCATCGTCAGGCGTCACTTTGTATTGTTCACGCAGTCGACTCAGTTCCGTCTGCAAGCGGGTTCGCATCTCGGCGTAGCTTGGGTCGTCATAGACATTCTTCAGTTCGTTGGGGTCTTTCTTCAGGTCGAACAATTCCCAGTCATCAATTTTCTTGCCTTCCAACGCGTAGAAGCGAATCAATTTCTCTTGCCCAGTTGTCACTCCGTAGTGACGTGCCACGTTGTGTCCACCAGGATTTTCATAGTAGTGGTAGTAGAAAGAGGTCCGCCAATCTTTCGGTGTGTTTCCTTTCAGTAGAGGTACCAAGCTACGTCCCTGCATGTCCTTTGGCACGTCGACATCTGCGATCTGCAAAAACGTTTCTGGGAAATCAAGGTTGGAGACAATGTCGTTGTTGGTTGAGCCTGGCGTGACTTGCCCGGGCCACCGTACCAACAGCGGTGTCTTTAGAGATTCTTCGTACATCCAACGCTTGTCGAACCAGCCGTGTTCGCCCAGATACCAGCCCTGGTCTGACGAATAGATCACAATGGTGTTGTCGGCAAGATTCTCTGCTGACAAAAAGTCCAGGACTTGGCCGATGCCGTCATCAACGCTTTTGACACATCGCAGATAGTCTTTGACGTATCGTTGGTACTTCCAGCTGACGATTTCCGATTCGGTCATGTTGGGCTCCTCTTTGCGGAAGGCCTCATTCTTTGGGCCGTAGGCTGCGTCCCAGACTTTGATCTGCTCGGCGTTCATGGTGCCGTGACCTTCGAGTTTTAAGTCACGAGGATTCATGTGCTTGCGGATCGTCATCGTTTGCTTGGCTGCCGACTGCGTGCGATCGGAATAGTCGTCCCAGAACGTCTCTGGTTCCGGAATGTGAACGTCATCAAGCCAGTTCAAGTACTTGGGGCCTGGCATCCAGTTGCGATGTGGGGCCTTGTGTTGATACATCACCATGAAAGGTTTGTCGGGATCGCGATCTTCTTTCAACCAAGTCAGTGTTTTTTCAGTGATGATGTCGGTGGTGTATCCCGTATGCGGGACGGATATTGGCTTGCCGTTTTTATCGGCGGTCAGCATCGGAGGGTTGTAGTAAGCACCCTGGCCTTGCAAAACGTCGTAGTAGTCGTAGCCTTGCGGTGTTGTGCCAAGATGCCACTTGCCAATCACGGCTGTCTGATAGCCAGCCGCCTGCAGCAGTTTTGGGAAAGTCTGCTGATCGCCGTTGAACTGATTGCCATTGCGAATGAAGCCGTTCAAGTGGCTGTACTTGCCTGTTTGAATCACGGCGCGACTGGGGCCGCAAATCGAATTGGTGACGTAGCAACGATCGAACCGCATTCCTTCCTTGGCGATCCGGTCCATGTTGGGCGTGCTCACCCGCGATGGATCGTAGGCACTGAGGGCTTGTTCACAATGGTCGTCGGTGAAGATGAAGACGATGTTGGGGCGGTCTGCTGCCAGGGATCCCGAACAGCAGAGCAAGACAAGGAGTGGCGCGAGTGCGAGTGGGGAAAGCGAATGCAGTTTCATCATGCCGTCTTCGAATGCTGGTGCAGGGAGATCGTTCGCCCGTTGTTTTAGCAGATTAAATGCCTGGAAAAGTCTGCTAGTGGCAATCTCAGGTAGCTCAATTAAAGTGTGGCTAGGTCCCTCCAATCGAACAACTCGTCGAAAAAGCCCGCCAAATGACCCGCAACCTGCTGCTGATCACACTCACCTTCAGCTCGTTCATGCTTGCTGATCAAGCAACTGCTCAGAACAAAGTGATCCACATCGAAGGCAAAGGCCCTGCCTATATCGAGCCGCCAACCAAAGACCCTAGCTATCGCTTGATGGGCGAGTTCGTTGGTGAGATCAAGGTTGGCGAGAATGAATCGGAGACGTTGGGACTGCAGTTGCGACCAATGGGGAAGAGCAACTTTCAGGCTCAAGCGTTTCAAGGTGGGCTTCCCGGACAAGAGAAGCACCAGCCCGAAGCAGTGCAAATGATCGGTCAACGCAGTGAGGACTTTTTGATTCTGTCGGGCGGACCTTGGGTGATCATTGTCGAGAAAGACAGTTGCGTGTTGCTGGATCGCAAGGGTGAGAAAATTGGCAAGCTGGAACGACTGCAACGTTCCAGCCCAACGATGGGTGGGAGTCCGCCGGCGTACGCAACGGTGTTGTTTGATGGTTCGAACGTCGATCATTTTACGAAAGCGGAAATCAGCAAGGATGGATTGCTGATGCAGGGCGCCGACGTCAAGCCGATGTTCCAAGACTTCAACTTGCACGCAGAATTTCGGTTGCCGTACATGCCCGAAGCCGACGGACAGTCACGCGGCAACAGTGGTCTGTATTTGCAAAGTCGTTATGAGTGTCAGGTGCTGGATTCCTTTGGTCTAGAACCGCTGTTCAACGGCTTGGGGTCGTTGTATCGGTTTCGCAAGCCTGACTTGAACATGTGTTTGCCACCGTTGGTTTGGCAGACGTACGACGTTCAGTTCACCGCACCTCGGTGGAACTCTGACGGAACCAAGTTGCGCAATGCCCACATCACGTCTTGGATCAACGGCGTCAAAGTACAAGACGACGTTTCCCTGCCCAACAAAACGGGTGCTGGAAAAGAGGAACAGCCCGTGCTGCTGCCAAGTCGATTCCAGGATCACGGTGATCCGGTTCGCTATCGCAACATTTGGATTGTTGACCGCGGACTTCACATCGGTGAGTTTCCGATCATTCCCACCGCGGAAGAAATCGCCGCGGTTGCGAAGGCAAAACAGGAAAAGAAAGAGCAAGCTGAGGCGGCCAAGAAGCAGAAGGAAGCTGCTAGAAAGGAAGCTAAGATGAAGGCAGCAGAGCAAAAGAAAGCGGCGGAGCAGAAAGCGGCTGCCGAGAAGGCCAAAGCAGACCAAGAGCCAGTCGAAGCTGCCGTAGAAACGGCAGGCACGGAAGATGAATCGGCCGCGACTGGAGCAAAGGCCGACTGAGCGGCCAGTCATTCGTGCTTCGCTGGCTGTCCGCGAGTGCGTTTTTCTTAGTAGGCGTCTGTTGGACGTGATCGATCGATATCGTTTTCCATCGGCGGTGCATTGACCGCTTGGCCGATGGCATAAGCGAGCCGACCGATCATCGAAAAGTAGCAAAATACCGCGCCCACACCGACGAAGATCGAAACGACAGACGCGGCTGGTTGCCCGAATGACGATGCAAGCGCGAAGGTGAAGAACGTTCCAACGAACAAGGCTGCCGAGGAAAAGTAGAAGCCGCCCCACGCCTCTTCGCACTTCGTCACGCTGCGGGCCACCTCGGAAGAAAATGGGACGAAAGCGCTGTTCATGTCCAGCATCGAAAGCACGACGAAAGGGAAAATCGCGAAGACAGAGAACATTGTGATTGCAACGCTCAGCAGCGATGGCCCGATCAAGAAGTGACAAATCCCCCAGGCGGGGACGGCGGCGACTCCAGCGGCGGCGAGTGCAACGAACAGCTGGTCAAGCCACGCGAACGGATCGAGTGTGGGCCAATCGGTAATCGAGTCTTCGTTGTTGGCCACCGCTTGAAGGATTGCGAATCCACAGCACACCGTCAGCACGGACAAAAAGAAGCCAACTGGGAACAGCCCCATGATCAGGATTTTGGATTCACCCAGCAAGGCGATGCAAACGGCGACAGAGGCGAGCGTCGACAGCCCACCCCAGTGAGCAAGCACGCCTAAGTCTTTGAAAATGCCAAACACGTTTCGAAACCACTCTTTGACGTCCGGTGTGTCCGTGTAAGAGGGGGCCGGTGTGACCGTTTCTTCACGTGAGGCTTCTTCCAGCAAGTCACTTGCCGACTTTTTGTACGGATCCGTTCTTTTGTGAACGGCTCGGTCTTCCAATTGAAACGTCGGAGCCGAATCCATCTCGACTTTGGTGTCTTTGCGGACACGTGGTGCGGGCGGAATGGTGATTGGCGAATGGCAGTCGGTGCACTTGACCGTCTTGCCGGCCTGAGCCGCTTTGGCGTACAGCAATGATCCGCAGATTTTGCAGGAGACCCGATACTCCGTTGCGAATTCGACCGATGTGGTGGGGGCTGGGGTAGAGGCAGCAGGAGTGGCGCCTTTGGGAATCGCGACCGGTGCACTGGCAAGAGGGGCAGGCGGTGCTTCAATTTCGGCAGTGAATTCGTCCAGGTCGGTCGCGAACTCTGCGAGCAGGGCTTCGTCGTCGGCGCTCAGAGTGGGAACGCTACCCGGCGTCGACTTCTTCGGTGGTTGTGCGGGCGGCTTCGGTTTGGATGCCGTGGGTGTAGGTTTGGGCGGAGGCGCTTGGGTTGGCGGCTGCGCGGGAGCAGGATCGCTGTCGAGTTTCAGCCAATCGTCATCGTCATTGCTGCTGGCCGCCACACCCGGTGCCAAGAACGTTTTTTCACAGTGCGGGCACTTCACGCGTTTCCCTGCCGCATGGTCGGCGACCGAGACGGCACCCTGGCAGTGAGGACATTCCAGCGAAAGTGGCATCAAGAAACCGAACGAGTAAGAAGGAGCAACGCGAGAAAGAGACGGAAACTCTGCGAACAGACGCATTCTATACCGCGGGCCGTGTCAGCGACATCCTTTTCACTCACGGTTCGTCCAGAGAATCAAATCGGGACGGTCTCCTCCCGTGCGCAGGAATGTTCCGACTGCGAAGTCCGGCTTGTCATCCTCATTGAAGTCACCGATCGCCAGTGAAATGTGATGGTGTTCACGGCCCTCGATTTTGGTCGGCGTGAACTGGCCAGGCGCGGTTTGCACGAGCATCACGACGGACGATGTGTCTTTGGTTCGCATCGCTTGGTTGACATCTTCGGCAAGGAGAGAGCACGCGACGATGTCCATGTCTCCGTCAGCATCGAAGTCCGCAGCCTGCGCATTGAGCACACCTGGCATCTGACAAACATGGTGATGCGAGTACGGGTAGGAGCCTTCGTTCTCAAGCCATTGAACCGAGTGGTACGGCTTGGGCCCACGGTCAAACGAATCGCCGTTGGTAAAGAGAATGTCCAAGTCTTGGTCCTGATCCATGTCGATCAATTGGATGCCACTGGATCCGTAGGCGGGGTCGGGCGCGGCATAAATCGTTTGCTTGGTGAACTGCCCCGTTCCGTCGTTCAGAAAGGCGTCCACGACCTCGTGATCTTGGCTGATCAATGCGACAAAATCCAAGTGCCCGTCACCATTGAGGTCGACCGGTGGAACGTGCACCGGGCCGTGACGCGAGTCGATTTCTCGCAGCGTGAACTTCGGCAGAGCGTCTTCGGATGATTCATTTTCCAGCAAGACGATCCGGCCGCTGTTGCGCCATCCGAACACGGCGACCAGTAGATCGAGATCACCATCGCCATCGAAGTCGCCTGGTTGTACATCAGCGACGCGACTGAGTTTGTCCTGCAACACAATCGATTCGTACTTCTCGGTGCCTGGCTTGCGACGTAACCAAACGACACGTCCCAAATCACTGTCATCTGCATTGAACTCGCCGATGTCGGCAACCACCAAGTCGATGTTCCCATCGCCGTCCAAGTCGCAGGGCTCGGTGTGAACCGGTTGCAATAAAGTCGCTAGGCGTTGAGTGGGCGCGTCTTTCAAGAGTGGCCAATGAGCCTTCACGGCGCCCGTTCCAATATCGCAATAGACAAGTGCAGGAGACTCTTTCATTCCGATGTCGATCCATCGAACGTTCGTGACTCCTGGAGGCCGAGTGCCAGCCAACCGAACGGATGAGCTGGTGAAGGAGATCGGTGAATCCGCGTAGCCTTCGATAGAAGTCGGTAAAGTTAGGACGTCGGGAGCTTGGCACTGAAAGTACTTCAGCACGTCGTCGCGATCAGGAACCTTCAGGTCGGTGCGACCCGAGGTTTGGTAAAGCATGAAGCCCTGGTCGACCTCGTCGATCCAAGAATGCTTGCTGGAGCTCGTCACCCTGGGAGTGACATGGCAATCACCACAAAAGGCCTCCACTTGTGGACGCATGCGACTGATCAGCGCAGTCTTTTCTTCTTCCGAAAGCGACGAGGGCTCGTCTGGTTGGACAGAGACAGCCTCCGTAGAAGCAACAGGTGATATGGCTGAGGGTTGCTGGTCACGGCAGCCAAGGGGCAACAGGGCCAGGAGTGCCAGAACCATCTGAACGCGAAATCCGTATTGTTGCATTTGATAGGATCGATGCGAGTTATGTTTGTATTGCGTCTGTGTAGGCAATCGTCGCCGACAGCCAAGTGAGGGCGTTAGGAGCGTGCTTTGATGGAATGAACGCGAACCGACGGGTTTCTTGCAGAATTTCTGAAGCGGCTCGTTTTGGGTGCAGTTTACGTCAAACACGACTCCTTCATACTCTATCCACACTGCAACCAGCGGCAGAACTGTCGAACAATTTGGAATCACAATGGTGCCCCAGGCAAATTCTTCTCCCTCTCCAGCGTTTCGAGGGTTCCTGGCCACGACAGCGATGGTCGTTATTTTTGGGGTCTGGTTGGTGGGTTGTGGGAGTCAGTCGTCGGCGCCCATCGTTCAGCCGCCTCCCCAACGACCGTTGCGAGCGATGAAGTCCGCGATGCGACGCGGACAGTGGCAAGAGGCTTGGGAGTTTTCGGCTGCCGTGCTGGACGAACACCCCAACGATGCGGACAGCATTGGCTCGGTCGCGCGGGTCGCGCATGAGTTGGGCAAAGCGGAGGAGGCAGCGGACTTGTTGGTCAGTGCCTGTCGCGCAGAGTCTTTTCAAGATCAGTCACGCGTCCAGCAAGCAATGATCGCGGTGATCAGCGTCGGCAAACTGTACGAAGGCATGGCCATGTTGGAGGATGCGCTCGAGCAGCAACCGATGCAGCATGAGACAAGGCGTTGGTTGTTCGATTTTTACATTGGCACCGAGAACCGGACTGCTGCTGCGCCGCATGGAAGGTTCTTGGTCCGTTACCGAAAGTTTGACCTCGAATTGTTGAAAGCGCTCAGCAATACCGAACGGCGTGTTTTGGATGATAAGCCGCTGGAGGAGATGACGTCGCGAAACCCGAACGACAAACGACCGCTGCTGGGCGCAGCGAAGCGAGAATTTGACGAGGGGAAATTTGACGAGTCCGTTCAGATACTGCAGACGATTGTGGCTGCCCACGAAGACTATCTGCCGGCCCGAGCCTTGCTAGGACGCGCGTTGGCGGCATCCCGAAAAGAGGGGCGAGTCGAGCAATGGGCGGTCGACCAACCGCCGACCATTGAGGCTTATTGCGACTACTGGATTGCGGCCGGCGATTGGGCACGCGGAAAAGAGCGGCACGCCGCGGCTGTGCGCGCCTATTGGGAGGCCACCAAGCGTGATCCAGATATGGTCGAGGCTTGGTCGAAACTCAGCACCGCATTGCAGCAGTTACAAAGCCAAGGGACTGAGTTTCCTCAGGCGGCCAAGGAAAGCGTTGAGTTGCGGGCGACCCGGCTAAGTACCTTTGCACAACTGAAAGATCGGTTTGAACGGACCGGGTCAATTTCTCGTGCCACCGTCGTCGATATCGCCAAAACTCTAAGTCAGTTGGGGCGTTTGTGGGAAGCAGAAGCCTGGGCGTCGATTGCTTTGACGTTGCCCGAAGACGAGTCAGCGATGGCCAAAGAAACGCGGAATGAGATCGTTGCGAGACTTTCAAAAGAGACGCCTTGGCAGCTGGAATCGCTCCCTGAGTTTGGGTTGAATCTTGCGGAGTTTGAACTGCCTTCGATCAGCAAGATTGCTGCGGATCAGAAAGTCGCCACCAGCGATCGACGTGCCGAAAGCGGGCTGCCGAACATCGACACAGGTGGAATTCAACTTCGCAATGAGGCAGCTGATCGTGGGCTGAACTTCTTTGGGCGAACCAGTGACAAGTTGGATCAGCCTGGCATCGGATTGCACGAGACGTTGGGCTGTGGTGGCGGTACCATCGATTTCGATCTCGATGGCTGGAGCGACCTGTACTTGATTGCCGCTGGAGGCGATCCGTCGCAGAAGAATTCTGAGCCTAATGCGTTGATGCGAAATGTGGAGGGGCGATTTGTAAACGTGGCTCGTTCCTCGCTCACTGACGACAGGGGTTTCGGTCAGGGCGTCGCCGTTGGTGACGTGAACGAAGATGGTTTCCCCGACTTGATGGTGCTGAACTACGGACCCAATTCGTTGCTGATCAACAACGGTGACGGAACATTTACCGATGCCAGTGGGCGGCTTGCAGGTGGTGCCGAAGATTGGTCAACCAGCGGCGCGATCGCGGACCTTGATGGAGACGGTATCTCAGACGTTGTCGTACTGAATTACTGCGCGGGGCTCGATCCTGTCACGGACCTTTGCCCCATGAAGGACTCTGACGTGTCGCGCTCGTGTACCCCGATGAAGTTTCCAGGCCTGCGAGATCACTTCTTGCAGGGAACGGGCAGTGGCGACTTGGTCGATCGAACGGATGATTGGAACGCTGTTCCATCGGTCGTGGGGCGTGGGTTAGGAATCGTGGTCGGCAGCCTTGATGGCGATCCCGGAATCGATGTGTTCGTTGCCAACGACATGACCAACAATCACTACTGGAGCGGGCGCAGTGAGGACGGTGCGTATCGGATGACGGAGTCTGCGATGTTGCGGGGACTGGGGGGAGACGATCGGGCGGCTCCTCAAGGTTCGATGGGGATTGCTGTCGGTGACATGGATGGCGACGGCGACGCCGACCTCTATGTCACGAACTTCGACAACGAGTACAACACCTTTCATGAGCAACGAGGATCGGGCATTTGGCAGGATCTAACGTCGAAGCTAAAGCTTGCGAAACCCACGGTGCCACTGGTTGGTTTCGGCAGTGAATCAATTGATTTGGACAACGACGGCGTTCAGGAATTGGTCGTGACCAATGGCCATGTCGACATGTTTTCAAGAGGCGAAGAGAAGTCCGTCTACGCGCATCCGATTCAGGTCTTCCGTCGCAACGCTGCGAACCAATTTGATTCCATTGCTGCGAACTTGGGGGGTGACTACGTGTCGAGCCCTCACGTTGGTCGCGCGCTTTGGACGATTGATGTCAATCGAGATGGGTTGACGGACTTTGCCATCACGCACCAGACCGAGCCGGTATCTCTGCTGGTCAATCGAACCGCTGAGAATCCAGTAGCACGTTCGAACCGTTGGATCGAAATTCAACTACGCGGCCGAGCGTGCTCGCGGGATGCGATCGGGGCAACTCTGCAAATCACGACCCCGGACGGACGTCAATTGACCGTGCCCCACGTCTCGGGCAGCGGTTACGAATGCAGCAACGATTCCTTGCTTCGAGTCGGGATCGGCAATGCCAGTGATTGCAAACTTGATGTGACTTGGGCGGACGGCACATCGCAGTCGCACAGAAATCTTGCGAGCCAGGCTTCCTGGCTGATCGTTCAATCAGATCCCTCCGCGTTCAGGGTGCGATAGCTGAAGTTAGCTCTCCCAGTGATCAAGATTCGGTTCGCGAAAACGGCTGTTTTGACATGCAAACATGCCCCTGTCCGGCCGCAACCGCGTCCGACTCTCGCGCAGGGAGAGTCAAGCAGCATGGGGGCAGATGACATGGTGTTTCAAGCAATCGCTCTCGCGGAGGGAGAGTAAAGGGCAAGGAATCCGCTGTAAGATTTTCCGGGCCAATGTATGTTTGGAGCGAAGTAAGTCATTGTGAGTAAACGACTTAGTGTTGTCTTGTTTCTGCAGGGTGGGCGGTTATGTTTCCCTGGGAAGGAGCGAAAGCAGTAGGAATGCGCCGTACAAGGCGTTATTATTTTGAGTCGCAGAATAGGGGTGATCCCTGTTTGTTTCCTTTTTTCTTCCATACAGAGGTATTCATGAAACGATCCAATCGACGGACCGCATTCACGCTCGTGGAATTGCTGGTCGTCATCGCCATCATTGGCGTCTTGGTAGGCTTGCTTTTGCCAGCGGTACAGGCCGCTCGCGAAGCCGCCCGCCGAATGAGTTGTAGCAACAACTTCAAGCAAATTGGTCTAGCTGTCCACAACTACCACAGTGCTTACAAGCAGTTGCCTACTCACGGTACTGGTACTGGTGGATTTGCAGGTGGCAATGCACCTTTTGGTAACACTGGTCGAACCTCCAACTGGTGGACGAACTATGGTCATGCAAACGCCTGGCGTTTGAGTGCATTGGTTGGAATGAGTCCTTTCTTGGAGCAGCAAGGACTTTGGGAAGAAATCAGTAATCCTAGCTTGGTGAATGCTTTGGATCTGAATACACCCCTAACGGTGCCTTGGCCTGCAATGGGTCCTACCGTGCAGTTTTTGCAGTACCGTCCGTGGGTGACTGAGGTACCGACTTTCCGTTGTCCAAGCGACCCGGGTGTTGGGCTTCCTGCTCAAGGTCGGACCAACTATGCAGCTTGCCTTGGTGACTCGATGTGGTGGTCGGTTCGTGGTCCAAAGCACTTCCACGGAACCAAGAACTGGGAAAAGACTCCTCACAATGGTTGGTCTCAGCACTCACGTGCAGCCGACCGTGGAATGTTCGTGCCTCACCAGGAAGCGAAATTCCGTGACGTTTTGGACGGCCTTTCCAACACCATTTGCATGGGCGAGATCGTAACGGATCTTGGGGACCGAGATAATCGTGGAACTCAGACGAACAACGGTAGCCAGAACCCTCCTCGTGATGTTCGCGACAATCCAAGTTGGTGTGTCGATCAAGGTCAAGTTGATCCGAACCGACCTCGATTTTGGATTCCAGGTCAAGCAACCGGCGGAAACAACAATGGCCGCGGCTACAAGTGGGCCGACTTCCGTCCTAACTGGAGTGGTTTCCACACCATTCATCCGCCGAACGCTCCGATCTGCGGTGGCAACAATGTTGGGCAGACTGGAAGTTTCCCTGCATCCAGTCGCCACCAAGGTGGTGCTCACGTGCTGATGGGCGACGGAGCAGTGATCTTCATGACGGACTCCGTGGAAGCTGGCGATCCTCGTCACGAAATGGTTTGGCGGTTCGCCGTCGATGTCGATTCCGTCACTGGTTCGCCTAGCCCCTACGGTTTGTGGGGTGCTCTTGGTACGAAGGCCAATCGCGAGACGATCGAAGAGCCACTGAACCAGTAGGTTCGTTTGCCTTTCATTCAAGTTTGACCTCGGCTTCTGTTGCAGAAGCCGAGGTTTTTTTATGGCTGTCCATCAGCGTTCACAGCCGGCGCACAAAAAAGCCAGTCAGCAGACTGACTGGCTAAAGTTCCTCGGACGGTTCGGACGGATTCGTCTTATTCCGGTTCTTCTGTGTTCAGTGATGCATCCTGCGCAGCTTGGTCAGCGGCTTCAGCAGCTTGATAGGCTTCGATTGCGGATTGCTCTGCATTCTCGGATACCGAACCACCTTCAGGGCCGCCACATCCGGGTGCACTTATCAACAAGCACCCGAACAGCGCCAATGCAGATAGTTTCTTCATGTCTTGATTCCTCGAACAATGATGTGTGATTTTAGAGAACCAGCTGGTTTCTTCACCGTCATTCTAGCTTACCCAAGAACGGCTGTAGACCCCTTACCGATCGATCGTCTTGTTCAAGAATTTCTCAAACTCCCACATCGTCCACTGGAAGTACTGGTTGTCGTGCCTTCCGTAGTTGAAGAAGCCATGCCCTGCGTCCGGGTACTCCACGAATTCGACGCTGTTGCCAGCCGCCTTCATCCGCTCCTGAAATCCTCGAATCAAGGCCGGCGAAATCAGTCCGTCGTCGCTGCCACTGAGGATCAGGATCGGTGGTAGGTTGGCAACAGGGTGATGGGCCGGAGAGAAGGCTTGGGGTTCGATGTTGGCTCGTTCGCATTTCTTGCGTCCGTTCTCCCAGCCGTCCACGAGGTCGATCACGGGATTGAAAAGTACCATCGCCTTGGGCAGGTGCTCGATCACCGGATCGTCTTCTAGCTCGATCGTTGCGAGAGCCAGTGACAGGTGGCCGCCAGCCGATCCACCGGACACAAGCAATTGATCCACGTCGATGTGATGGTCTTTGCCGTGTTCAACAATCCAGCGATAGGCGCGCCGCGCGTCACGCAATGTGTCTGCAGGGGTCAATTCCCCAGATGGCGCACGAAAGTGAATGGAGACCGCGTTCAAACCACGGCGTTGCCAGTAAAGTGCTTGGGCCGCGAGCGATTCAGGGCGTCCACCCCAGCCACCACCGTGAATCAGGAAGACACAGGGCCGTTGTTCGTCGGCTTGGATCTCCATCGGGTTGAAAATCCAGAGCCGGTGCTGAGGGATTTGAGGGTCGCCGTAAACAATCTCTTTGCCTGTCGCCAACATCGCTTTGGTGACGTCTGCTGTCTCTGCTTTGTCCTTGGGGTAGTACAGAAGATCGAGTTGAGGTCGACCATATGCATCGACCAATGGTGGTTCTTGAACACCCTCCAGTTGCCTGCCGATGAACTCGCCGAGCTTTCGTTTTGCGGCCTGATCCGCTTCCGTCATTGCGAGTGGATTGACTTCGATTTCTTCGAGTGGCTTGTCGGTCAAACGAAACAAGCGTCCCGAACTGAACAGCTTGTAATCTCGGTTGACCGCGAAAACGTGTCGATCAAAACGCTCCTTGTCCCAGCCCGGCCTTGGGTCGTACCAGACAAAGGCAGCTTCGCGCTCGGAGCCCGACTGTCCAAGCAATCGGTGTGCGAAACTGATTCCATCAATCTTGCCGGCAGCTTCTTTGGGTGACTGAGCCAAATCCAGCAGTGTCGGTACAAAGTCCGAAGGATCCACGATGGCATTGCTCACCCCAGGTTTGAAGTGACCAGGCCAATGAGCGATCAGAGGAACATGGATGCCCGTTTGTTTCGGCGTCGCTTTGCCACCGAGAATCTCTCTGCCGTCGTCCATGCCCGAAACCACTTTCGCGTGCGTGCCATTGTCACTGTAGAACAGCACGATGGTGTTCTCATCGAGTCCCTTTTCCTCAAGTCCCTGCATCAGATTGCCAACGCTCACATCCATGTACTCGATCATGTCCTTGATGTAGCGGTATTCCTCTGGCTGCGGCGAACTCGGATCCCAGCCAGGAGTGTCGGGGGTCGGCACGAACGGCCAATGAGGAAGTGCCATCGGGTAGTAAGCGAAGGTGGGCTGGTCGCGATTGACTTCCATGAAGCCAAGGATCTTGTCGACCCAAACGTCTTCTCCATACTTGCCAGGATAAGTTCGCAATTCACCTTCACCGCCAGACTCTCCCTCAAGCATCGTAGGATTGGTATAGCGAGATCCTTTGTCCTCGGTTTGCAGAGCGTGGTACAGCGCGAATTGATCAAATCCAGCATCTTTGGGATGCATGCCGGTGCTGCGTCGATTGGAGGCACCCGGCAGATCAGGTGGGTCGTACGAATACAATTGCCACTTTCCGAAAATCCCGGTGGTGTATCCAGCGGATTTCATCAGGTGCCCGAAAGTCGTCGCCTCGGGATCCAGGATCCCAAAGTACTTCCAGTTTCGATGGTTGTACTTGCCGGTCATGATCTGCACGCGAGTGGGGGTGCAGAGAGGTTGTGAATAGGCGTGAGTGAAGCGAATTCCTTCGGCAGCCATTCGATCGAGGTTGGGAGTCTTGTAGGAGGTCCCGCCGTAACAGCCCAGGCCCTCGATTCCCACATCATCGGCCATGATCAGCACAATGTTGGGTTGCTTGGCGATCAGGGGCATCGCCGCCAGAAGGCAAGAAAACGCAAACAAGATTCTAGGGAGCATCGATTTCACTCGGATTGATGAGAGGGCGGAGAGGACTGCATCTTAACTGGCCTCGCCCGGACGCTGCCACAACGCTCCCGCACCGCGGTATTGCGATTCTTCCCGATGCGATAAAATCTCAATCCTTCGATCACTTTCCTTTCCCGAGTCCCCGCGTTTTTATTCATGCTTGTTTCTTTGAAATGGTTGTCCAAGTACGTCGACTTGTCGATGAATCACGAGGAACTGGCGGACCGATTGAGCTTGTCAGGCCTAAATCACGAGTCGACCGAAACGATTCTTGAGCACGTCGTGCTGGATCTCGAGGTCACCAGCAATCGGGGTGACTGCTTAGGCCACATTGGCGTCGCGCGTGAAATTGGAGTGCTGTACGACCTGCCACTGACGATTCCGGAGCCAAAGATCAGCGAATCGAGTCAGGCGATTGAGGATTTGTTGACGGTCGAGAACCAGTTTCTGGACGCTTGCCCGCGATACACCGCACGGGTCATCCAGGGCGTCAAGGTTGGGCCAAGTCCCGATTGGATGATTGAGGATCTGCAGTCCGTTTTTTGGAAGCACAAACGCGACGGCAGTATCGAGCACTACCAGAGCATCAATAACGTCGTCGATGCAACCAATTACGTGCTGATGGAATGTGGGCAACCGCTGCACGCTTTTGACTACGCGAAAGTCAAAGGATCAAAGATCATTGTTCGTCCGGCAAGCAAGGGCGAGAAAATTCAGGCGATCGATCACCACGAGTACGAATTGGACGAGTCAATGTGCGTGATCGCGGACGCCGAGCGTGCGTCGGCAGTAGCCGGCGTGATGGGCGGAGCCGACTCGGAAGTGGACGATTCGACTACCGATTTGGTCATCGAAGCGGCCATGTTCAAACCGTTGTCGGTGCGCCGCGCCGCGCGAAAGCTCAAGCTACACAGTCCTTCTTCTTTCCGATTCGAACGGAAAGTGGATCCGGTTGGCGTCGACTGGGCCAGTCGACGTGTGTGCGAATTGATCGTGAGTATGGCCGGCGGCACGATCGCGAAAGGCGTGATCGATACCGCACCCGAGATTCCCGCACGCGAACCCGTTGTGATGCGACCGGCTCAGCTGGAACGAATCCTTGGAATCAAAATCGACGTGGAGGAGGTAACGCGGATTTTGACCAAGCTGGGATGCACGGTCGCGAGCAAGGATGCCTATCTGCCACCGACTTGGCGTCATGATCTCACTCGGGAGGCGGATTTGATCGAAGAGGTGGCTCGGATCCATGGCTACGATAAGATTCCTGAGGACGCTCCGATCCCAGTGGCGCCAAGCTCCAAACGACCGTTCGATGTCGCGATGGACCGCGTGCGGCTTGTGATGACCGCTGCGGGGTTCAGCGAAGCGATGACGCCAAGCGTTTCGACTGCCAAGATCGATCAGTCGCTCAGCCCCTGGACGCAACGCCCCGCTCTCGAAATTCAGACTCAACTCCTCAAGGGTTCACGCAGTCTGCGACGTAGCTTGTTGCCGAGTCTGTTACAGGCACGCTCGAAAAATTGGTCATCGGCCAGTCTCGCGGCGAACCTTTTCGAGATCGCCCACATCTACTTGCCCAATGAAGGTGATTCGTTGCCTGACGAGCAGTACTCGTTGGGCATGGTCTCCGGCAGTGACTTCTTTGAGGTAAAGGGAGTCGTGGAGAGTCTCTGCGAACGAATGGGGTTCGAGGCTCGGCTGATGTTCGGGGCTCTCGATAGTCCTGGCTTTTCACAGGGAGGAACGATCCAGCTAGCGACCGATGGAGCACCGTTTGGGTTCATCGGGGTCGTCGATGAAAAGTTGTTGAAAACGTGGAAGATGCCAGGGCCAGTGGTGGTGGCGGAACTTTCGCTACCGATGTTGATGGAGCACGCCCATTTGGTTCCTCAGCAGCAAGAGATCAGCTCGTTTCCTTCGGTCCAACGCGACTTGAACTTTGTTGTCGCGGAGTCGGTTCGCTGGAGCGAGATGGAGAACGTTGTCCGGGCTGCCGTCGGAGCGGAACTCGCGTCGCTGACTTATCAAGAGACTTATCGCGATGAAGAACGCGATGGCAAGAACAGCAAGCGAGTGTTGATGACAGTCGAATTGCAACGTCATGATGCGACGCTGAGCGGTCAACAGGCTGATGATTTGGTTGATAAAGTGATCCATGCATGCGGCCAGCAACTCTCAGCGAAATTGCTTTCTTAAGACAACTTGCAGATAGCGACGATCAAAAACACGAGTAGAGAATGAGTCGACAACTTGCGATTGGTGATATTCACGGCTGTTTCACCGCGTTGGAAACTCTCGTCGCATTCGTCGGAGTTTCCGAAGATGACACCTTGATCACGCTTGGCGACTACGTGAATCGTGGTCCAGATTCCTGCAAGGTGATCGACTGGTTGATGGACTACGATCGAAATTATCGTCTGATGCCGCTACGTGGTAATCATGAGATCATGATGCTGGACAGTCGAAACAGCAGCGACAAGCATCGGCGTTGGCTACAAGTCGGAGGCAAGGCGACGCTGAAGTCGTACGCTGTGGGTGGCGAGGGCGGCCCAGGGGAGGTTTCTGATATTCCGAATCATCACTGGGAATTCCTGCAGGATCGCTTGCTTCCCTATTACGAGTCGGACACCCATGTGTTTGTCCACGGCAACTTGTATTCCGACATGGATTTCGCGGATCAGCCCAGCTACATGTTGTACTGGGAGAAGTTTGGCGACCCACCACTCCATGCCTCCGGGAAGGTGATGGTTTGCGGCCACACGTCTCAAAAGAAGGGTTTGCCACTGTCCAATGGAAACGCGATTTGCATTGATACGTGGGCGTGTGGCGGTGGTTGGCTGACCTGCTTGGATGCCAAGAGTGGGCAGGTTTGGCAAGCCAATCAAGAACGAAAGACTCGCAAGTTTTTCGTTGATGAGTTGCCTGCGAAATAGACAAGCTGCCATTCTTATTGGGCAGCAGGCGGCACGCAGAGTTCTACCCAGTGTCCGTCGGGATCTTGAACAAACGTTTGCAAAGCACCATCGGGACGCGTTTTGCGTTCCAAGCGAGTCGCCCCGCAGGCATCCAATTGTGATTCCCATTCGTCAAGGGAATCGACAACGAGCGCCAGGTGGCCGCCGCGATGATGCGAATGCACGGGCAAGTCTCGATCGCCAATCAAGTGAAGCTCTTGGTCTTCCCCCAGCAGAAACCAGGCACCCGGGAAATCAAAAGCAGGCCGATCCATCATCGGCAGTTTCATCACGTCACGGTAGAAAACGACGCTGGCATCGACATCAGCAACATGCAGGGCGACGTGGTTCAGTTGTTTTACGATCATCGGAAATCAATCGTGGTAAGGGCGAGTGAGATGATCGCCATTTTGCCGCATCGGAGTGATGACTGCTAGCCGCATCGTCGTAGACTCAGGGTTTGCGCACCGAAGACGCGGATCAATTATCATTGCGCCCATGTTGACGTCCAAGATATCGGAAGTATCCCAAG
>JBGCGI010000048.1:0-21747 GCA_045110715.1 Rubripirellula sp.
AACGATCTAGCCACCGATCCAGGACACGCGAAAGTGGTCGAGCGATTGAAAGGCGAACTCAATGAGTGGATGGAGCGGCAGGGCGACCGCGGCCTGGAAACCGAACTCGACGCACTTCAGCGGCAGGGCAAGTACAAGAACATGACCCGCGAAGAGGCGGTCGAGACTTGGCGAACCAAGGGCAACGGTAGAAGCAAGGACAAGAAGAAAGCGGACCGCAAGAAAGGGGCACGCAAGAAAGCAACAAGTAGCTAAATGGTGGTTCGCTTGACGATGTAGAACGGCGAGCTCACGGTTGGCTGACCGAATCGATACGATTCGACCTCGTAGACAACTTGGTTATTGCGACTGACGTTGATTGCCTAACTGGTCGATCGGCGATGAAGAACATGCAGATAAGCAATCCAAGATTTTTCATTTCAATTACCTTCGCTTCGATGCCCAACGTGATGGATCGCTGGGAGCCAGCCGTAAAACCCGTTTTTTCATGTGTTACAATGGAGGTTCCATCCGAGCCTCACCTCCCACCGCACGCTGCAATGAAGTCTCTGCAATGCTGGTCGTTCTTGCTGGCAGTTCTATTCGCCAGCCATGCTCAATCATCGTTTGCCGATACCGTCGTGGATTTTGCACAGGACGTGCAGCCCATCCTGGTCCGACACTGCAATCGATGCCACGGTTCCAAGAACCAGGAAGCAGACCTGCAGCTCAATCGTCGTAGCAACACGCTGGATCACTCGGGTGTGATCAAAAAATTGGACGCAGACGCGAGCTTGCTGATCAAGCGATTGGTGGATTCAGACGAGGGCGACCTGATGCCACTGGACAGTGACCCGCTGTCCGAAAAAGAAGTTGACGTTCTAAAACAATGGATCAACCAGGGCGCCGATTGGCCCGACGAGTTGGCCGAAGCGATGCATTGGGCCTATCAACCGGTCCAGCGCGCCACTTTATCGAACGGGATTCCAAGCGGATCCGTCATCGACCACTTCGTAGCCAGCAGACTGCAATCGCAGGGCTTGCAACCTTCGCCACCGCTCGATCGCAGCCGACTGATTCGGCGCGTCTCGCTAGCCCTGACCGGGATCCCGCCTTCGCCAACGGAAGTCGACGAGTTTATCAATGACCGGTCAAAAGACGCTTATGAAAAAGTCGTCAACCGCTTGCTGCAATCGCCACGCTACGGAGAACGCTGGGCTGTGCCCTGGTTGGACCTGGCTCGCTACGCCGACAGCAACGGTTTTCAAGCCGACCAGATCCGTGACAACTGGGCTTATCGAGATTGGGTCGTTCGGGCGCTGAACGACGGAATGCCAATCAACCAGTTTGTGATCGAGCAGTTGGCCGGCGACTTACTGGAGAACCCAACTGCGGACCAAAAAACCGCCACTGGCTTTCATCGCATGACAACCTGCAACGTGGAAGCGGGCGTGCACCCGGAAGCCAATCGAGTCAACCAAGTCGTCGATCGCGTCAACACGACAGCAACGGTGTTTTTGGGCTCGACGCTTGAATGCGCTCAGTGCCACGATCACAAGTACGATCCCTTCACACAAAAGGATTACTACCAACTCTTTGCTTACTTCAACAACACGCCGTTGGAGGTCAAACAGATCGCCGGAGTGACTTGGGATTTTTACGGTCCCAAGATGGACCTGCCGATGGAGGCGACTCTCGAGCAGAAATACGCATCGCTTCAGGAAGAACTCAAGCAACTCAAGAAATCCCGTGCGTTGGCTACGAAATCAAGCGACAAGGATTTCGAGAGCTGGCTTGCCGGACTGAAAGAACAGACGGTTCAAACGCAATGGACCAACGCGATCCCTGAGAACTTCCACTCTACTGGCGACGAGCAGTTCACGATCGAAGAAGACGGTGCAGTGCTGCTGACCGGCAGTGTTCCGGACACGGCCGAATACACCTTCACGTTGGCGCCAGAGGTGGATCAGATCACGGCGATCCGACTGGACGTGTTGACCGATGATGCGATTCCCGGAAAGGGCCCCGGACGCGGCGATCCTGTTCGCAGCAATTTCATCCTCAGCGAATTCAAATGTGAATTGATCACGGACAAAGAAACGATCGCACTGACGCTGCAGGACCCGACTGCCGATTACTCGCAACCGAAATGGGAGATTGCCAAGGCGATTGATGGAAATCGAAAAACGGGCTGGGCGGTCGCCGCTCAGTTTGGCAAACCGCATTGGGCCAGCTTTGCCTTTGCCTCGCCGATCGATTTTGACGCGGGTTCACAACAACTCCGCGTCTCCTTGGCTCAGTATTTCGGCCAGGGACGCGTGATCGGAAAGCCGAAATTGTCGTTTTACTCAGGCGACACCTCTTTCTTGAACGTGGACGAAGCGCTGCGGACGCTCGCTGGGAAACAGAAGCTCAGCAAGGCAGATCGAAAGAAACTGCGGAAGGAGTTTGATAAGCACAATCCAAAACTCCAAGCAATCGATCGCGAGATCGCTCGAGTTACCCAGGATCAAAATGAGCTGAAACCGGATACCACTTTGGTGATGGTTGAGATGGAAGAGCAGCGAGAGACGTTCGTGATGCTGCGTGGTGACTATGAAACACTTGGTGACAAAGTCGAGGCTTCGCCACCTGCGGTCCTGCCACGACCAGACTCGATCGAGCGAACAGGCGACCGTCTTGAACTCGCACGTTGGATCACCGCACCAGAAAATCCGTTGTTCAGCCGTGTGACGGTGAATCGATGGTGGGGAGAAATTTTCGGAACGGGGCTGGTCGGATCGCCCGAAGACTTCGGCTCGCAAGCAGAGGCCCCCAGCCACCCGGAGATTCTCGACTGGTTGGCCAGCGAACTGGTGGAATCGGGTTGGTCGATGAAGCACGTGCACAAACTGATGGTGATGTCCGGAACCTTTCAGCAGTCTGCTCGAGTCACCCCCGCACTGTTGGAGGTCGACCCGAAGAACCGCCTGCTCAGCCGAGGGCCGCGTTTTCGGCTCCCTGCGGAGTCGATTCGCGACAACGCCTTGGCGATCAGTGGTCTGTTGTCGGCGAAGATGTTTGGCCCGCCAATCATGCCTCATCAGCCGGATGACATCTGGCGGAGCGTGGGACGCAATCAACCGAAATGGATCGCGGCCGAAGACGAGGATCGTTTCCGGCGTGGACTGTATGTCGTTTGGAAGCGAGCGGCGCCCTACCCCAGTTTCATCACGTTCGATGCACCCGATCGCGGTAGCTGCACGGTCAATCGTGGTCGCAGCAATACACCGCTGCAAGCGTTGACGATGCTGAACGATCCAGCCTATGCCGAGATGGCCTTGGCCATGGCTGATCGCGTGATCAGCGAGTCGCCGTCCAGCGATGATCGATCACGAATCCAACATGCCTTCAAGTTGGCTGTCTCTCGTGGGCCGACGGAACACGAAATCGAATTGGTGCAGGAGTTGCTCGATCGTGAACGGCAGACTCTCCGCAAGCAACCGGAGCTGGTAGCATCGCGAACCAAGCCTCCATTCAAGAGCATGGCACTAAGAACGCAAAGCGGCGAGCCGCTGGCCGCTTGGTTTGCGGTCGCCAATGCAATCTTGAACCTTGACGAAACAATGAATCAGTAATCAGTAGAACGCCGATTGAGCCCGTCATGAATCGATATCAGAATCTCGAGCCAACCCCGCTTGGCCGCCGTGCGTTGCTGCAACGAACTGGATTCGGTCTGGGTGGGTTCGCGCTGTCACAAATGCTGCATGATGACACGCAAGCAGCCACCGTCTCGAATGCACTCGCACCGCGATTAGCGCACTTCGCCCCCAAAGCGAAGAACGTGATCTACTTGCACATGGTGGGCGCGCCAAGCCATTTGGATCTGTTCGATCACAAGCCTGAACTGCAGCGACGCAACGGTGAAGATTGCCCCAAGGATTTGTTCGAGAGCAGCAAGTTCGCTTTCGTTCGCGAACTGCCGACGTTGCTAGGGACACCTGACACCAAGCAACACGCGTTCACTCGATGTGGCGAATCTGGCTTGCCGATCTCGAACTTGATGCCGCATTTGCAATCGGTCGCAGACGAGTTGACGGTGATCAAGTCGCTGCATACCAACGAGTTCAATCACGGGCCCGCGCAGATGTTCATGCTGAGCGGATTCGGACAGTTCGGACGGCCAAGCCTCGGTTCCTGGATGAACTACGGACTTGGTACCGAGAACCAAGACCTGCCTGGATTCGTTGTCTTGATCACTGGAAACGTGTTGGGAGCGGGAAGCCCTGCTTGGGGAAGCGGTTTCCTTCCGAGTGTCTATCAGGGAGTTGAGTTTCGCAGCAAAGGCGACCCGGTGCTGTTTCTATCGAATCCCAACGGTGTTGAACCGACTTCGCGAAGACGGATCATCGATACGGTCAACCAATTGAACCAGGCACAGCTTGCCGACGTCGGTGATCCCGAGATCGCGACCCGAATCAGTCAGTACGAACTCGCCTATCGCATGCAGACCAGTGTGCCCGAATTGATGGACATCAAATCGGAGCCCCAAGCCGTGCACCAGATGTACGGCACGAAGCCGGGCTCGACCAGCTTCGCAAACAACTGCCTGCTGGCTCGCCGACTGGTCGAGCGGGGTGTGCGATTCGTGCAACTGTTCGACCAGGGATGGGACACGCATGGGAACGTTTTCAGTCGACTCGCTGCCAAAACGAAAGAAGTCGATCAGCCCGTCGCTGCATTGCTTCGCGATCTGCGTCAGCGTGGACTGTTGGATTCGACCCTCGTGGTCTGGTCCGCCGAATTTGGACGGACGCCGTTTGCACAGGGCAAGAAGGACGGCAAGGCGGGACGTGATCACCACAAAGATGCGTTTTCGGTTTGGGTTGCCGGTGGCGGAACGAAGGGCGGATTTAGCTTTGGCGAGACCGATGACCTGGGTTACAAAATCGCTGAGAATCCAGTTCATGTGCACGACTTTAACGCGACTTTGATGCACTTGATGGGCATCAATCACGAGCGACTGACGTTCAAGTACCAGGGACGCCAGTACCGATTGACCGACGTCGAAGGACGCGTGGTCCGCGAGATCATCGCCTGATACTCTGCGACATAAGAGTGTAGAACAATTGTCCCAATTGTTTCTCCAGCAGCACGCTCGCTGTGCGAGCGTCAACCATTGGGACAATTGTTCGACACTGGTTGCTCAATCCTTGGACACGCAATGACGATCACGATTCATACAGAAACGCCGGCTGAGTTGCCTGCGATTGAGCCATTGGACTTTCTGGTGGTCGCCCCCCATCCCGATGACGCGGAACTGGGAATGGGCGGAACGATCGCCAAAATGTTGGCCGAGGGAATGCGCGTCGGCGTATTGGACTTGACCACCGGAGAGCCGACACCGCATGGCAGCGAGCCGCTTCGGCGCGAAGAGACCATCGAAGCTACCAAGCAGCTTGGCAGTCCAGCGGCACCGCTGACCTGGCGCGGCAATGCCGGCCTCGCCAACCGCAAACTGCAGCACACCTTGGAATCGCGTGAGTTGATCGCCAGCTACTTTCGGGTGCTGCGGCCACGCTGGATTTTTGCCCCGTACTGGCAGGATGCTCATCCCGATCACGTGGCGGCCACGGACTTGGTCGAAGCCGCCCGGTTTTGGGCTAAGCTCAGCAAGACCGACATGCCGGGCGAGCGGTTTCACCCCGAGCGGGTGTACTACTACTTCTGCATTCACCTTCGATTGGCGGTACAGCCAAGTTGGATCGTTGACATCAGCGACCACTGGGAGCAAAAGCGAGCTTCGATTGCAGCCTACGACAGCCAGTTCGTGCAGGGTCGACCAACCGAGCCTCCGACGCTGCTCGATCAGGTTCGCGACGAAGCCGCGAATTGGGGCAGGCTGATCAGCCGCAAGTACGGTGAGCCGTTCGCCACCAAAGAACCCCTGGCGATGTCCTCGTTGCGTGACCTGCTCTAGATTTGAAAATTCAAATCGTGGCCGAGTACTTCGGTGTCGGCAGCGCCACCTCGAACTCTAAGTTGCGGTTTCTCGAGCGTGACAGTGGTATTTGGCGAAACGGTTTTGGTGATCCAAACACTCGACCCGATCACGGAATCGTGTCCGATCACCGTTCGCCCGCCTAGGATCGTCGCATTGGCGTAAACCACCACGCGGTCTTCGATGGTCGGGTGCCGTTTGGTGCCACGGATCAACTGGCCGTCGTTGTCAGTGGGAAAGCTCAACGCCCCCAGCGTCACGCCCTGGTAAAGCTTGACGTGCTCGCCAATCTCGCAGGTCTCCCCGACCACCACACCGGTTCCGTGATCGATGAAGAAGTGATCGCCGATCGTGGCGCCAGGATGAATGTCGATTCCAGTCTGCTGGTGTGCCCACTCCGTCATCATGCGGGGAATGAAGGGGACCTTCAGTCGCAGCAACTCATGGGCGATTCGAAACACCGTGATCGCTTCGAATCCGGGATAACAGAAGACGACTTCGTCGGTTGTCTGGCAGGCTGGATCGCCGTCGTAGTTCGCTTGCACGTCGGTGGCCAGTGTGCGACGCAGGTCGGGAATTCGCTTGAGCAGCTCGAAGGCCATCGTTTGGCCCTTTGCCTCGAAGTCGACATCGCTTTCGCAGTCCGCGTTGTCGTTCTGCACACGATCTTCGTGCCGCAGCGCACGAGCGATTTCAACCGTCAATTGATCGTGCAATGTGTCGATCAGACTGCCCACGTGATAGCTGACATTCCCAGCGTGCAGACCGACTTTGCGACGATAGCCGGGATACAAAACATCCTTGAGATTCAACAGAATGTCGACGATCCCTGAGTAGCTGGGCAAAGCACAGTGCCCGAGATGATTGATCGCATCTTCAGGGGTGTAGCTCGCCACGATCTTGTCGGTCAGCTCTGGAAGCTGTTCTTTCAAACGAAAATCGGATGCCACGGTGCTGCTCGTTGGTATCAAGGGTGGGGATGAGCTCGGTTGGCTCAACAGACTCAGTTCGTTGACTTGATTCAGTTGAGTTGGTTCAGTTGACTTGGTTCAGTTGACTTGGTTCATCGATGCCACTTCTTAGAAAGCGACATCCTTTTCTGTAGAGACGATTGTCGGATGTTGGTGGTTCACGCGGTAGGCCTCCTGCACGCGAATCGACAAGCCATTTCGTGAGCTGATGCCGCGAGCATGCGTCGCGAAACGAACAATGGCCACCGAGGAAACCCCGCTGGCCATTGTCTTTTGCATCTGTTCGACGAATCTTTCGATTGATCGTACTATCGACCAATGGTCGGGGGATTCGACATCAGGAAGTCACGAGGACCGTGATGTGTGTAGTAAGGGTAACCCACTTGGCCCGTTGGTGGTCCAGGTGTGAAGGGGCGGCTGTTCAGGTTTGCTGCCGCATTGTGACCCAGCAATCCAGGTTGCAAATGACTGCTGTAGTCATGCCCACCTTGCTGCCAGCCCAATCCACCGGGCGAGCAACCGCCACGGCACGATCCGCTGCCACACAATCCACACAGTCCACCGACGCGACTGAGGGCGCCACGAACTCGGCCTCCGCCGCCTCCGCACGATCCGTCACTGCATCCGCCACCACTGTTACACATCTTGCCGAGTATGCCTGAGCCGCAATTGCCCGAGGCACACTCACTAGAGCCACTTGAGCAACTGCCACTTGAGCATCCGCCGCTGGAGCACGTTCCGCTCGAGCATCCGCCGCCGAGTCCGCAGGTGCCAGAGACGCAGCCGGTCGATCCAACCAGCAAAGCTGCCAGCGATCCAATCAATAGCCAACGATTCATCGCCGAAATCCTTTCGAGCGTCATGCCGCAAGGGCATGGTGATTAGTTCCATCTAGGTCATCATTCAACGAGCCTTCGCAAACACTCGCTCGTCCTACGTGTTTTCGGCCGAAGATCTGGTCCCGTGCACACAATCGGACTGACCGCATCAGACTGTCCAAAAACCTGTCGGAAGACATTTCGCAAACAACCCAAGTTAACAACCTGGCAGTCTCGCCTTGCGTTTTCCCGCCCAACATTGGTAGTTCGGAGAAGTATCGATCCAGCCTGCGTGGCTGCGATGGCTCGAACCCAACGAACTTTGAAATCTCATGATCACTCGATTTCTAATCACCGCATTCATCGCCAGCGCGTTTTCGCTTGCACCGGCGGGTAACGCGAACGCCCAGACGACGATTACTCTGAACACGACCTCGTCTCCGCAGCGATTCATCAACCTGGAAGACCAACTCAGGTTTCGGTTGCGAGCGGTGACGGAAGAGCAAAAGAACTACCTTCGGTTTGTCGTCCAACAGGTACGACTTGAGAAACTGGATGTGAAACTCGTGGTGGCGGTGGAGCGATATGCGATCAACAGACGCCCCGATTTCCCGTTCCCGTTCTTCGAGCGCGCAATCCGCTATGAAGCCAACAAACGAGGCGTCGCCCTCCCAACCGTCAAACAATTCGCTTCGACGAAGGTCACGCGATAGCCACCGAGACAGGACAATGCAAAGTGGCGTGAGCTTCCAGCTTGCGATTTGAATCGCAGAGCCAACACCGATCTTGATCTGCTTTGCGCCGGATGGCAAAGGCCGTGCGATGTTGCTTCGATATGCCGACGCGTGCAATCGACTGGGGTGGATCGGGATCGCGTCCAACGATTCCAAGAATGGTCCATTGCAGGACAGAGCAATCGAATCGATGTGGAAGCAGTGCCAAGAACGGTTCTCGATCGATTCAGACCGCGTTTACATTTCTGGCTTTTCAGGTGGCGCCCGTGTTGCGACTTGGTTTGCCGCCAACCACGCAACGCGAGGGCACTTGGCGATTGGCGCAGTCATGGGCTATGACGAACTGCCCAAGACGACCTACTACTTGCTGTCGGGCAACGAAGACCCGGCTACAAAAGAACTGCAGCGAGCAGAAACGTTGCTGCGAGAACGCGGGTCTGCCGTCCATCGAACCACGTTCTCCGGCAAACACGTGATGGCTCGGGAGAAGGACGTCGCGACTGGACTGCGCTGGTTGGCTGAGCAAACCAAGTAGGGCTGACCTTCAAACGGGGCATCAGGCTGCCACGTTTCGCTCAGCGACGTTCCGAATACAATTGTGCGAGTTCCGTCTTCGACTCCCACAATGAGATTTTGATTCCATGCGATACCTCTGCCTGCTTGTCCTGATCTTGACCAGTCCATATTTCGCCGCGACGGTTTGCGCGGATGGATTCCACGATGACTTTTCCGATCCCACGTTTGAGTCGCGGCAGGCCCTGCGAGGCGAATGGAAATTCGAGGATCAGCAAGCGTCTTGCGTATCGGATCCGGAACTTTACAAGAAGTTTGCCAACCACGGTCCCATCTTACGATGGCCGATCAAGATGACCGACGGCACCTGCAGTTTCCAATTTCAACCGAAGGGATGCCAGCGAATTGTGATCACCTTCAACGACAAGGGTCACGTTTTTCGCATCGCTCTTGCCGACGAGAAGATCACGCGAGCGTTTGGTTGGATTGGCCAGTCATCCAAAGAGAATAAGCCCAAGACGATTGCCAAAGAAGGTGTCCCCACACTGGACAGTCTGGATGGCAAGTGGAACGATTTCAAACTAGCGATCAAAGATGACAAAGCGGATCTCTTGATCGGCGATCGTGTCTTGAAACTGCAGCATGCTTCACTGGCGCGAACAAAGGGAGAATTCACGATCTCGTTCGCCTCCGGTGAACTTGCGGTCCGCGATGTCGCCTTGACTTCCAACTAATGAACCATTGCAGGCTCACCAGCCATACATCACTCGGTTAAAGAAGATCTCGATACTCATGATTGTCATTCTGTCTCCTGCCAAGTCGCTGGACTTCGAAACGGCCGCGCCGTGCAAGTCACCGACACAGCCTGTGTTTGCAAGTCAGGCTGCCAAGTTGATGAAGACACTTCGGCAGTGTTCGGCGGACGACTTGTGCGATCTGATGCATTTGAGTGAGAAACTGGGCGAGTTGAACTTTCAGCGGAATCGAAAGTGGAAAGCCACGCATGACGCCAAGAATTCCAAGGCTGCCGTTTACGCGTTTCAGGGGGACGTCTACCAAGGCATGGACATCGATCAGTTTTCGGCGGCCCAAGTGCGACGTTGTCAGAAGCACGTTCGAATCCTATCGGGTTTGTACGGGATTCTTCAGCCATTGGATTTGATCCAACCCTATCGACTGGAGATGGGCACGAAACTGGCAACGAAGGCCGGCAAGAATCTGTACGAGTTCTGGGGAGACACCGTTGCCGATGCGATTGCCGCTGACCTGCGAAAACAAAAGTCACGGCTGCTGATCAATTTGGCTTCGAACGAGTATTCCAAGGTCGCAAAGTTGAAAGATCTGGATGCGGACGTGATTTCTCCTGCATTCAGAGAGTGGAAGAACGGGCAATTCAAAATGATCAGTTTCTTTGCCAAGCGTGCTCGGGGGGCGATGACTCGATACCTGATCAGCAATTCGATCACCACTGCCGAAGGAATGTTGGACTTTGATTTGGATGGATATCGCTACGATAAGAAGCTATCCAGTGAATCGGAGCCGGTGTTCACGCGAAAGCAGTCTGTTTAATCCTGCTTATAGGAGGCGTCTTGCAACGATAGCGTGGGTGGGATGGCAGTGAACGCCCCGCTGTTAGCTGGCGTCGCGAATCGCCTGCCTCCATCGTCATTCCTGTTACAACCGGCACAACCCCTCGAGACGCGAGAGAATCGTAAGTTCGCCGGTTGGTCCGCTTTCGGATTCTCGATTGTTAAGTACGCTGACGATATCCCTGGACCGGAATTCAGCTTTGGTCCGGACAGTCAATCTGTGGACCAATGGGTCCACTGCGATCCTTTCAAATCTTGCATGCTCCAACCCCGACACCTACTGAAGACTGCCGCCAACAAGACGATTCTGTCTTTGGTGGATCAGGTTGTCGTCAGCGGAACTCGGTTTGCGACCACGGTGATGATCGGTCGTTTTGGCTCCGATGCTGAGTTGGGTGTTTATTCACTCGCCTTCAGCATCGTCGTGCTGGTGCTGAGCTTCCAGGAATCCTTGATTTCGATTCCCTACACGGTATTCGTCAAGCGCTTGAATGCTACGGATCAGAATGACTACTCTGCCAGCACGCTTGCTCAGGCGGTTTGCCTGAACTTGTTCGCCGCGGCGATGTTGCTGGTCAGTTGTGCTGCGATGCTGTTGTTGAACGTGTCACCGGGATTCCCCTGGCTGCTGACGCTTCTGGCGGTGCTGCTGCCGTTCATGTTGCTGCGAGAGTTTGCACGTCGATTCGCTTTTGCTCACCTGGATATTCGCACGGTTTTGGCCCTGGATATCGGTGTCAGCGTCCTGCAACTGGCGGGGCTGGCAGGACTCATGTGGGCCCATCAGATGTCAGCGATGGGAGCCTACCTGGTGACAGGCTTGGCGACGGGGATGGGCGTGATTTGCTGGTTTTTGGCGGCTCGATCCTCCTTCACGTGGAACCGCCAGCGGGTACGCCTGGACTTAGCGAAGAACTGGAAGTTCGGAAAATGGGTTGCGGGCGCCAACGTGATCTCGGTGTTCCACATGTACCTGCCGCACTGGATGTTGGCAGCGGTTTACGATGAAAGCGCCACCGGCGTGTTTTCTGCTTGCATGACGGTGGTGGTGATGGCCAACCCGTTCATCCTGGGGATGACCAATGTGCTGTCTCCAAAAGCGGCCCACTGCTACGCCGATGAGGGGGCTGCGGCGGTGGCTAGAAAAGTATGGCAATTCATGGGAATCATGTCGGCCGTTTTGATCGCCTTTTGCTTGGTGGCCAGCGTTTTTGGAGGTCGTTTCATTGTGATGATTTTCAAGGAAAGTTACGCTGGGAACGACCAAACGATCATCGCCCTGGCGTTGGGGACGATCGCTTTGGGGGCCAGTTATGCCGTTTCCAGCGGTTTGCGGGCCATCGATCAACCGCAAACGAACCTCTGGGCTGGGATGCTCGGCCTCGCGGTCACAGCAGTCGTCTCATCCCTTTTAGTTTCGCCACTTGGTATTCTTGGAACTACAATCGGACTGGTCATCGGGTTCTATGTTATGGCCCTGTATCGAATTGCAGCATTCCAAATCTTCATTCGACGCCTTCTCTCAACTGCAAATTGAAACTCGTTACTACTCGATAGAACTCTTAGCGAATCATGTCCAACCCAGCTCCTGACGTCTCCATCCTGCTGACCGTTTACAACGGCATGCCGTACCTTGCCGAAGCGGTGGAGTCGATCCGTGCCCAAACCTACACGCATTGGAAGATGGTCATTGTCAATGACGGATCGACCGATGACAGCGGCCCTTACCTCGACACGCTGCGTTCCGACGAGCGATTCGTCATTCTGCATCAAGAGAACGGTGGCACGGCAGTCGCATCCAACAACGGATTGAAGTATTGCGACACCGAGTTCCTCGCTCGAATGGACTCGGATGATGTCTGTCACCCTTCGCGACTTGAGCTGCAAGTGAATTTCTTGCGTGACAATCCAAAGGTTGGTTTGGTGGGAAGCCAAATCGTGCCTCTGGGATCTCAGAAAGCAGGAAAGCCGATTCAGTTGGCAACCGATCATGCAACGATCTATTCGCAGCTTCGTGCCGGGCAACACGCGATGTGTCATCCCACGATTCTGATGCGAACCGATGTGCTCAAAGGCATCGGCGGCTATTGGAAGCAGAACGGCATGTTCGATGCTTGGGACATGTTCCTGAGAATGGGGGAAGCTGCCGAGCTGGCAAACTTGAACGAGCCGTTGCTGCATTACCGGATTCATACCGGCAGCATCAATGGCAAGCACATGCACAAGCTGCGTGCGAGCATCGACTTTGCGTGTGAACTGGCTGGGCTTCGAGAACGCGGATTGCCTGACATCACTTACGCCGAGTTCTTTGAGAATAAAGACAAGAAGGGATTCTTTGGAAACCTTCGTTACAAAGTTGGCGTCTACGCACTGTTGCAATATCGTTTGGCACTGATCGACATGCTCGGTGGTCATCCGATGCGAGGCTATGGTCGGCTCGGTTGGTCAGCCCTGTGTTCGCCTGCACGAACGTGGAATCGCTTGATGCGTCACGCGGTGCCTTCTTAGTTCAGAAGTAGACAGACGCCGTTTCGCGTCGGACCGCGAAGTGGTTGTTTCGCGTCGGACCACGAAGTGGTTGTTTCGCGTCGGACCGCGAAGTGGGCCTTGGTTGGTCTACTTTGTGACTCGTAAGCCGTCTTTGGTCCAAGTCGCCTTCACGTCGGCTTGGACGGCGATGGCTTCGATCAGCGACTTCACGGTGAACTCGCCCTGAAGCTTCACGATCGCTTGGCAGGACTGCTTGGCCGCGTCCTCGATGATGCAGACCTTGCCGATCTTGGCCGCCAATTGCTGAAACGCTTCGGATGCGATGGCTTCGAGCTTGACGGTGAATTTGGCGTTCGGATCCGTCTTCGCTGACTCTGCCAACTTCTTCATGGCCGAATCGAATGCAATTCGGTGGGCAGTGACCGTGCCATCAGCGACGATTTCTCCATCGCTGGGCTTCACTTTGCCATTGCGATCGACTCGCGTGAACGAGGATCGCAGGATTGGCAAGCAGCTCTTGTCCAGCGTGTATTTGCGTTTGAACCTGCCATTCTTGTTGGCGGATTCGGTGCGGAGTTGGGCCAGCGAAACGGCCGACTGCGGGCGTTGGTCGAACTGCGCCAACACCAGGGTGACTGCGGCGCGTCGATCGACGTCTCCCCAATGGGTGGCTGGCCACAGGTCATGTGGAAGCGCGGGCGTGACCTGCATGTCTTGGCTGGCCGACGCGTTTCGGATCGCTTCGGTGGGGGTCGATAGGATTGGCCAGGCGATGTCTGCAACGGCTTTCTGATTGTCAAAGTCCAGCTTCAGTGACAGGATCGAGGCGGCCGTTTGATCGACCCAGCTTTCTCGCCCCACCAACAGCACATTCGCTACAGGCATCGCTACGCAGTCCTGGCTGGCGGCGAGTTTCGCGATGGCGGTGTAGACCGTTGGGCCAACCGAGCCCACGGTGACACGAACGGAGGGATCGACGCGACGATCCAAGCAAACATTGAGCTGAGCGTTCTTGGCGATCCCGATCAGGGCTTCGCGAAACGGCTTGCCATCGATCGTCGAATCCATCGCAGCGGAAAGTCGGCCGATGAATGGATCCCGCGCCGAAACGTCATCTGCCGACACCTGCTGAAGGCTGAGAAGTATTCCCATGATGGCCAGCAAGGGTCCCAGGAAGCGGCTTGAGGGGCCTGCCGTCGGGAGAGCGACTTGATTGCGAAAATCGGTCATATAGGGGGGATTTGCGGAAGATTTAACCTGAAACGCCAGTTTGCCTGATCGCTCAAGCAAGGTGTCCGCTAGGAATCGGGATGTTCTTGGGGTACCCGGGAAAGCCGTTGGTTGTCGGGACAAAAGTCCGTGACTAGACTCGCTGATTATATCAAACCCAACAAATTGACAGGCGTCGGCGAAGTAGACCCGAACACAATCCACCAAAAATCTACGCCCCTTCTCTGCTCTCCAAGCTCACAGACATCGATGCGTGACTTGCCCTTGCAAGAGAGCTGAATAGGATGCTCGCCGAGGCACGCATGAAGTGCTCGGACGAAGCGGCGAAAGACGATGGATCAACAACGAGAGACGGAGATACCGTGACTTCACCCCTGGTACGGACGACACGTTTGGCGGAAGCCTATCGTCGATTCCTCGCATCTGCGGACTCACCCCATTTTGCATCGGAAGTGGACGAGCACTACAGTGGCGCGACTTTGACGACGCTGCTGGAACGCGGCGATGTCGAACTGCGTCGGGCGGCTGGCTTGTCGTTGGGAATGCTCGGCGACCATTCTTCGATTGAGCCACTCGGTCGTGCCCTGGCGGATTCCGATCGCGGTGTCCGTCTCGCTGCGGATGATTCATTCCGCGCACTCTTGCTCCGCGACGCCGCCCCGATTCATCATCAACAATTGCTCAAGGTGATGCACTTGAATGATGGCGGCGAGCACGCGGGAGCTTTGGCGCCGACGATGATCCTGGTTGACCAAGCTCCGCTCTACTGCGAAGCCCATCACCAGTTGGCGATCTGTTGGCAGGGACTGGAAAACTACTTTCAAGCCGAAGCCGCTTACAGTGCCTGTCTTTGGCACTGTCGTTACCACTATCCAGCATGGCAAGGTTTGGCCCGATGCCGCCTCCTGTTAGGTGACAGCGCCGGCGCCCTGAGCGCTTTGCGACGCGCCGTTGAAATCTGTCCCGATTTCGAAAGCGCGCGGTTACAAATTCGATCGATTCAACGACGCTTGCGTCGCGCTAGCGATTCTTGAGTAGGAATAGAGCGAGCGGATCTGATTTTTCTCGAGCGACACGGCGGGGAAGGAGACAAGCGTGAGTTACGATGAAACTCTCGTCGGCTGTTTGGCCATCATCATTTCAATCATTGCGGCAGCCATCGCAGTTGGCCCCTGGACGGAGCCCTATCGATTGCGTTCGATGGCCACGATCACTGAAAAGTTTGGCAAGCCAGTAGCCCGTGGCCTGTGGGTCGCCATTGCCGTTGCACTCTTAACGGCTGGTTCGGCAATCCTCAGCGGACTGCGACCGAGCTATGCGGATCCCGTCCAACGCGCTCAGCTGGATCCTTAGTAACCAAGGGTTTCGCTCTTTCATCGCTGCGGCTCTCGTGATCATCGGAGGCGTTGCTCTTCACCCGCTACGACGCGTCCTGCGATGTCGCTGTATCGAAAGACGCTTGCTGCCATTGGGACGGGACGCAGCCAATGACACCGTGAGTTCGCACTACAATGACGTGACCTCTCTTTCTAGCCATCGAGTCACATCATGCATCGATATCCGTTTTTGTTCGCCGTTATCTGTTCTGTCCTTTCGCCCGTTGCAGCGCAAGATACGCCGCCCAACGTGATGATGATTGCGATCGATGATCTGAAGACGATCGGTTCTCTGTATTCCGAAGAGCCAGGGAATTTTCTGCAACGCGTTTATCCAAACGCGCAATTGCGAGCCGAGGTTGCCAAGCGGATGACTCCCAATCTGCAGCGTCTAGCCGATCTTGGTGTTCGGTTCATGGATGCCTACTGTGCTGCGCCGGCTTGCAACCCATCGCGAGCCGCGTTGATGACGGGCGTTCATCCTCATCAATCAGGGCTGACGACCAATGCGGGTGGAATCTTCTTTCGCGACTACAAGTATGAAGGTCGCAAGCCGCTGGCCGCTGCCGTGACGCTGCCGGAACTGCTTAAGAAACACGGTTGGTACACCGCATCGGCTGGAAAGATCTTCCACACTGCACGCTCTTTCGCCAATGCCGACGGAAACCGATCTTGGACGGACTGGACCAGTTTGAAAGGAACCGCGGGATCGAAAAAACGCGACGCTTATAGCCCCAAGAGTTTGGACTGGGGGCAAGAAGGCGATGACACAGCGACCTATCACGCGCTGAACGACTACTTGTGTGCCGACTTTTTTGGCAAGCTGCTCAGCAAGGGAATAGCCACCAACGAAGACATCACTTTCGACATCACCAGCGATCGACCGTTCTTCCTGGCCTGTGGAATCTTTCGGCCCCACCTGCCGTTCTACGCGAGCAAGGATCTGCTGGATCTGTTTCCCACCGACGAGATGTTAATCACGCGAGAGTTGTTGGACGAATTCACTCGCGATGCTGGCGACCTGCCTGCTCATGCCTACAAATGGTGCGGACTGTCCGCCAATGCCAGCGGCCAGCCGACGATAGGATCCGATCGCTTTGTCGACATTTTGAAGCACGGCAACAAGCAGCAAGCCCAAGACGGCGACCTGCTCGGATGGAAACGCATGCTGCAACACTACTTCGCAAGCTGTGCTATCGCGGATCGTTGCGTTGGTCGCATCCTGGATGGTTTGGATGCTGGGCAACACGGCAAAGACACGATGATCGTCTTGTGGAGCGATCATGGTTATCACCTCGGCGAAAAATTGCATGAGACGAAGTTCACGCTGTGGGACGATGGGGCCAATGTGAACTTCATCGTCGTCGATCCTCGTTATCCCGATCGCGCTGGCTCACGCTGCGATCGTCCCGTGACGTTGACTGACATCTATCCAACGATCACCAAGATGGCGGGCGTCGACCTTCCTGATCATCGAATTCGCGGTGCGGACCTGGCGCCGCTGTTGGCGGATCCGAATCACGCGCGGGCCGTTCCCGCACACGCGACCTATCAGGACATCAGCCACAACATGATTCGCACCGATCGATTCAAATTGATTCGTTACGAGAACGACAACGAAAGCATCGAGCTGTACGACATGCAGGCCGACCCGGAAGAATTCCATAACTTGGCGGGGCAAGTCGAATTCAAATCGACGACTTCGAAACTGATCGAAATGCTAGAAACCGCGACCCAATAGTCCACGCGTGCCGAATCGATTTCGATCTCTCCGTTTTCGTTTGCTGCTGCCTATCTTGGCGGTCGCGTTGTTGGCATCTGTTGTCGTCGCCGTGGTCTCGTACCTGCTGGGTGATCGCTGGGCACGCGAAGACTTGAATTCTCGGTACGCGGGTATCGAAACGATCTTGTCGGACGCCGCCTTTCCCTTGAATCGCCCCGTCGTGGCCTCGATTGCCGAGCTGACTGAAACCGAAATCGTGACACTCAGTTCGCGTGGCGGGATGGTCCAGTCGTCGATCCAGGTTTCTGACGATTCCATTTTTCGGGACCTTGGTTCCGCGAGCGAAAATCGTCAGCCCAATCTGCTTTCGATCGGCGAACAAGACTTCCGCGTTTTTCTATTCGATCGACAAACACAGTCCAACGACGATGCGAGTCGAGTGGCCGTGCTCTTCAACGAAGCCGGGCTCCGCGCATCGCGATTTCGCGCCACCATTCTGCCACTGGCAACGGGGCTCTCGACAATCTTACTGCTAACTTCTGTGACGCTGCTGTTGGCAAGTCGATTGATCCAACGACTGTCGCGTTTGCAACAACACGTCAACCAAATCGCTGATGGTGATTTCGAATCGGAATTTCGAGACTCGCATGACGGTGGCGATGAAGTCAGTCGACTGGGCGCTGCCGTCACGCAGATGTCAGGACAACTGCAAAAGATGTGGAAGACGTTGCAACGGCAACAAGGCCAAAAGCTACTTCACCAGATCGCAGGCGGATTGGCTCATCAACTTCGCAACAGCATCACTGGTGCTCGCATGGCCGTTGAGTTGCATGATCGCGATTGCCAGGCAACGGACGACTCGCTATCGGTCGCGTTGTCTCAGTTGGAACAGACCGAGCAGCACCTCAAGCGTCTGTTACTGGCCGCCGCAGGCAAGCAGGATGCAGATCACCCGCAGACGGTCGGGGAATGTTTGCTGGACATTCAAACCGCCGTTACCACGACGGCAAATCATTTGGGCGTGACTCTGACCTGGCACATCGACGACACTTGCCAACCGAGGGTGATTGCCGACGGCCCAAGCTTCACTTCTGCTATCACCAACTTGGTCTTCAATGCGATCCAAGAGGGGAGAAACGTCGATGTTCATCTGAGCGCGAAGTCGACCGAAGAACTCGTTGTCGAAGTGATCGACGATGGCGCCGGACCAGCCCCGGAAGTGGCAAACGAAATTTTCGAACCCTTCGTTACCTCCAAGCCTGAGGGCCTGGGGCTAGGGCTACCATTGGTGGCAACTTCCGCCAGGCGATTGGGCGGAGACGTGAAGTGGTCACGAAAGAAGCGACTCACCCATTTCGTGGTCACGGTCAGGTGTGTCACGCAGTGATCGGTTTCGGGGCCGATGCCAGCCTGTTTTGCTGAGCGGACGTGGTTCGCAACAGACGGTTGAAGAGTTGAGAGTGGCGGCTCAATCGCTCAAAGATTGAGCTTTGCGGGGACACACATCGTGCCCCACGTTGTGCGTCCCCACATCGCCTCTTTCGGAATGGCCTAGCTCTGCCCAGCTCCGCCTTGCCTGTTTGGATCATCGGCAAAATCTGTGCGAATCTAAAATCAAATTGATTCCAAACGCCCCGGAGAACTGAATCGGTACCTAAAACTTGACACGCTTCTAAACTCGTTGAAATTGCGTTTCGCATTCGCTCAGTCCCTTGCGCAATTGCGTTGCCGAATCACGGAAATAGGAATCGGGCATGACGACGAGTGATCAGCCAACTTCCAGCAACCAGCATGCTCCGGTACTCCGGACGGAGTTCAGCCATCGTTTCGAGGAAGAGAAAGCGGAGGTCATCGATTACTTGATTCGCTGGGGGAAACGCGATCGTTCAACGGCAATTGATTTAGAACAATTTGAGTCCTGCGTCTTGCTGAAGAACAGCGAGCAGGTCGTTGCGCACGCGAATGTTGCCTTCAAAAGCATGATGGGCGGGGGAGCATTTCTGGCGGGTTCGAGGACCGACGTTTTGCTTTCGAAACGCTTTCGCCATGTTTCTCAAAACACCGATGATCTGATCATTGGCGGGGTGAAGTCTGTGGAGCTGGAACACCGATGCCAGGATGGATTTGGGCGGGAGTACGATTTCCGGACCTACAAGAGGCGGTTGGATGAATTATGCGATCCCGATTTATGCTTCGTAGTTATCATCCGCGCCATCGGAATCGCTGCTGAGACCTCTTCGTCGCGTCGACTATCTTTGAGTGAACAGCTCGTCGTTTTCCGCGGGCTTGATCAAGTCGATCAAAAGATCTGCCAGATGTACTATCAAGGAGCTCCAACCAAGTCGATCGCCGCCGCGGTTGGATTGGCAACGCGTTCGGTGGAGGTGCGGCGTCAGAAAGTCATGGATACATTCGGCTTCGACAAACCCGTGGAAGTTGTGAAGCTGCTAACGCGTCTCGAAGAACACGAGCTGATTCGGCTCCAAAAGTAGCCGAACACGGCAGCGCCAAGCCTCGCAGCCAACCAGAGGCGTGGTGTTCTGTTCAGCTAGAGTCCACTCTGGTGTGCGATGCCAACAGTCGGGAACGGACCGCATCCGAGCGGAGTGAATCGTTCGTTCGCAGCAAACCCACTCGCTGGCGCTTCGTGCTGGTATCCTTGGGGCAGAGGAACAGCCTGATTTGGTTCCTGACAACAGCGGGCGGTCCGCGTTGCTATCTTCGGAACTGTCCCCGGGGCCATCGTACAGCGTGGGATCAGTTTCGGAAGTGAAGTTGACGCGGTTGTCGTTCTCACTTGTTTTTCCGAGGAGAGTTTTTTGAATGTTTGACGCGCGTTTTCTTCTCAGCTACCTGGCCTCTTGGTGTGTGCTGATCAGCACGACATCCGTTGCGGAGGATGCCGTCGATTTTCAAAGTGACATTCGCCCGATCATTTCGAATCACTGCTTCGCCTGCCACGGGCCGGACCAGCAGCATCGCGAGGCGGATGTGCGATTGGACGTAGCCGATGAGGTCGACCTCGACGAAGTGCTGGCCCGGATCGCCTCGAAAGATCCAGACGTCATGATGCCGCCTCCTGAGATGAACAAGCCGCTAAAGGCAGAGCAGATTACGACGCTGGCGCGATGGATCAAGCAAGGGGCTCCATACGAACAGCATTGGGCATTCTCACCCGCACGAGACCACGCGTTTCCGCAAACCAATGACGCTGGGTGGAGCGATCAGCCGATCGACCGATTCGTGTTGGCGAAGCTGGAAGCACAGAATCTGCGGCCGAGTCCGCGGGCCAGCAAACGCACGTTGATTCGCCGCGTCACTTTGGACCTGACCGGTTTGCCACCAACGCTGGACCAAGTCGATGCTTTCTTGGCTGATACGTCCGATGAGGCATATGACAAGATGATCGAACGATTGCTTGGCAGCCCTGCCTATGGCGAACACATGGCTCGCTATTGGCTCGATCTGGTTCGCTTTGCGGATACGAACGGTTTGCACCATGATCACTATCGCGAAATGACGCCGTATCGTGATTGGGTGATTCGATCGTTTTCCGATAACCTGCCGATGGATGATTTTATCATCCATCAACTGGCCGGTGATCTCCTTCAGCAGCCGACGATCGATCAGCAAGTCGCTTCGGGCTTCAATCGATTGCATCTCATCATCGATCGAGGCACCGCACTTCCCGAGGAGAGTTTCTTTCGCAATGTTGTGGATCAAGTATCGGCGGTGGGCACCGCGTTCATGGGGCTGACGATGCAGTGTGCCGTTTGCCACGATCACAAGTACGATCCGATCACGCAAAAAGACTTTTATCAGCTCTCCGCGTTTTTCAACAATTTCGATGGTGAAGCGGAAACGGGCAGTCGTGGCTCGCTGGATTTTCGGCGTGGCTTACAACCACCCTACCTCAACCTCCCGACATCGAAACAGAAATCAGCGATTCAACGTTTCGAGTCAGAGATTATGAGGCTTGGGTTGGAGGTGAAAAAGTTGCAAACGCAGCAGAAGGCGGCGGTCAAAGAGAGTACGAAGAGCGTTGAAGCGGACACCGATCAGAGCAAGCACGCGGCAAAGAGCCAGGGCGATCAACGGCAGGACTCCGAACTCTCCAAGGAGTTGAAGGCCCTCACCGCCAAACTCAAGAATCAGCAGCAAGCTCGCGATGCGTTCATGCTCACGATTCCAGCGACGTTGGTGATGAAAGAGCGTTCGGAAGTCCGCCCCGCTCACATCATGATTCGCGGCGCCTACGATCAACCCGGCGAAGAGGTCACGCGTGACGTGCCAGGCTTTCTACCGCCGATGAAGAAACAGGACGGATTGAGAACGCGGATGGAT
>JBGCGI010000049.1:0-36431 GCA_045110715.1 Rubripirellula sp.
CAAGCACGATATCGTTGCCGGCTCCACCATCCACTGTATCCGCGTTGGCATCAACCAAGTCCAGCAGCAGAGCCACGGATTGCAGTTGGCCAGTCGCATCGAGTTGGAATTCGCCAGACGGTAGTCGAATGCTCGCCAACAGCACTTGATCAGCAGCAAGCAATCGTGTCGCGACGTCGGCTGGCAAGTCGATCAAGCCAGCAGGGTCCAGTGGAACGATCTCCGTCACGCGAGCAATTCGTTCCGTCAACAGGTCGCGATGCCAAGTTCCGTCGCTGTTCAGTTGCGGTGTACCATCCGAATTGAAGTCACGCAGGATTTGACCAGCGTCCCCAAGGATGAAGTCCTGGCCGGCATCGCCATTGATCGTGTCCTCGCCGAGTCCACCGATCAATTCGTCATCGGCGTCACCACCATGAATGGTGTCGTCGCCGCGCTGACCACGAATGATGTCCATGCCTGCACTGCCAGAGAGGTTGTCGTCCCCACTGATCAAATCGCGATCATCGAATGGTTGGACGTCCCGCACAACGATGGAATCGAACGGTGCCAGATAGGTCGTCCAGGTTCCCAGTTCTGTGCTCAGCAGTTCGCGTGTCAGGATGCCGTTGTCGCCGAGAATCACGTCTTCGTCGGCACCGCCATCGATTGTGTCATCGCCGTCGCTGCCGAATGGAACGTTGTGGCCGCCAACCAAGTCGTCTTGCCCAAGACCACCGTTGATGATGTCATTGCCTTGACCACCAAAAGCGAAATCATCGCCATCGTTTCCTTCGATGGTGTCGTCACCGCCACCGTGGCTGACGCCAGTGAATCGGCTGATCACCCGCTTGTCGACAGCTCGTCGGAAATCAACTTCGCCGTGGTCGCCGAGAAGAATGTCATGCCCCGTGCCGCCGATCAGCGAGTCGCCGGCGGTACCACCGATCAGGATGTCGTTGTCAGATTCACCTTCGATGGTGTCGATGCCACCAATGGTTGGATCGATCGTGATGATCTGATCGAGTGTGGATAGATCGCCATCCAAGGTGTAGTCGATGCTTCCATTGTCGCCCAGCAAAGTATCGAGACCTGCTCCGCCGTGGATGGTGTCGTCAGCCGCACCGCCGAGAACCACGTCGTTGCCAGCACCGGAGTTCACAATGTCGTTTCCGCCAATGGCAGTGTCGGTCGTCACGATCAAGATCAACTCGCCAGCACTATCGAAGGTTGCTTGGCCGTTGTCACCCAGCACCACGTCGCGAGCATTGCCGCCAGTGATGTTATCGCCGCCTGCACCGCCGATCAGAACGTTGGATGCGTTGCCTGCGGTGATGATGTCGTCACCGCCTTGGTCCGGTGTGGTCGTCGCAACGGTGGCTAGTATTCCAGTCACCGGATCAAAGTTCGCCACTCCTTCATCACCGAGAATCAGGTCAGCTTCGTTGTCTGCACCTGCAAGAAGATGATCGCTGCCAGCACCACCGAGAATGATCTTGCGTCCAGTGCCCGCGGTGATGAAATCACTTGAGCCGTCTTCCCAGGCAATGGTCTCGGCGATTTGCAGGATTCCGAATCCATCACCGGTAGCAACGCCGCCATCATGGAAGAACGTCAGGCGACCGTTGTCGCCGACGAGGATGTCTGCACCCGATTCAGGCGTCAGAGGCGTTTGAGCACGATCGAAATTGATGTAGTCGGTCCCAAAACCGCCGAAGATGCGGTCATTGCCGTCGTCGCCGGTGATCTGATCGCTACCGCCAATGTCGGTCGCTTCACTTTGCGCTGTGACCACAGCACGCGAGGTCAACAACATCAGGGCCAATCGCTCTGGCGTGTCATCGTCCAGTTCCGGCGTTCCATTGTCGTCAGCTGCGGTCAATGCTGCCATCGTGATACTGCCGTGATCGCCAAAGATCAGGTCGTTGCCTTCGTTCCCGAACAGATCGTCGTCGTTGCCGGTGATCGAGTCATAGTTGGTTGCGAAGTCGGCCGTGGTTGAAAAGTCGATCTTCTGCTGGGCAGTCAACACTGCCGGTACATTGACGATCGAAAGAATCGCCGGGGCCAAGTTCATTCGCGTCGACAGATCGGCGTTCAAGCCAGAATCGCCGAAGATGCGATCATGACCTGCATTGCCAGTGATCGTGTCTTGACCGCCGCCTCCTAGCAGTAGGTCATCACCTGAACCGCCGGCAATGATGTCGTCGCCAAGTCCACCATAGGCGGTCACGCCTGAGGTGGACGTGATGTTGAAAATGTCGTTTCCAAAGTCGTCAAACGAAAGAGCGTTCCCACTTCCTTGCCCGGTCAATCCCGTGTAGCGGAAGCCGTTTTGAAAGGTGTCGCCCAAGAGAATCAAAGGTGCATCGACATCGAGTTCGATGTCTAGGTCGCCGTCGACGCCGCCCGCGTTCACATTGAACGTGTCGCCGCCCATCACTCCGGGAGAGACCTCTGTGTTTCCGCCACCGTGAATGACCGTGATCGCTCCGGGGTCGGTTCCATTGACATTGATGATGTCGTTGCCGCTCCCCAGCATCACTTCGACCACCTCCAGGTCGTAGTAGTTGATGCCAGCCGGGATCGTGATCAAACTTCCGAAATCGTCGGTGTAGCTGATGTCGGATGTGCCCATGTTGATGCCCGACAAGTTGGTCGGTGTGACCGTCAAGGCCGACTCGGGTGTGATCGACGCCTCGGCTGAACTGGCATCGTTGAACACCAGCAACGTGTCGGTTTGGACCGCCTCATTGGTAAAGTCATTCAGCGGATCCGGTGCCGCTGGGGATTCGGTTGGCAACATCACCGCGACTACCAAGTCACGCGACTCACCAGATACACCTCCGCGAACAACGATCGGGCCTTGGAACAGTGACGTCTGGTGTGGTGACGAGGTGAAGGTTCTTGTCGGTTGGCCTGCTGAGGCGACGAAGCTTGGGTCGGCTTTCACAATCACGGTTTTCGGATTCATCCAGTCCGAAGTCGTGAAGGTCAATGAAGGAGGATTGTCTTTTCCAAAGAATGTGGTGCCTCCGTCCACGCTGATCAAAGTTTGGCCGTCGGTATAGACGGGAAGCGAGACAGGACCCGTGGGCGCCTTCGTCAGGCGAAGGGTATACGAATCGGTGCTTCCATCGTTGCGGTTCACAGTGGTGGAACCGTCGCTTTCGACGATGAAGGCTCCAGCGGTGTCGTTGTCTAAGACCGTGACTTCAACGGTTGGTTCGACTTCTGAAACACTACTCTTGAAGGCAGGGTCGACGCTGTCGAAGGAGTGTGTGATCGATCGTGAACTGAAGTCCTCGGGGTCCGTGTCATCAACTGCCGTCACAGTGACCAATTGTGGAATGTTCCAGTTGGCATTTGTAAACGTCAATGTTGGTGTCGTCGTCGACAGTTGCCCATCGTGGCTGAGCGTGACTGTCACGTCGTGGGTTGGCTGACTTGTCAGTTGGACCGTGTAGGTGTCGGTGAATCCAGCTGCTCCCTCGAGGACTTCGGTCTTGTCATCACTTTGGCGAATGATCAATCCACCTTGGTCGTCGTCATAGAGCGTTGCACGAAGATCGCTGACAGGGATGTCTTGCAAGTCAGCGGTTCGATCGATCACGTCCTGATCAACGCTGGTTGTTTCGGCAATGATGGAATGGTTGATCGTGGCCAGCAGTTCGCCTTCGGCCACGTTGTCACTGATTCCCCGAACTCGGACGTCTCGAGGGTCGCTCCAAGTCCCATCCGAGCTTGCGTCGAAGACCAAGACGACGTGCGGTAGCCAAGTCACACCACCATCAATCGAGACTTCGACGGACTCCGCCGGATTGTTCTCGTCGCCCTTGGTTTTCGATGCCCCTGCGGCGGAGACCGTTAAGTAGACCGTGGTGCCGGTGTACAGTGTGCGGTCAACCGCCATCGCAAGCTGGTAAGTGTCATAAGAGCCGATGAGGGCATTGTCTGCATCGTTCTGAGCTGCGGTTTTGCCTGCATCGAACACCGCGGCGACGTCCTCGATGATCGCTGTGAAACCATCCGATTGAGTAATCGTGACGATGCCGGCCGTTCCCGCATCGGTCGCTCCTGCAATCGTGACCCCGACTCCATTGATGGAGGTGTTGTCATAGGCCGGATCGGCGACGCTCTCCGCACCATGATTGATCACGGACGACCGACCATCGGTGCTACCGCTGATGATGTCTTGGGTAACATCGCCACCGATACTGATCAGATCGCTACCGAGACCACCAATGATGGTGTAGATCACATCCGAAGCCGTTCCTAGTAGGAAGAACGAATCGTTGCCTTCCAGTCCGTCGATTTCAATCGACTCTTCGACACCATCGACAACGATATTCAGTCCGGCACCAAAGATGCCATTCGGCGTGATCACAAACGAGTCATCCGCTTCGCTACCGACGGCAACCACTCGGTCATGGCCTTCGCCGCCGTTGATGCTGACAGGAGCATTGATGTTGTATTCAACCACATCATCGCCATCACCGCCCTCGACAATCGCTTCCGCTTCAATGATGAAGGCGCGAACCAGGAACGTATCGTTTCCAGCTTCGCCTTCCATTCGCAGGGTTGCTTTGTTGCTGTAGACGGTGAAGGTATCGCTTCCGAGACCACCATAAATCACCATCGGCTCTGAAATTCCACGAGAGAGATAGCCGCGTGTGATTGAGGTGGTTGCGATTTCGTCGCCCAACACGACACCACTGACGTACTGGTCAGGAGTTGCCGGATTGGAATCGTGGTCGGTGGCTTCATTGACCGGATTCGGATCTGCACCAAAAACCTGGCCGATCTGGAAAACATCCTGGCCCGCGCCGCCGTCGATCGTAGTCGCCGTCGCGTTGTCATCGATATAAAAGCGGTCAGCGCCCGCCCAGGAATTGATGCGAAGACGCCCGTTGATGGTCTCGTCGTAGTCGACACGTTCGTAGTCACCCGTGCGGTTTCCATCCATGTCGGTCTGCAAGAGCGCCAGGAAATACTGACGCAAGAGGAACGTGTCCGCATCGCTCGTTCCGTGGACGGTGAGCGTATCCGCACCGTCATCAGGATTCCCCGTGTCGGTCACGCTCACACGCTCGGTTCCGGCTTGATCAAGCTCGAGATCGATCCGATCCGTGCCGCCTCGCATGTCAACGTAGTAACGACCAGCCGAGAGGTTCTTCATCCAAACCGCGTCTTCGTCAGCACCACCAAGAATGCGAACGATCGGAGCATCGAAGTCTTGGTGGATGTCAACCACGCTACCAACCCCAACGTCCATGCTTCCTGGATCTACCTCGATTTGGATTTCATCGCTGGCGGCAATGATCGCGTTTCGGGCGACTCGCATGTCATCGCCGACGAACAGCAGGAGCGATCCATCTGTCACGACGACTCGACTGGACGAATCGATCAGCAGGTCCTCACCGACGGCGCCGGAGTCCGGCAAAGTCAACCGAACATCGCCGGCAAGCGTGCTTTCCAGAGTGCCAACTGCGACAGCCGCCGCTGTTTCGGTCAAGTAGATTGCGCCCGTCGCGATTGCCGACAAGCGTTCGTTGGCCGTCAAAGGAGAAGCAGTGGTGTCGGCGGCAACGGTGTAAGTCGAACCGGTGTCAATGTCCAGATCGTTGCTCACGCTACCGATCGAACCTTCATTGCCATCACCAAGTCCGGCAGTCAGCGAGATCGAGCGTCCGAGCACATTGGCAAGCGAATCATCATTGGCGTCGATGAGGCTGTTCTGGGCGGTCAGGGAAACGTCTTCCGCGTCACTTTCAATTCGATCAATCCGAAGATCACCGACAAGCTCTGATAGCCAGATCGAGAGATCCGCCGATGCAGTGAGTGTTCCGTCGGCTCCGCGAGAGGTGTCGATCAGAATCGGGTTGGCTGGCGTTCCGATGGACGACCCGCTGTTGGAAAGCAGAGTCGCATCAATCACAAGGGATCGAGTCAAAATGTGAGATTGTCCGACCACCGAGTCGTCGACAACTGCCACTCGCCCATTCAAAACATCGCCTGTTGTTTGCAGTGTGGTGGTCGCTGCGGAGGCATCTAGCTGTACTAGGTTCAGGTCTCCCACGACTTCGATGTTCACAGTGGATCCACCGAAGTTTGCGTTTCCGATTCTCAGGTCACGCTCGCTGCGAACAAACACATCGCCCGTCGCGGTTCCGTTCCAGCGATCTGTCACTTTAAAGTCGATCGGATTTGCAACGGTTCCAATGCTTCCGCCGATCTGTGTCGTCAGCGTTGGCGTGAACACATTCCAGTCAGTGGGGTCATCGGCCGGGCTCCCGTCAAACAGCGAACCCGTTGCGGTTAGCACGATGCCGCTTACCGATTCCAGTTTGCCAATGGTCAAGTCGCCGTCGGTGACGTCGATGTCGATCACGTTGCCGGAATAGGCTCGCGAAACCGTCAAGTCGCCAAAGTCTTGATTGATGTCGCCACGAGAGATCACGTCACCGCCCTGTACTACCCGGAAGTCTCCCGCAGAAGATCCCGAGAGCTCGGCTGCTGGCCCTACCAATACTCGAAGGGGCAACAGGGAATTGTCTGGGGCGAGTTGTGACGAACGCACGACCTGTCCGTTCAACCCAACGTTGCCCAGTGCGATGATGGCGGCCTCACCAGTGTTGAGGTCGATCAAGTCACCGGTGCTGGCAACGCGTACCGCCCCAGTGGTTTCAATCAAGTTGATCTTCAGGTTGCCTGTCCCGTGGATGGCGACATCCCCGTCGGCCAACACATCTAGCATTCCAGAGTCGGTGGTCTCCACGTTGACGTCGTCGACGATCTGTACGGTCACTCGCATCAGCGTGGTCGTGTCGTGAACCAACTGGCCGTTTTGCAACGTGCCACCAGCGGTTGCGCTGTTGTTGATCGGAGTCCAACGCAACGTATCCGCGAAATTCTGTGAGCTGTAGACCATCGTTTCAGATTGGCCGACTGGCACACCGATGAACTCGTACCAACCGTAGGACTCACCGTCGTACTCCACCAAAATGTTCTCGCCATGGGCGATCGTTTGAGAACCTGGTGCTTCGGTCGCGATCACGTCCGGATCCACTCGCACCCACAAGGGGTTGCTGGAGCCATCTAACGCAGCGAAGTCATGACTCTCTGCATTTGGCAGACTGCCACTGACTCCCATGAACCGGTAGGTCACATAGTGTCGGCCAAGCACATCATCCACGTCTGTTCGCGAAAGGAATTCCTTGGTCAGGGTCCATTCTGTGATTCGGGCGTCGAACTCAGCGTTGGACTCTCCGACTTCCTGAATCGGCAGGCCCAGGCCTCTCTCGAGGTTGAAGGTTTGGATATCAGAGAGAGCACCGACGCGGCCACTCGGCGGCTCGACACTGGAATCCGTATCCCCGACTTGGAGAGTGATGCTGCCGCCGGAAATGTTCAACAGCTCGCCGCCGGTATTGCTGGCGGCCGGTCCGATCAGCTCGGTTTGCGGATACAGGAATCGGCGCAGAGGACCTGAGATTGGGCTCGCCAATTGGCCAGCCGTTGACACGCGTTCTTCACGTCGCGTCTCTCGATCGGCTGGTGAATCCACACCGATTGGATTCGTTTCGGGTACCAAGAAGACTCGGTTGGGATCGTAGGAAGTCCCAATTTCTGCAGCCGTCAGTTCCAGATTCTCTGCGCTGATCGCGTCGTCAAACGTGTAGTGATACTGCAGCAATCGCATTTGTTGCTGGTTGTTGATCGACGCGGTGAGGTCGATCACGTCGCCAGTCAAATTCCCAGCGACTTGATCCAATGGTACCGATGGATCGCGATGGGTTGGGATGATCGCGGCCTCTTTGCGACTGATGGCCAACTGAAGAGTCGTGCTGTCGATCACCACCGCGTAGTAGGTCGTGCCCGATTGCAGTCCAACGGCTTGCGCTGCGTTACCAGTGAATTGCTTGAGGCTGCCATTGGAAGTGATGATCCACTGATTGGGCTGAACGACAACGCGATCGGTGAAGTTCAAGTCACGAGCGTCGGCACGCAGATTGAGCTGCGTGAATCGCGACGTATCACTGAACGTCTCTGTTGAGAGATCGGTATTCGTTTCGTTTGTACCGATGAACTCGAACACCGCACCGCTAGCGGACTGGACATACTGATTGGTGTTCAGATTGACGAGTTGTGTGCTACTTGTGTCTTGGGTGTGCGAGATCGAATGATCCTGCCAATTGACTGTCAGGGACTCGTCAGTGATCACGAACCCTACATCGAAGGTCACTTCGTCCCCGGTGGTCAGCCCATGAGGAACGGACGTGGTGATTCGGTCGGTCGCCGAATCCACTGAACTGATCGCCAAGTCATTCTCGACTGCCCGTACGATTTGGTAGTCGCTTGCGTCGACTGATCCGGTGAACGAGAGATCGACTTTCGATCCACCTGACGTTAAGGAGAATCCGATCTGGTCGCTCGAGCCGGAAGCCACCACGAAGTACACGTCTCCGCTGGTCAGTCCGATGTCGGTGGCGTCTTCGACAGAGCGGAACACAACGGTATCGCCAATGCTCAATCCCAAGTCGGACCCGAATTGGATCTCGTTTGCGATCTGGTCGATTGAAATTGCCGTCGAGGTCGTGGCGTTTGCATTACGGAACTCTGCCCAGTACCTGTGATAGCGACTGGTTCGTCCAACTTCTTCGTTGATGATCGCATTTTCTGCGGCCTCCAATGCATCCAGTCCAATGATCCTGAGATCTTCATTCAATGTGGTGAGTTCATCAGCCGTCGGCGCGCTGAATGTCTCGCTGATACCATCAACGATGTCTCCGTTGAGGGTATGGAGCTCAATGTCACCATTGGTCGAACGGACTGCGATCAAACCCAACGCGGAGTCCTCACCCACGAAAGGACTGTAGTACTCAGGGGAGCTGAGAATCAGCGTATTGGTTTCTTCGGTGATGAAAATTCCGTCCACGGCCAAGGCCGACAGACCACCGCCTTCGTGGGTGCTCTGTACGCCAGGTGTGCTCGAGTCTTGATCGATTTCATCCAGACGGTTGCTGTTGATGATCAAGTGACGATCGACATCGCCAATCGCACCACTGCGTGTTCGGAGTTCAATTTTGTCACCACGAACATGCCACTCGCCGCCAAACCCAGGACTGTTGTCGCGGTCGGCGGGATCCATCGCCAAGATTCCAAGTTCCGCCGTGATGAACACATCACCCGCAGCATCAATCCGGTCGATGACGATCAGGCCGCTGGAAGCCGTCGATGAAACCGGTTCTACGCTCGCAAAGGAAGCGCCGACATCATTGGATGCCGACTGATCATTGTAGCTTTGGTTGTTCTGAACGCTGGGAACCAATTGGTTGGTGATCCCGTCAACACGGACGGTACCGCCGGAGGTGATTTGAAGCGGGCCGCGGTTGGTTTCCACATTGACGTTGAGGTCGCCCCCAGTACTAAAGGTCGGGCTGACGCCATAAAAGCCAATCGTGTCGGCGCCCTGCACGTCACCTCCAGAAACGAAGGAAACCGTGTTCAGCATTGCACTGGATCCATCGTTGATTGGCAGCGTGATGTCGCCTTGCAAAACAATGTCACCAACGCTGTAGACATTGATGTCTGTCACAGGGGACCCGCCGACGAAGTCGATCGTGATCGGAACATTAGCTTTCAGCGTGTGCGTGTAATAGTCCGTCAGTCCAGTGATCGTGGTCACTTCAGTATGACGAGTCTTCTTTCGCAACCATCCACCACCCGTGGACCATCGTCGGACCGCTTGGCTCTGATTGACGAAGGTGCTGGAAACCACATTGCTTGGGTAAATGCCCTTCGAGTTTGGGGTCGGTTCGCCAGCCGATCCTCGTGTGATGGGGTCCCAGACCGAAGCGACGGTATAGTCTTGATCACCCAATACGAATTCGCCTGGGGCATTCGGTAAGTATCGATAAAAGTCGGCGTTTGAGTTCTTTCGGTTGCTTGGAACATTGCTCAGGACCTGCACGATATCGCCAGGATCGATATCCACGCTGCCATCAAGTTCTTGGCTGTATTGAATCGTGTAGCCGGTTCCAAACGCATAGGTTGGGATCTGTCCTTCAGAGTTCGGACTCGATGGCGAGAACAGAAACTCCGATTCCAGCAACGGTTGCGAGTCACGGAAATTGACCGTTTCCCACTTGAAAGATCCATCGCGAACCAAGAAATCACCAAAGGCGTTGTCACCGAACAGGTTGAAAGACCGCTTCTCGAACTTCTCGACAGTGACTCTGGTTTTGTCCTGGCCCTCGACCCAGCCGTATTGAAGATCTTGCGAAACGATCGATCCATCCGCAACGGTTTGGTCCGTGACGCCTGGGAAGTACTGCGCGGTCGTGCCATGGTTTTGGGTGCTTGCAGCGGTCGTTCCGTGGAACGGCGTGTAGACTACCCGGCTCAGTTGTGCCAAACCGTCTTCGGCTTGCCCATCAATTGGCGCTGCTGGCGGAGGAACGACCAGTGAGCCCACATAGTGAGTCTCACGAATGTTGTCGCCAACCGATTCGTAGATCGTTTTTGTCAGCGTTGAAGTGTCGACGAGGATGATTTCACCGACGCGGTACTCGGTGGTATCAATTTCATTCAGCAGCAATCGATACGGACTGTTGTTGGCAATCGCGACGCTTGCGTGGCCATGAGCGGCAACCAATCGACCATTGCCAGTCGAGAACAGTTGCCCTGCGATCGTGATTCGGCCGCCTGTTGGAGTGATGTCGTTGACGACAATCGCCTGCTTGGCGGCATCAAAGTATCCGTTGACCGGAACAGAAACATCGCCCACGTTGGTGGTGAAGCTGATTCCACTTAGGGGTTGGCCATCAGCACGTAGCAAGGAAGTCGTTGTCGCGTCTTGCCGGAAGTTCGCATCGACGTTCAGGGTGACGGTGTCGACGCCGCTTTGAATGAGTCCGTTCACGTTCAGGTATCGAGCGGTGATGCTGATGTCACCCTGAGCTGTGATCTGGGACAAGTCGGTGTCGATTTGATCCTGCAAGTTCAAGTTCGCATTTGGAATGGGAACCTGCACAGGGATGTAGCCGAATCGCAGCCAACCCACCATTTGGCGAACCCAAACGGTCCTGTACTGCGGAATAGAGACGTCGCTTGTTGTTGCGAATGAGCGGCGCACCGTGTTGCCTGCCTTGCGGAATACTTTGGCACGCAGCGGTTGATAGTTGATGTACTGGCGCGGGTCACGGTTGGTGTGCAGCCAGTCTTCCGAGTTTAGGTTGAAGTCACGGCCTGCGTTGACAGTGACACTCGCACCGCGAACCTGTCCACTGACATGAATGCTGCCGTCAACGTTCGAGATCAAGACCGAACCGTTCTCATTGATGACATCACCAGTGATGTATAGGTCTTGCGGAGCGGTAGTCGGAACGGAATTCAGGTTGGCCTGCGCGCCGGTGATGTTGTCATTGACGATGGAGATTGTGCCGGTTCCGAAACCATCTCCCGTGCCAGAGGAACCCTGCCGCACCCAGTTGACGTAAACATGTCCAGGATCCAATTGCGTCAGCGTGTCATCGATCACGACAACGCGACGGTTGTCCCTGACGATCGTGTCACCGACAACGGGGATGAACGGTGTGTTGTTGCTGATGGTAATGCTCGAACCGGCTCGAGCGGCCAAATCACCGGCTTGACTGTTGGTCAGCGATTCGATGAACACCGAGCCAGGAGCTGCAAACACGTCTGGCAACTCAAGGAACACAGCGTCTAGCTCGCGACGCACAATGACTTCCTGGAACGTCACGCCGTTCCGAGTCGTCGACACCACCTCTGTCAGGTTCAAAGCGGCTAGAGTCCGGTCGATCTGATCCAGTTGGACTTGATAGCGGGCGATTGCCTCAGGGTTATTCGCGTGAGATGCCATCCACTCCAGCACCTGATTGCGCTGGCCAAACAACAAGTTCCCGACGTTCTTGTAAGACAACGTTGGGCTAACAATGTCTGGATTCTTGATCACATAGAACTGGTTGGTCAGATTGCTTCTCAGATCTGCACCTTCACGACTGGTATAGACCCCGTTCTCTGTTGGATCGATCGGGCTGTTCGACGGAAGGACGTAGCCATCCGGATCTGCCAAGTACGCGTCCACTTGGGCAGCTTGAGCAGCTGTGAGCTGCTGCCACACCGATCCGTTGCTGTAATCCTGGGTCTCCAAGACGATCTCGTGATCTTCGATCGTGTCAGGCAAATATCGATAGAAGGTGTTGTTGTTGCCGCCAGCTTTGAATCCGTCGAGCGCTTTGACAATCGTGCCGGTCGACACACTCAATGAGACGGCGTCCAGATTCAGCGGCGCGAAGTGGTATTGGACGTCGTCGTCCAAGGTCAAACCTAAATGCTCCGCAAACTCGTAGTCGGCTGCTTGGAACAGTCCGTTGTCGGCGTTCGTACCGATCAAGTCAGGGTCCGTCGTCGCCAAGCGACTGTCCGCTCCATCGGTATCGAACGTGTAAACAAACGGATCCGCCGTATTGCCCTCAGGGTCAGGCTGTGGGTTTGCCAGTTCGATCAGACGCTGTTGATCCGCATAGATACTGCGAATCGCCAACACGGACTTGTTGTAGATGCCTGCGGTGACCGATGATTTTGGTGTCGTGTCGCCGGCAACGCTGACATCGGCAGTTTGAGTCACCGAGGTGTTGCTACCCACATCGTAACCGTAAGGAACCAGCGACAGTGAAAGCACCAGTCCATCGGTTTCGGCGCGAATCGGAATTTCGTTGTTTCGCTCTGCGAGCAAGATCACGTCCTGAAAGCCTTCGACATCGGACTGATCTTGAATGCTGACTCGGTTGACGGAAGTCACATCTGCATTGGGGACTCCAATCGCAAGCGACGGAGACAAGGATGCGGTGGTGACTTCAACGTTTGAGAACAACGAGACCAAGTTCGGCACTTGGAAGTTGCTTCGTCCAGATTGCAGTCGAACTTCGCCACCGCGAATCAATGAATCCGAAACCGTGATCGTGTTGTCCAAATTCGCGTCCGCGTTCGCATCCGCACCGGCTGCAACGCCGGCGCCAGCGGCAAACAGGTTGCTGCTTGGAAACAAGCCGATGTCGCTGAATGTTGCGATGTCGATATCACCGCGACGGTTGATCAGCGAGGCACCCGTCAAATTCACGTTGGCTGCGGTTTCTGACTCGATCACGCTTTGCGCGAAGGTCGCTGCGTATCCTCCGATGGCTTCCAGTCTCGTTTTGTCAAACGCTTCTCCGGTCACACTCGCTTCGATCTCAATGATGCCAGGGTTGGCGACTGTTCCACCATTGACTTCGATGGTCGCGCCCTGGCCGACGTTCACATCGGCCTCCACTTTGTTGCCGGACGTACCGATGTCGGTTCGGCTCAGCAGCGTGGTGACGTTGATACCGCCAACGGACCCGGACTGCAGGTTGACTCCGTCACCGATCCCGTTCTTGTGAACCTCGTTGTTGGCTCCTATGATCAGGGATCCCGCGATCACGTCGGCACCTGCACCGATTTCAACGTCGGCATCACCGGTGAATTCGTTGTTCGTTCCCGCACCGGCTCCAGTGCCAAGTGCAATCGAGTACGCATCGGCGGTCGAGTCTCCGTACTGCGAGTTATTGGATGACATGCTCAGACTGCCAGCGCGAATCCAAGCGTTGTCACCAACCCGGCTGAGCGTCGTTTGATCACTCGTTAGATTCGAGCTCGAGGCTGCTGCCGCAACAACTCCGCCACCGGCGGCAATCGTTTCGACCAGCAAGTCATCATTGGAATTCGCGGAAATTGAGATTCCTCCCGCGACAATCCGACTGGAATCGCCGATTTGGGCAAGAACCTCGGGTACGGGATTGTTGCTACCGTCGGTTCGTTGACCGTGACGTAAAGTGGCTTCCATCACGCCGACGGCAATCGCACCGAAGGCACCACCATTGGCTTTGCTACGGGCGTGATTCGTTGAGTTCGCTGTGATCGTCAGTTGACCAGTTGCATCAATGTCAGCGTTGTCGGCCCTTGCATCCACTTTGGTGTCAATGACGGCCGTTGCTTCGTTGGCTTGAATCCCGACCAGCGAAGCCGCAATTCCAACGGCTTGCGTCTTTTCGATGGTTGATTCACTGTCCGCCAAAATCGCAACGGAGTCGGCGATGATCATCGATGAATCGATGGCCGCATCGATGGTGCTTGTGATGTGGTTCTCGACGATCGCAACGCCGATTGCTGCGCCGAGGCTAGCCGCCGCTGAAAGGACAAACGAGTCCGCATCGACAGTCGCCTTTTCATTCGCGTGGACCGTTACGGCCTGATCGACCATCACATGCACGCCACCGGTGATTTTAGCAGCAACGTTGTTTTCGATCCGATTGTCGATGGCCAATCCGCCACCACTGAAGGAGTTCACGCCGGCGGAGACCGAAGCGGTTGTACCCGTCACATCGTTGATGTCCATGTCCGCTGCATCGGCGGTGATGTTCAGATCACCGAAAACCATCACGGAGTGATTGTCGGTGCCATCGATCCAGGCTTGAACGTCGTTCTCTAAGGTGTTTTCGATCAGAGTCACAGCGATGCTGACCGCGCCGACGCTGACAGCCAAGCTTGCGCCAATTGCTTCAGCCTCGATCACCTTGCTGGTCGACGTCGCATCCACGCTCAAGTCGTCTGCTGCGATAATATCGCTGTCGTGAATCCAGGCGTGTGTGTCACCCGAAATCCCAGCATCGCTGGTGGCTCCCGATCCCGCGCCCGCGCCCCCGATTCCAACAGCGATCGCCACGCTGCCTGCTGCGGAGAGAGTCTTGACCTGTTCGTCACTGACTGCGTCCACGTCCAGCAACCCGGCTGATGAAACCGTCGAATCGACGATGGAGGCATAAGTGCCATGTGAGTTGGATCCCGAGAGAGATCCTGCGGTTCCGATATGGTTCTCCGCGAGCGCGACTCCGATCGCACCCGCCCCGGCGACGGTTCCGCCACTGATGGCGGCGGCGATAGCAGCAACCGTTGACTTGATTTCGGACTCGTTGTGGGCTGAAACGACCACGTCTGCTGGAGTCACGTCCAGCGAGACAATCACGGTCGCGACATCACCTCCGCCGATCGGATGCAGCTCCGAGCCCTCTGCAAGGTGCGCAAAACTGCTTGCCACCGAGTTGGAGATCGTCGCGTGAACTTGATTGTTGATGACATTGGTTGCGGTAGCACCTGCTCCAGACAACGCTAAGCCACCCGAGCCCCCGAAACCGAGCGCCACCGAAGCTGCTGCCGACCACGAATCGATCGTCGCGTTTTCTACCGCAGACAACGTCAAGTCTCCCTGGTGAACTTCGCTGATCGCGTGTTCGAAGAAGTAGTCGACGCCCAGCGTTAGACCGTCAACCGAGCCCACGATCAGATCGCCTTGATCGTCCACGATTGTCGTGACAACGTCGCTGCTGCCGGTTGTGAACAATCCGCGAGAGACACCATCGATCGTAGCATCGACCTGATTGCTGATGGAATTGTTGGCCAGCGAGACACCGATTGCGGCTGCTATTCCGGCAGAACCCCCAAACGCGGCGGCAATGGACGCGGCACCAGCGGTGGAATCAATCGTGCTGTTGTCGCTTGCGGCCAATCCAATCGAACGGTTGTGAAAAGCGGGATAAGAGTCGCCTGCAAACGAACCCAACGGATCCTCGAGCCGACCGGCAACAATGCGAACGACTTGACCGTCCGGCCCACGATACGCAGGTGTCGCTGGCTCTGCTTGTTCGCCTTCGATGTTCGCAGCGACATCCATCTTGATATCGTTCTTCACCCCAACTCCCGAGCCAGCTAGTCCGACTCCGGTCGAACCGCCTCCTGATATCGCGACTGCGGCTGCGATCACAAACGACTCGATTTGACCGCTAGCCACGGCGTCAGCCGTCAGGTCGCCGCCCGAAACAATGGATGAGTCTTCGATGATTGCGTAGGTGGTCGCTGTCGTTTTCGCTAAGTCCACTTGCTTCCACAGTTCAGCATCGTTGAAGTCCAATCGTGTCAGCCAAGTCGAATCGGATTGCTGAAGCGAGTTCGGCAGTTGCGTTCCGCCCAAGTACTCATAAATGTCTCCCGCACCAGGACCTGCCGCGATTTGGATTCGGTCTCCCAGATTGATCGTTGTCAACGCGGGATCTGAACTCGTCGTCAGGAATTCACCGACGCCCGTGGGCGTTGGTGTGACCGCGCCATCCCTGCCGGAACCGATGATGTTCCGTGCGAGCGAGACTCCGATTGCCGCACCAACGCCGGTGGATCCTCCAGCAAGAGCAACCGCCAGAGACAGGACGTCAGCATCGATGTCTGCATCGTTGGAAGCGTCCAAGTCAACGTCACCGGAAGCCAACAAGCGGCTCTGGTCGATTCGAGCATTGGTCTGTGTCTCGATCCGGTTGGTTGCTTCTGCTCCTGCTCCTGCGATCGCGACACCAGTGCTACCGAATCCGGCAGCGAGCGATGCTGCGAACGCGAAGGCATCGATGGATCCGACGGAGGTGGCACTGACGTCGACGTTGCCAACCGCATGATCGCGAAAATCAAAAGGACCAGGATCGATCACGCCCGTCTCAATTTCCTCATCCGAGAAAACATATGAGTGCGTGTCCAGCTTTTCGAACACAGCGTTCTCGATCGTGGCCAGCGTCTGAGAATCGATTGTGTTCTCTGCGAGCCCCACCCCGATGGCAATCGCGACGCCCGGGCCGCCTCCAACGGTTGCTGCTAATGCCGCTGCACCTGCCGTGGCCGAGATTGCCGAGTTGTCTCGGGCTGTTACGGAAACGTCGTCGGCCAAGAACTGGTGATCTGTCTGATCCGTCGGGGCCGCGATGTTGGTGATGGACGCCCGTGTGTCGGCGCTGATTTCGTTGACGACGGATGCACCGGCTCCGCTCAAACCAATCGCAGCGTTGGTCGAACCGCTGACCGCAACGCTCGCCGCAATCACGGTCGTGCTGATTTGCTGGTTTCCGATCGCTTGGACTTCCGCGTTTCCGTCGACATGAATCACGGAGTTATCGATCGAAGCGATTGTCGCGCCTTGATCACCGTTGCCACCATGAACTCCGATCGTGTTCTTGGCGATCGAAACACCGATTGCCAACGATCCACCGCTTCCCCCTGAAAACGCGAGCGATGCGGCAGCCGCGATCACCGTCGAAACGATCTCCATCGAATTGGTTGCCAGCACCTTTAGGTGACCGGCGTCGACCGACTTGTCGACTCCGACATCCGTGACGATGGTGCTGTCGGTGATCGCTGCATTGACCGTCGATAGAACTTCGTTCTTGGTAGAAGCACCGCCACCGGACAAGGCAACGCCAGACTTGCCGCTTGCAACAGCGATCGCAGCGGCAACACTCAAGGCACTGATCGCGGACTCGCGAACTGTCAGTTGCCCATTGGAATCGGTGATGACGTACGACTTGCCAGCGGTCTCGTCGCTGAGCAACCACGAGCGACCCACTTGCGCGCTGACGTTCTCGGGTTGTCCGTCAATTTGATTGGTGGACTCGACTGTCTCTGTCGCCAACTGTGAGATTGTCAGCGTATGATCGGTGTTCCCCGATGTTCCCGTTACCTGGCGGAAGAGTTTACGCTTGACGTCCAGATCGCTTGCACGGTCGACATCGTATTCGTTGGTCCCGGCGGTCGATTCGTCATCCGAATCTTCTTGCGTGGCGTCATCCAGCATCGCCGCGTTGACACCGTCGGCCCCGGTCTGCGAGATCGTATCACCCGCGCCGCCGCTGGCCGTGGCCGAGACCAATACGTCGCTGCCGGCCTGAACTTCGCTGTTCATGACGAGTGCTTCGGTGGTTCCAGCGATGTGGTTCTCGGCAAGCGAAACGCCGACGGCGAATCCAACTCCTGTTCCCGTCGCCGAGGCGCCGACAGCCAGCGAAGCACCCACTGCGTAGGCCCGGATTTTGGTTTGATTTTCGGCGGTCACGTTGACATCACCATCGGCGATCACAACAGAACCATCGGCGATTTGTGCAGAAGTATTTCGGTCGATGTCGTTGATCATTCCCGTGCCAGCGGCGGCAATCCCAACGGCGGTTCCCCTGCTGGTACGGGCAAGCGTTACTGCCACTCCTGCGGAGATCGCAAGAATCTCTGCTGTATCAATTGCCGACAAGACGACATCATTGGCGGAGGTGATGTTTGCGCCAGCGACGAGTGCCAACGTCGTTCCATCAATCACGTTCCAAGAGAACGATCCGGCGATGGCTCCACCTGCGACGGTGCCGCCTTTCGAGTTGTTGGTTTTGGTACCCGTGATGCCGGCTGAAATGGCCAGAATCGAATTGTCTGCGGTGGACAAAAGTGTGACGTCATTCGCATCCACGTCAGCGAAAGCGATCTTGGTCTTGGTATTGAAGTCCAGATCATTCTTGGCAAAAGAGCCAGCAAGTGCAGCACCGTAGGCGCTCGTGCTTGCGATTGAAATCGCACCGGAGGACGAAACCACGTCCGTCGCATCGTGTGCAATGAGATCCAAATCTCCGGTCGCGTCGATCGTTCCGGACGCCACGATGGAAGCCATCACGTTGCTTGTCAGCTCGTTGATGGTCACGTCGCCAGCGAGTGCAATTCCACTGGTGCGCGAACTTGCCGAGTTCGCCTGAGAACTGGAAGCAGATTCCGGCTTGGCTTCCCGCGACTTGTTCTTGGAGACTTTGGATCCCGCGAGCCCGATTGTGAACACCGAGCCACTAGAGTTGGCCGTCACATCGATGTCACCGGTCACATTGATGGACAGTCCGCCTCCCGCGATGGCATCGGTTTCGCTTCCGATCAGGGCCAGTGTTTCGCGATTGATGTTCTGAAGTCCAACCGAAGCTCCGACAGCAGCGATGCCTGCCGATTGGACAGCGCCCACCACTGCAATTCGGCTGGTGTCGTCGTTGGCAAGGATCGACAGACCGCCGCCAACAACAGTCACGTTCTCGTCCAACTGCGCGATGGTTTCGTTGTCTTGGTCCACGATCGAAACGCTGCCGCTGATACCGACCTTGCCGGACTCGCCACCCGCTTGGACAAAGTCAAAGCTGAACATCTTTTCATCAGCATTGATTGTCAGTGGCATCGACGCTGCCGTGCGAATCATGGCCCCGTCGGAAACCAAGGCAATCGTCTGATTGCTAATCGACTGCAACAGAATCGAACCACCCAGACCAAGCACACCGGCGCGATTTCCAACAGCCGAGAAGGCGTCCTTTGCCGAGCCGGCCTTGATCGCGTCCTTGACGAACTTGGGATCCGCATAAAGCGTGAACACTCCGGCAACGTTGACCAAAGTCATGTCCATCGCGGCATCGACGGTGACTGCTTGATTGACCGTTTGATAAGCAGCGTCCTGGTTGATTCGAACGTCTTCCCCCACGATCGCTTTCGAGACGTTGACGTAATCCACTTTCGCGATCGATGCGGCTACCGAGAGTCTTGCCGCGCCGCTCACATTGTTGTTCTGATCGTTCGCGACCGTCCCCTCGCCAGACGCTTGCGACGAAGCCCAGACATTCACGATTTCGCCAATGCCCAAGTCTGGCCCCATGCTGTCTTGGATGTACTCGCGAATGTCGCCGTTGAGAAACTCTTCTCGAGCGTCGGAGTCCGCGATAGCGTTCCCGATTTCGTAGAACGGAATCAGCGTGATGGGTTCGACCAAGAGCGGATAAGTCAGAGAAGAGTGCACGGTGACTTCACCGGTGGCATTCAGCACCGCATGGTTGCCGCCAGACGAGCGAAGTACTGCCTGCACGTTGTTGTTCACATCACCGATGCTGACGGCAACACCGGCGGCAAACGCCTTGTCCTTATCTCGTTTGTTGGCTCGTGGCTTGCTCTTCTTAGGGTCGACGTTTTCGTCGTCCGTAGCCTTGCCGCCACCATCGGAGATGATCGTTCCTTGACTCTTCAGCTTGAGATCCTGGTTGATGGATGCAGTAACGCTGATGTCGGCATCCGAATTGACACTCGCGTCGCTTGGCGAGATTCCTGCGCTAAGCTCCGACATGGCTCCCGCTTCGGCCAGCACATCGTGATTGATGACGGAATAGGCTAGTGCGCCAGCAGCACTGATGAAGTTGTTGATTTTCCCGCCTGTTCCCCGCAACACGTCTTCACTGGAAGAGCTCAAGGTCGCGGATCCCTGACTCGACTCTTTGGTCGCCAAGTTGGACCTGTTGCCAATCTTGCTTCGGTTCTGAAATTGTCCCTTGGTAGCCACATCTCGAAATTTTGGAGCGTCTCCAATCTGAGATCCAGAGACGACTTCGTTCTTCGCTTTCAAACGCGCATCAATCCCAATCCCTGAAGCGCGGCCTGTCTCAAAAAAGTGGCCGCTGCCAGTTGCACTCGAGAAATCCAGGGCGATCGGACCACCTGACAGGGCATGCAATCGGCTTTCGAACAGTTCGATGGTGTTGGCATCTACTGCACGAACAAAGTAGCGGCCTTGATTCGCGAGGCCACGAATGGGTTGATCGCCTCGGGTGATCGTACTTGCACGCTCCAATCCGTCGCGATCGTTTAGGCCCTCGGCCTCCAAATTGACAACGCCCGAACCATCTTTCAGCCGAATGTGATCCTCGTCGACCACATCGATCATGTAGGTGGTTCCGCCCGCTAAGCGTGTCACGGGCCCAGAAGTGGTCGCGATGCCCTGTCCCGAGCTTGTCAGGTAAACCACTTCTTCGTCTTGCACGAATCCATGCGCAGGGATGCGGAGGGAGTTGTCTGCCGCATCGACGGTTGGTTGGGACGTTGGGTTGAAAGTGACCTGATACAAGTCGCCTCCGGGAGCCAACACTTCTGGTGTGAAGCTCAGAGTGCGCAGTACCTGCGATTCATCTTCTCCCGAGAGCACATCGAGAGTGTGCACAGCATCAGCAAGGGCATCCGTTCCTAAGTCGATAACCTGCGTCGTACCGACTTCTCGCAGTTGCAACTCGTCACCATTGACCCGAATGGCTTCGTACGTTCGGCCGTCGACAAGACCATCGATGACCAAGTCGGAGGGTGTCGCACTCTTTCGATAGACGACTTTGTCGCCCGTGTTCAGATCGTGATCGCTCAGAAAGAATAAGTCGCTCTCGAAATCGACATCGCCACGAATCACTTCGAGTGCGTGGAGTCCAATCCCCATCTCTGCTGGGGCCGTCAGAGCGATGGATGTGGCGGAACCAACTTCGCGCAATTCCACCGTGTCCGAATCCACCACGTGAACGATGTACGTTTCGTTGATATCAAGTCCATCAATGGCCTCGCCTCCGCCTGCTCGATAGACAATCGTCGTGCCTTCGATCAATCCATGGTCGCTGATTCGCAACTCGGTTCCAGAGACGGTTGCCTCGGTTCGGGATGAATCAAACAACGTCACAAATCGGTCGGTTTCAAACGACTCGCCATCATTGCCTTGGAAACTTCCGCTCAACGTGCGCGCTGTTCCCGCCAATGCGTCCGCGCGGCTACTGGCAAGCTGAAACCGGCCGCTGTCGAGACGAATTGCATAGAAATAGGGGATCGAGGAATCAAGTCCAGTTGAATCTGTCAGACCGACCGATGCGGATCCATCACCAGCGAAGTATCGGACACGTTGACCTGTTTCGTAGCCATGATCGAGCAGCAAAATTTCGTTGTCGCCGACTTCTACCACCGTTGGCGTGAACTCGTGGTTGGTTCCGGTTGCACCAGCTTGCAAGTCGATCGCATTTCCGGCCAATGCGTTGGCTTGGCTGTTGGCCAGGCCGATCAGCCCGGTTTCGTTGACGATTGCGAAGTAGTCCGTGTCGTGACTGAGGCCTCCAATCGCAGATCCGCCGCCCGTTCGATAACGCAGACGCTGTCCGGTGACCAAACCGCTGGCGTTGTCCAACTGGATCAGATCGTCATCCAGATCAACGGTGTCTCCGGATTCTTCATCCGTGGCGGTCGGATCAAAGGGAAGGGCGTCCTGATGTCCAAGGAAGATTCGCCGAACGAGACTCTCTGTCGTTTCATGTCCGTCTTCGGTGGCGTAGGTGATCTGGTCGCCCGTGTTCAGTCCATGAGGCTGAGGGCTGATCGTGATCTGGTTTGTCGTTCGATCGACATCTGACGCAGGTGCGATGTTGATCGTGGCTTCTTCAAAGCCAATGACATGACCGTCGCCGATCGCTCCAGCTGTTAGATCAATCGCCAGGCCAGGCGTTGACTTTTCTGCAAGTTGGATCGTGCTTGTTGATCCGGAAGTCGACAACACGATCACGACATACTCGTGGTCGTCTTCCAATCCGCCGATCGGCATGATCGTATCCGCCGGAGTGACTTCTTCGTCGTTGGCCCCAACTCGATAGCGTACGACCGAGCCGTCGACCATCTTGTTCGTTGGAACGGTGATCGTATTGGACAGAAGATTAACCGCCCCCGATTCGGCATCGAATTCAATCGCTTCCGATCTTTGCAGTGTGTGCGTCGCCGCTGGACGAACACGACGAGCGTCCAGTTCAATCGCTTCGACACCGTCTCGCTGTAGTTCGATGTGGTCGCTGTCCACAACCACGACTCGGTAGGTCCCACCATGAGCCAGCCCGCCGATCGCGGTTTCCGTGTTGGTGCTCAGATCGCTGGCTCGGTAGACCAACTCATCGCCAGTGGTCAGGCCATGATCGTCAATGCGAATCTTGTTTGGCAAGATTTGATGCGCGGACGAAACGTCCAAGTCGAGGTTGGTCGCCGTGCCCTTCGCAACGATGGTGCCGTCCACGGTCGAAGTGATGGTCGTGTCGTCGTCGCCGATAGCGATCCCCAGTCCACCGCTGCCATCCACAAAGATCTGAACACCTGCAGAAGCCGCGTTGGTCGCGTCTCCGACCGCATGAACATTGACGTTGCCGTCGGAGTGAATCACGACCGTCGAGTCAAGCGTCGTGATCGCCTCTGTGTTGGCGTGTGACACGGCGATCGACATTGCAGCTGCATTTGTCTTCGCAGGATTGCGTCCATCCGATACGTCTTCATCGCCGGTATTCGCGTCGGTTGTCGCGGTTACTTTGGCGACCGTCTCCGCTCCTGAGACGATATCAACATCACCAGCAGCCGTGATCTCCGTTCCAGCGCTCAACGTCGTACGCGAAACGCTGGACGCTTGGCTGTAGCCGACACTGATCGAGTTGGTGGAATCCTTGAGCGTTTCAAATTTGCCGTTGTTTTCGTCCGTGTCCTGAACCGCAACCGCCGATGTCGTCGCGTCCGTCACCGTGTTTGCGTCGATTCGAACGTTGCCCGACGCATCGATCTGAGTGGAAGTTAGATCGATCGTTGCCTCGCCACTACGAATCATGACAGCGAACGGCACGTTAGGGAGAATTCCGTTGCTGATGTACTCCTGAACGGGGCCGACAAGGTTGTGTTGCGCCCAACCAGGAAGCTCATCCAACAGATTCTCGTCCGCTGCATTGGCAACGATCGATACGTTGTCGCCCTGCAGGTGAGCATCGCCGATCACAATGCTGACGTTCTTGTCGCCGATTCCGAACGGCCGCTTCGTGTTCACAAGCGAAGAGACTCGAGTCGCAGACAATGAGATGTCTTGCCCATCAATGGTCGCGCCGTCCCCCACATTGATCGTGCGCGCGCCTTCCAGGAAGTCCGTCAGGTCGATCGGCAAGTTGTTCGCGATCGATAGACCCTCTTCCAGTCCTCTAGCATCAAAGGTGATGTTTCCCGCATCCAAATCCGCGTTGGCCGCCACATAGATCTCTTCAGCGACCAAGTGCAGCGATGCGCTGCCCAAATCGATGGTGCCCTGCACTGTGATTCGGTCGATGCCAAGATTCGCATCAATTGTCAGAGAGTTGGTCGGCTGGTCAAAAACGACCGTCGATTGTAGGCCCCCGGCATCCGTCAATTGCAACTGACCACTGGGCAATTGCGTCAACACCATCGTGTCGTTGAAAGCTGAGCCCATAAGACTCTCGTCGGCGGCTAGTAATTGCCGCATCTCAAGCGACTCCAACTTGCATTGCCGTGGGCGTGAAAGCGCCCTGCGACGTTTCGAAGACCGACGCCTCTGAAGGCGGGCGTTATTAGACCGGTCGCGCAGCTGCGCAAGCAGATGATCAAACTTCATCGTCACTATCCCAAATCCATTCGGGTGATCACAACATCAGGGTTGATGTCAGTTGGCAAGCCATCGGGATGACTTTAGCCAGACTCGCAAAAAATCCAATTTTTGCTGGAACTACCACGGATATAGTCAGATGGGAAACACGACGCTAGTGAGTTTCCCGGCAGAGTTCCCCAAGATTCATCAAAATGATTGACTGCTCTTTCGATCTAAAGGCTTCGTTTGGTAGCGAAAGGGAATGCCATCATCTGACGCAAAATTTCCGAACTATTCAGCCACTTCCGAGCCGCAAAACTCGTGGGTGAATGTTCAGCATATTGCTATCATTGGTGGCGGAACCGCTGGCTGGATGTCAGCAGCAACCTTGCGTCGACGCTTGGGCTGCAAAGTCACCTTGATTGAGTCGCACGATCAAATTGGTGTGGGCGTCGGCGAAGCGACCATTCCAGCCTTGATCGACTGGATTCAGAACATGGGCATCGACGAGGATGAGTTTCTTCGTCGTACCGGCGCCACCTACAAATTGGCCATTCGATTCGACAACTGGATCACGCCAAACCATCGATATTGGCATCCGTTTGGGAGTTGTGGTGGGACCGTGGACGGCTGCGACCTGGTCCATCTTTGGGCACAGAGCGTCCGCAGCACGCCCGAATCAGAGGTCGCCTACACCGACTTCAGTTTGCAGAAACAGCTTTGTGATCAAAACGGGTCGCCACGAACTTTCGATGATTCGGCACGGCTAGAGAATTATGCGTTCCATTTGGATGCTGGAAAACTCGCACGGTTCATTCGCGAGATCGCAATCGAAGATGGTGTGGATCACCGAATCGGCAGCGTGATCGGAGCCAACCAGGCGTCCGACGGTTCGATCGAATCGGTTCAGATCGCCGAACAAGAGCCGGTGGTGGCTGACATGTACATTGACTGCAGCGGATTTGCAGCTGTGCTGATTGAGAAAAGCTTGGACGTTCCGTGGATTGATTGGTCAGATCAATTGCTATGTGATCGAGCAGTCGTCACCCGTGCCCCAGTCGCAGGCGGGGAGATCCCGCCCTACACCGTGAGCACTGGAATGTCTGCGGGTTGGTCATGGCAAATTCCGCTGATGGAAGCGACTGGCGTTGGCTACGTCTATTCTTCAAGCCACATCAGTGATGATCAGGCTCGCAGTGAGTTACTGTCGTTCAATGATTTGGATGCTGAGACGAATACACGACAACTTTCGATGCGAATCGGCCATCGAACAGAATCGTGGAAACAAAACTGTGTTGCCATTGGTCTGTCATCCGGATTCGTTGAGCCTTTGGAGTCGACGGGGATCTTTCTGGTGCAGCGGGCCTTGGATGACTTGGTTGAATGCATGGCCATGGACGGCGGCGATCGAGAATTCAATACGCGCACGCAAGTCGCTTACGAAGAAGTCCGCGACTTCGTGTTGTTGCACTACGTGCTTTCGCGACGCGACGACACCGAGTTTTGGCGGGACTGTCGATCGGTCCAGCTTCCAGCCTCATTGAATACGAGTCTGGAAAACTATCGCGTGCGCGGTGAAGTCTTCCTTCCGGAAGGCATCCCAAGTGTTTTCGCTGAAGTGAATCACCACTTTATCATGGCTGGCGCCGGCGAGTTGCCGGGCCTGTCACCCGCAGCCGCTCCAATGCTTCATCTTCCTTCGCAGCGCGAAGCCATCTGCAATCACGTTGCTCAAACGAATTTGCAACTCACGGGCATTCTGGCTCCTCACCATGAGGTGCTTCGATGCATTCATCGCACAAACGAACACCTCCCTCAGCCAACCATTGGCGCTCCCCTCCAAGAAGCTTGATTGAACATGACTGTTTCTCAAACGTTTTCAGCTTGGCGTTTCGTCGCACTTGCGTCAGCTTTGGCCCTCGTCAATTGCAGTTCCGCGATGGGACAGGAGGCGGCAGAGACTTGGTCGACTTTACTGTCGTTTGACAAGGCGGGCGAAGCCTCGGGCGAAACTGAAAAGGATGAAGAGCCAATCGAACAAGTCGGTTATGACGCTGGGGAGTCTGTTTCGCCAGGTGTTTGGGAGCAGGTGGACGCGATGCGATCGCAAATCGCTCGTCAGCAACTGCAAATCGACCAACTTCGTGGCAACGGTCGCTCAGGCCAGGATGACCGAGCTGGTGGCCTTTTTGCGACTTACGAAAGCGTGGTTGTTCAACCGACGCAAAGTAACGCGACGGGCTTGATCGTCGAAACCGACGATGGTTACACGCATGTCGGCTTTCCATGGCATTTGGAGTACAGCCCAAGAGTTCAGTTCGGACGCGAAGCCCTTGGGAACAATCTTGGTTGGCGGATGCGATATTGGCAATTCCGGCATTCGGATTCGTTTCAAGCAAACAATGCCAATGGATTGATTCCTACGGGATACGAAGCAACCGTTGGCTTCCTTAGCGAAGACGGCGATATCACCACCGGTTTGGGATTCATCACGGAGGGTGAGTTTCGCAGCAGTGTTCGTGCCGATGTCATCGATTGGGAACTCCAACGAAAAGTCAGCGGACCGTTAGATTTCTACGCCGGTCTTCGATACGCCAAACTGAGTCAGGGCTACAACGCGGTCACGGATCAAGGGATCGTCGATTCGTATTCGGAATTCCGGGGACTTGGACCCACCGCGGCTCTTCGTTTGACGCACGTGTTGCCTTACGACAAGCTGCAACTGTTCGCCAATTTACGTGGATCGATGTTGTTCGGTGCTAAGGAATTCTCCGCAGTCGATGACGTCAACAATCGTCAGCGACAATCTGTCGGCGAAGTGAATCTTCGTTCCGGCGATGATTTCGCAGACACGCTCGCTACCAATGCCGAACTTCAACTTGGCATTCGATGTGAGGTGTCTTCCAACATTGCACTCAGTGTTGCTGTCGAGTCGCAGTACTACGGCAATGTTGGTGGTGCCAATCCGACGGGGGTATTCACCGGTCGCGACAGTGGACTTGCAGGTGACAGTCCGTTGGACGACAGCCTCAGTTTTCTGGGGCTAACGGTTGGCTCCGAAATTCGCTGGTAGTGAAGCAAGCTATTTTGAGATATCGACGGCAACGATTTCTTTGTCGTTGCGGGTGAAGACCGTTCGGTTGGCGTAAGCGGGGTGACTCCACACAACCTCCCGACCAAAGCACTCGCCGGTCGGCTCCAGCACGTGGAATCTACCCAAGTCTTCGTAGCCATTGGCCGTCAATCGAGCCATCTGAAGATCTCCCGTTTCACTCATCAAAAAGTAGCGATCGGTATCACCGATTCGGGTGATGAAGGCGGTGCCGTGTTTGATGAAGCGTTTCTCACCGGGCTTGGTCGCCTCGAAGGATTCCCAGAGTCGGGATCCGTCTTTCGCACTCACAGCGATCAGAGTGCCTTCGTTGCAATCCGTTCCGTAGATCACGCCGTCGACAAACAACGTGCTTGCGTTGCCACTGTGCACTGCGTTCTTTGGTTCACCGCGCCATCGTTCGGTGGCCGAGGGTTCGTTCTTGCCGAGTTCAATCAAGACAGCCTCTTTATGAATGGCACTGGCAAACATCAGGTTGCCATCCACCATGGGCCTTGCGATCGACATCTCGTAGGACGGTTCGACCGAAATCTCCCAATGCATGGATCCATCACGAGGATTCATTCCCGCGATGCCTGCGGGGTGAAACACGATCAACTGTCGGGTGCCGCCGGCCTCAATGATGGAGGGCGGGCAGTACCCAGCCTTGGTGTCAAGAGCTTTCCAGCGGACCTCCCCGGTGTTCTTGTCGAACGCGACGACTCCTTGACCTGATCCACCAACCATCGTGTAGAGCAATTCTCCATCAACAAGTGGATGTGCGGCAAAGCCCCAGATCGGCGATTCCGCTCCGAAGTCGCGCTGCAGGTGGCGTTTCCAAACGACTTCTCCCTTCGCAGCCGTTAGACATTGCAGGTCTCCTTCGGCGCCGAGGAGATAGACGTGTTCTCCATCGACGGTGGGCGTGCAGCGGGGACCCGATGGATAAGAAATGCGATACGGACAATCGTAGGCGTATTGCCAGAGTTGATCGCCAGTGTCGGCGTCCAAAGCGGTCAGTCGTTCTTTCCCTTTCAAATTGGCTCGTTCACCTGGGTTGTTGAAGGATTCTCCTGATTCTTTCACGTAGTCAAAGATGAAAACGCGACCGTCGGCGACGGCCGGACCGGCGTAGCCTTCACTGACCGGTTTTCGCCATTTCACTTTCAAGCCGCTGGTAGGCACCTCGTCGATGATTCCCGTTTCGCGGTACACTCCGTCTCGTGAATCGCCCATCCAACCCGACCAATCATCCGCCAACAGGGACGGAGCCATCGTGTTTGTGGTCCAGACAACAAGAAAACACACAGCGATAGAACGAACTTTCATGAGTCACGGGGGGCAAGTGAAGGAAGTTTCGCGCTGGGACAGCCCACGCACGATCGGCATCCATTATATGCCCAAGAGAGCCCCTTGATGACCGAGCAAAACGAAGACAATCCACGATTCTTGATTCTCATGCGCCATGCAAAGAGTGATTGGGATGACGCGTCATTGTCGGATCACGACCGCCCGCTGAACGATCGTGGTCGGCGCGCAGCGCCAGCGATGGCCCGGTGGCTCGAGCAGCAAACGATGATCCCCGATTTGATTCTGAGCTCGACTTCCACACGGACCCGCGAGACGGTCGATCGGATGGTCGAGCAATGGGCCACTCCACCGAACACCCATTTTCAGGAGTCGCTCTACCTGGCGGGGGCGGACACGATTTTGAATGCGGCCAAGGAGCACGCAGGTGATGTGAGTCGTGTGATGGTGGTCGCTCACAATCCGGGCATGGCATACGTGGTCGGGGCGCTCAGCCAGAAACATGCTGACATGCCGACAGCTGCGATCGCCATCTTCCAACTCCATCCCTTCCAAGAATGGAGTGATCTGGATGCGAACACGCCCATGGAACTCGTCCACTCGATGCGGCCGAAGGCTCTTTAAAGTTGATGAATCCCAACGTTTGGTGGATCGTTTCGCTTGCTGTCGTGTTAGGCCATTTTGGCTTGATGCTGGGGATTTACAATCGCATCAACGGATTTGGGTTGTCGCGTAAGTTGATCAAGCGTTTGGTCAAACTGTTTTTTCTGTTCACGGTTCTGTTCCCGCCCATCGCGCTGGCGGTTCACTTCGACCTGGTGTCGGATCTGTGGCAAGGTCGTCCCGAAGGGCTGCCGGTACCTACTTCTCTCTTGATCTACTCATGCCTTTGTTTGGCAGCCTGGTTGGTGTTGGGGATTCCATGGTTGCTTTGGCGGCCTGTCTTTGGGCTCGAATGGATCCGGGCACGCCGCGAAATTGAAGTGGTGGACGTTGAAGCTGCGACCGGCACGTCGCTGGCACGCTCGGCGAAGTGTAAGGTCGAGTGTCGACTTCCCTTGAATCAAATTTTCGAGCTTGCAATCGAGCGAATCGAACTTCCCGTGGTCGGCATGCCAGCCGCATTGGACGGGTATCGGATTGCACACCTGTCGGACATTCATTTGACAGGCGACGTCTATCCCGATTTTTCCAAGCACGTCGTTCAGCGGGCGAGCGAATGGTCGCCCGACATGATGACGTTTGCTGGTGACATCATCGACGACCAAGAGTGCGTCGGTTGGCTAACGGACATTTTTACATTGACGGCGAGAGAGAAAGTTGCCCCTGATGGTTGCTACTTCGTGCTGGGGAACCATGACACGCGAATCAATGATCCGAATGAAACACGTCAGGCCATGATACAAGCTGGCTGGACTGACCTAGGAGGCCGCAGCATGCCCCGTCACCTGAGAGGAATCGATTGCCGCTTGATCGGAAACGAGTTCCCCTGGTTCGATCGACCAGAACTTTCCGAATCAAGGGATGAAGCGTTTCGGCTCTTGCTTAGCCACAGCCCAGACCAGTTGGGATGGGCTCGGCAGCACAACGTGTCTTTGATGTTGGCCGGACATACCCATGGCGGTCAGGGCCGACTTCCGCTGATTGGTCCTTTGCTCAGTCCCAGTTTTCACGGCAGTCGCTATGCATCCGGAGATTTCTACAAACCGCCCACGACGCTTCACGTTTCACGCGGGTTGGCCGGAACTCACTTGATGCGAATTCACTGTCGACCCGAATTGTCACTGCTCACGCTGCGCGCGACGCAAAGCGACGGCGGCGATACTTGAATCCTGGGAAGAAGAAGCAACCCGCTGCGACGATTCCAAAGATGACGTGGGCATGCTTGGGGACCACAGCCATCACGCAAGCTGTGGCCAGCAAGACAACGGCTTGCACGTAGAAAGCTCCGCTCAGCATGCTCGCTTTGATGATGAAGACCATCGCGCTGATCACGCCAATCAGCGGAGAGAGTGACAGGACTTTCAGCCCCAGCCACCACTCCAATGGAAACAACATCGCGATCGCGATCATGCTGGAACCCCACACATGAGCGACTTGGCGTTCGATGAAGGTCACCGGACCCATTCGCTGGCGGAGTTTCCAGAATACGGCCGCCCAAGCTCCCAAACCGACCGTCCAGACAGCGACATAAATCCACCGTTGAGTGACGCCGTTGACATCAAGCTGCCAAGTCAGCAATCCAACGACCAGCAACACCATCGAATGCCAAACCCACAGCGTCCCCCAGTTTTCTAAGACGGCGGCATGATGGGTTTCGCGAAACATCCGCGCGACGACTTGGCTAAACCGTCCGCTTCGCGCAGATACCTTTTCGTCCGCTAGGTAGGCCTCCAAATCGGAAGCGAGCGCTGCGGCGGATTCGTAACGCAGGTCAATCGGTTTCTGCAGGCAGCGGACAACGATCATTTCCAAGTCGCGATCCAGACCTGGACGCAAGGCTCGCGGCGGTGGTGGATCTTGTTCGATGACCAGCATCACCATCTCCATCGGCGACTCGGCAACGAACGGCGATCGACCCGTCAATGCAAAGTACAGCACGCAACCGAGCGAATAGACATCGCTCGCTGGCCCCATCAAGTGTTTTCGTCCCCCAGCTTGCTCGGGAGACATGTATGCGGGAGTACCAATCAGCATGCCGCTCCGCGTGAGCTCGGTTCGACTCACTGAATCCGCACTGCCAGTTTGCTTTGCCAAACCAAAGTCGGTGATCATCGGCGTGCCGTCTTCCGAGATCATGATGTTGCTGGGTTTGATATCTCTGTGCAGGATTCCTTGCTGATGGGCGAGAGCAATCGCGTTGGCAATCGAGGCCACCGTTCTTGCCGCTTCCAATTGCGACATGGGAGAGCGCGCGACTCGCTGCGCCAAGGTTTCCCCCATGACCAACTGCATGCTGAAGAAGGGACGCCCGTCCACATCACCGACGTCGTAGACCGGAACGATATTGGGATGTTCCAGTCGCGCTGTTGCAGATGCTTCCGCCAGAAATCGCTGTAAGTCACCTTCGCTCGCCAATCGACCTCGCAAGATCATCTTCACAGCGACTTCGCGATCGAGACTGATTTGCCGAGCTCGAAAAACGACACCCATGCCGCCTCGTCCCAGCTCTTCTAGTAACTCGTAGTCACCGACGTTGACCGGCAACTTCAAGCTTTGCCATCGCCCCGACGACGCGCTGCCGACGCCTTCGTCGTTGGAGGCACCAGCCGCATCGGTGACCAGAATCGCTCCCCATAACCGCCGAAGTTCATCGGCAAGATCTGGCTCCTGAACGCAGATCTTTTCTAAATCGACGATCTGTCCTTCGGCGACGGAGTCCGCAACGTCCGAAAGAATGTTGGCCAGCCGTTGATCCCGTGCAGAAGCATCGTCAATGGAATCACTCACGCGTTGCTCTCGTCACTAGCGTCAAATTCTTCGGCCTCCATCATTTCACGAAGGCGACGAACGGCTCGGAGGTACCGCATGCTGGCTGCTGGCGGATTCAGTCCGAGGACTGTGGCGATTTCGAGATTGGAGAGATGTTCGTAGTGACGCATCAGGATGATCTCGCGATCTTGATCCTCGAGTTGCTCGATGACGGATTCCACCTTCTTGGCGATCTCGCGCTGGGTTGCCGCGGCCGCTGGAGTCAAGCCTGGATCGCAGAGCTGAACTGCCAACTCCATGGTCGAGTGGTCCGCACCGGCTGGCACAGACATCGGCTGCTCGCGATCCATGTTTCGCTTGGCGCTGACTCGGTGGCGGCGATAGGTGTCGATGATTCGGTCCCAGGCGATCTGCCGAATCCACAGATGGAATGCCATCACGGGATCGTCCAGGTACTTTTGCAGTCGCCCATTCGCCTCGATCATCACGTCCTGGACGACATCACTTACATCGACTCGCTGCTGAACTTTACGGTCCAATCGCATCTCGACGAGCCGCCGGACCGAGACCCGATGCTTTTCCAGCAATCGATTGATCGCATCGTCATCTCCCGCTTTGGCTCCTGCCAGTAGGGTTTCGGTTTGATCGTCGTTGGGCCAGATTGACTTCGCCATGGGGTTCTCCTCGTAACATCATAGCGGCCCGGTAACAGCTTGGGGATTGATCTATAATCGGGCACTTGTCAACCAAAATTCGCCTCTCTGTTCCCTGTTCACCAAGAGAAACACCGATGAAACCGTTTATCGTTGCCGCCGCCTGTTGGCTCACGCTCTTGGTGTCGTTTCCCGCCATCTCACAGGATGCATCGAAAAGGAAGTCGAAACAGAAAGTGATCAAGGCGCGTCCCAACATCCTTTGGTTGTTCGCTGAAGACACATCGCCGTGGATGGGATGTTACGGCGATCCAATCAACCAGGGAGCAACCCCGCACATTGACTCGCTGGCCGACCGTGGCATTCGCTTCTCCCGCGCGTTTGTGCCTGCGCCAGTCTGTTCGGCATGCCGATCAGCCTTGATGGGAGGCCGGAATCAAATTCGTTTCAACGCGCATGAGCACCGTTCATCGCGCGGTCCTGCCAAGCTGTACTTGCCCAAGGGGATGAAGTTGCTACCTCAGATCGTCAAGGAAAGTGGGTACTTTACTTTCAATCTTGGCAAGTCTGATTACAACTTCATTTGGGATGAAGAGGCGACCTACTCGCTGCAACAGAAAGGACGCTCGCCGGTTCCCTGGGAGCAATTGAAAAGCAACCAGCCATTCTTTGGGCAGATCCAAACGGCGGGGGGAAAGAACAACACGACCAAGTTTCCGAAGAATCGGAAAGTCGATCCTGCGTCGGTTACTGTTCCACCCGACTATCCACAGAACGACCTGTATCGTGAAGTCGTCGCCCAACACTATGACGCGATTCGCAAAGACGATGACTTCATTGGTGAAGTGCTCGCAGGTTTGCAAGCAGCTGGACTCGCGGACAACACGATTGTGGTTTACTTCGGTGACCATGGCGCGAACAACCTGGTTCGTCACAAACAAATGCCTACCGAGGGAGGTTTGCACGTCCCCTTCGTGATCGCTGGCCCAGATCCCTATGTCCCAGCACCGTCGGTTCGGGATGACTTGGTCAACCTGCTGGACCTGTCTGCAACCACTTTGGCGTGGGCGGGCATTGCGATTCCAAAGTCCTTTGAGGGGCAGAATCTGTTTGGTGATCGAATCGTGCCACGCAGCTACGTTGCGTCGGCCAAAGACCGCTTGGACCACACGATCGATCGAGTGCGAACTGTCCGTACAGATCGATTCCGTTACACACGGAACTACAAGACTGACCGTGTCTTCTTACAGCCCCAATATCGTGATCCCAAGGACTACGTGAAGAACCTAAGAGAGTTGTACGCAACGGGTCAGCTGTCTCCAAAATTGACGGAAATCTATTTCGGCGAGCGGCCTGCCGAAGAACTGTACGATGTCAAGAATGATCCAAGCCAACTACATAACCTGGTGAAGGATCCAGAGTTCACCGAGCAACTGAACCGGCATCGCGAACTGCTGGATCAATGGCTGGCCACAGGAGACGATGGCGTGGGTGAAGAGTCCAATGAAGAGTTGGCCTTCCAAGCGGATGGGCAAAAATGGGGACGCGCAGTCAATCCTGAATACGAAGTGGTTCGCGAAGATAGCGATGGTGATGGGCTGTCCGACGCTTGGGAGACCATCAACGATCGGGATCCCGCTGACGGAAAATTCCTGTTCACCTTTGAGTGTGGAGGATGGCAAACCGAGGGTTGGCTGGGAAACGAAGCACTCGGTAACATCGCGGGCAGGCAAGGGTTCTTGGACTTCGCACTCAGCGGTGAACAAGACACGCTGACGCGTGTTGGATTGAGCTTGAAGGCGGAAAAGAACCGCGGCGATCTCGTTTTGACCGCAAGTTCCAGCAAGGAAACCAAGGTAGAATTTTCGGCCTTGCAACAGGGAGGCCAGTGGCAGTCACTTTCAACCATTTCGCTGCCTGCTGGCGAACCGATCAGCGAATGGAAGCTTCCGATCTCCAAACACGCTGCTTGGAACGGGGTGATCGAGGCGATCCGAGTGTCGTTTGATGGGCCCGAGGGCACCGAAGTCGTGATCGATTCAATCTCTATCCCGTGATCCATGCTGTGAGCAAAATTCTCGCGGCCGAGTAGGTGATGTTGGTATAGTGGAATGAATGGTTCACTCAACCGATCTCCTTCCATCGAAGTTTTCATGTTGCGATTCGTTCGTCCAATCGTGGTCGCATTGCTCCTGTTGACGGTTGGGTCAGCGGAGGACTTGGATTCATCGTTGCAGATCACGGCGAACTCGATTGACCAACGATTGAACGATTCGTTTCAGCACCAGCAGATCTCTCCCGTCGCCCATGCCGATGACGCAGAGTTCTGCCGCCGAGTCTGGCTGGACTTGGCCGGTGTCGCCCCTCCGATCTCGGATGTTCGGTCTTTCTTGAACGATAACAATGAGGACAAACGAGGTCGTCTGATCGATCGTTTGCTTGAGTCACCCCAGTACGCCAGTCACATGGCCAGTCGCTGGAACGCGATCCTGTTGCCCGCTGATGCGCAGAATCAGTTGGGACAGCAACAAAACGTTTCCGCGTTGCATCAATGGCTTCGCACTCAATTTCGCGACAACGTCCCCTACGACTATTTCGTCGGTGGCTTCCTGACCGCGGGTGGCGCAGGCGACACGGGGCCGGCAATTTTCTACACCTCGCATTCGTTAGAGCCTGAAAAGTTGGCTGCTGCCACGTCGCGGATTTTCATGGGAATCCAATTGCAGTGCGCCCAATGTCATGACCACCCGTTTGACCGCTGGACGCAGGAGGACTTTTGGCATTACGCGGCTTTCTTTAGCCAACTGCAGCAGACCGATGCTCAGGGACGAGATGCGATGATCGAAGATCGCGTTGGCGGCGAGGTGACGTTGCCCGAAACCGAGAACGTAATGGCTCCGCGATATCCCGGAGTCCAGGAAGCTCCCGAGCCGGATCCCGAGAACATTCGCCGCCGACAGCTGACGATTTGGATGGCGTCGCGAGACAATCCCTACTTTGCACGAGCGGCGGTCAATCGGGCCTGGGCCCATCTGTTTGGTAGAGGCTTGGTAGATCCCGTCGATGCGATGGACGCGGACAATAAGCCAAGTCATCCAGAGTTGCTCGATTTCTTGACGGATGAATTTACCAAGCAACGTTTCGATCTCCGCAAGCTCTACGCGACCCTTGCGCGAACCGAAGCGTACGCTCGGACCAGTCGAGTCGATCAACAGCAGCGTCCGCCAGCTGACTCTTTTGCATCGATGGCTGTGAAAACGCTGACCCCAGAACAGTATTTTGATTCTCTGCAGCAGAATGTTTATCGACGAAGTGCTCCGCGAGCGGATGACACGATGTCTTCGGATCGGGCCACGAGGCAACGATTCCTTAACCGCATGCAGGCCTCCGAGACGACTTCGCAAGATTATCCTCACGGAGTCGTTCAAGTGCTGGGGTTGATGAATGGACCCGAGATGGCGGTCGCGACGAGTGACCCCAATGTTGGTCTGCTGGGGACTCTCCAAGCACCGTTTTTCTCAGATCAAGATCGGATTGAGACACTCTTCTTGGCAACACTATCGCGTTTGCCGACAGATCAAGAAGCCGAACAATTCATGGATCATTTGAGTGTTGCCGGTGACTCGGTTCAGAAACAGACTGCAATCCGCGACCTACTATGGGTCCTGTTGAATACGGCCGAATGCGCTGTGTGCCCTTAACCATGAGACATGATCAATGATCAAGCACAATCGACGTCGCTGGTTGCAAACGATCACGATGGGATCTGCCGGTGCCACGCTTGGTAGTTCACTGGCAGGCGGAACATCGGGTTGGCTGCCGACGATCGCTGCTGCAACTGCGGAAGCAAAACGCGAAAGTCGCC